>NZ_JBITEO010000023.1:0-133064 GCF_044455245.1 Streptomyces sp. NPDC051310
GCGCGGTGGTGTGTGGTCGGGGGTGGGTGCCGGGCCCCCGCGGCGCGGGGGGGCCCCGCGCGCGCCCGCCCGCCCCCGCCCCCCGCCCCCCCCCCCCCCCCCCCCCCCCCCCCCCCCCCCCCACGTCGCGGGCGTCCGGAGCGGGCCGCCCGGCAGCGGCCCGCCCCGGGCGTCAGCCCGCCGTCGCCGCCGTCGCGGCCGTCGGCCAGTCCCCGGCCACCGAGCGCCACAGCGCCAGGGTGGTCTCCTCCAGCTGGTCGAACCGCTTCGCCATCCGGGTCCGTACGGACGGCGCGGACGTCGCCTCGTAGCGCAGGGCGAGCACGCCCATGGCCTCCCAGTGGCGCAGCGCCTCCTCGTGCACCGCGAGGGTGGCCTCCGAGGCGCCGGCGGCCCGAAGGGAACGGCCCATCAGGGTGAGGCTGGGCACCGCGTACAGGACCGAGGCGTGGTGGAACAGGCGGCGGGCGCCGCGGGCGGCGCGCTCCCCGCCGGCGTCGAAGCACTCCTCGCACAGCTCCTGGTAGCGGCGGATCGCGCCCCGGAACCGCGGCTCCGCGAAGAACCGCTCGGCCTGGCGCGCCAGGGCGCCGCCCAGCCCCGCGCCCCCGTCCGTACCGCCCCCGTCCGTACCGCCCTCGCCCGCTCCGGGCGCCGCGGTGAGGGAGTCGGACACGGCGTAGAAGAAGCCCATGGCGTCGTGGGCGTCGCTGCGGATGCGGTCGGCCGCGGCCCGGCCGAGGTCGTCCAGGGCGAGGACGGCACGGCAGCTGAACGGCTTCATGTCCACGACGAGGCTGTCGCGCACCTGCACGTGACCGTGGTCGGCCGTGATCGACTCGACCACGACGGCGTGCAGATAGGGCGCGTTGTCGCGGTACACCGCGGCATAGCCGAGGTGCGCCGTGTTGACCCACACGATCACGCCGCCGAACTTCTCCAGCAGCGCCGCCAGTTGCGGACCCGGCGCGTCGAAGTCCACCGGCTCCTTGTGCACGGTGAAGCCCGAGCGCGTCATGCCCAGGGCGCCGGCCTCCTCGACCGGGAAGATGTACTCCGGATAGCCGGACTCGTCGAGGCCCGCCTGGAAGAGGAACCCGTCGCCGCGCTCGAAGACGACCTGTTCCTCGACGGGGCGGCCGACCATGCCCGAGAGCACGGAGTAACTGCCCGTCAGGCAGTTGACGGCCGTGCCGTCGTACCGCTCCACGATGTGGCTGTCCGTCATCGCGATCACCCCCGCAGTTCGAGCGTGCAGCACTTCACGCTGCCGCCTGCCTTGAGAAGTTCGGTCAGCTCCACGCCGATCGGCTCGAAGCCGCGGGCCGACAGCTGCGCAGCGAGCCCGGTGGCGGCCTTGGGGAGCAGGACGTGCCGGCCGTCCGAGAGCGCGTTCAACCCGAACACGGCCGCGTCCTCGGCCGTGGCGAGCACGGCGTCGGGGAACAGCTCGCGCAGGACGGCCCGGCTGCCCTCGGAGAAGGCGGCCGGGTAGTACATCACCTCGTCGTCCGACAGCACCGACAGGGCGGTGTCCAGGTGGTAGTGCGACGGGTTGACGAGCTGGAGGGTGGTGACGGGCAGCCCGAAGAACTCCTGCGCCTCGAAGTGCGAGCGCTGGTCCGTGCGGAAGCCCGTGCCCGCCAGAATGCGCCGCCCGACGACCAGGTAGTCGCCCTCGCCCTCGTTGATGTACTCGGGCCAGTACAGCTCCTCGTACCCCTGGCGCTGGAACCAGGCCAGGTAGGCCGGGCCCTCCGCGGTGCGCTCCACGTGCCGGAAGCGCGCGCCGAACACCTTCCCGTCGACCACGGTCGCGCCGTTCGCCGCGAAGACCATGTCGGGCAGGCCCTCCAGCGGGTCTATCTCGTGCACGGTGTGGCCGAGCTCCCGGTACAGGTCGCGCAGCCCCTCCCACTGCCGCAGGGCGAGCGCCCCGTCGGTGGGCTTTCCGGGGTGCATCCACGGGTTGATGGAGTAGGTGACGTCGAAGTGGCGCGGGGGGCACATCAGGAACCGGCGCGGGGTCGCCGTGCGGGTCCGTGACGGTGCGGCGGACTGATTCGTGGTCATCGGTACTGCTCCTGGTGAGGAAGTGGAGAAGGGGTGGTGCCGCCGCCGGATGCGGGCGGAGGGTCGAAGACGGGGTCGCCGCCGGGGCCCGGGGGCGACGGCTCGCCGGTGGCCACGGCGGCCAGGAAGCGGCCGTCGGGGCTCGTCCAGTCGTGCAGCCGCAGCCCGGAGGTGGTCGCGGGGTCGGTGAGGTCCAGCCGTCGCAGCGTGCCCAGGGTCGCGGCCCCCACCTTCACCAGCGCCTCCTTGCGCACCCAGTGGCGGAGGAAGGCGACCATGGGGTCGGGCGCGCCGCGGACAGCGGCGATCTCGGGCGGTGCCAGGACCCGGGCGAGGAGCCTGGCGTCCGGCGCGCCCGGTGCGCCCGGGGGGACCGCCTCGACGTCGACGCCCACCGGGCCGGGGCCCGCGGCGGCCGCCACGACGCCCTCGGCGTGCGAGAGGCTGATCCCGGTGCCGGGCCGGCCCGGCAGGTACGGCCGCCCGTGGTCGTCGCCGCCGCAGTCCTCGCAGCGCTGGGCGACGACCAGGGAGGACAGGGGCTCGCCGGTGGCGCGGGCCGCGCACAGCCGGACCAGGACGTGCGCCGCCAGGAAGTCGTCCCGGCGGGGCCCGGGGGCGAGACGGGCCGCCCGGGCCTCTTCGTACGGGGCCAGTCGCACCGTGCCGAGCAGGGGCAGGACGTCACGGGTGGGTCGGACCGCGGCCCGGACGGTCGCCGGGCGCGTGACCGCGCCGGTTCCTGTTCCGCGCACGCGCGGCAGCCCCGTGAGCACTGCTTGTTCCCCCTCGCACGGCCGTACGGGCCGGTTCGTGTGGTCGTGAGTGGTGTCCGTGCCGGGTCAGTGGCCCATGGCCACGCCCCCGTCGACCTGGAGGACGGTGCCGGTGACGTAGCCCGCGTCCTCGCCGGTCAGGTACGCCACGGCGCCGGCGACCTCCTCGGGCGCGGCCATCCGGCCCATCGGCACGGCGGCGAGCAGGGCGGTGCGCTCGGCCTCGGGCATGGCGGCGACCATGTCGGTGTCGGTGTAGCCGGGGGCCACGACGTTGACCGTGATGCCGTGCCGCGCCACCTCCAGCGCGAGGGAGCGGCCGAAGCCGATGAGCCCCGCCTTGGAGGCCGCGTAGTTCGTCTGCCCCACCGCTCCGGACAGCGCCACGGTCGACGAGACCAGGACGATCCGCCCCCAGCGGGCGCGCATCATGCCGCGCAGGGCGGGCTTGACGGTGTGGAGAGTGCTGACGAGGTTGGTGTGCAGCGGGGCCTCGAAGTCCTCCCGCGTCATCGACACGAACAGCCGGTCCCGGGTGATGCCCGCGTTGACGACGAGCACCTCCACCGGGCCGAGCTCCTCCTTCACCCGGGCGTAGGCGGCGGACACCGCCTCGGGGTCGGTGACGTCGCACCGCACGCCGAACAGCCCCTCGGGGGGCTCGCCGGTGCGGTGGCTGACGGCGACCCGGTCACCGCGGTCGGCCAGCCGGCGGGCGACGGCCAGGCCGATGCCGCGGTTGCCGCCGAGTACCAGGGCAGTACGGGGCATGAGAAGTCCTTCGTGCGGTGGGGCGGTACGAGGGGCCGCCCGGTCGCGGCGGACCGGACCGGACGGTCCACGGAAAGAGGCGCTACGGGTCGTGCGGGTCGTACGGTCGGGCAGGTCGTGCGGTCGTACGGGTCGTGCAGGTACGGGCACGGTCGTAAGGGTCGTACGGGTCGTGCACACGGCGGCACACGGTCAGGACACGGACCCGGACGCCTCCGGCGCGCGGAAGCGGGCCAGGGTCTTGACCAGCAGGTCGCCGATCTCCTGGGCCGGCCGGACGTCCATCATCTGCAAGTGGGAGCAGGCGATGCGGTGCTCCTCGACCCGGCCGGCGACGTACGGCCGCCAGGGGTCGCTGACGGAGTCGGTACGCCCCGGCTCCTCGGCGGCGGTGAAGTGCAGCACGTCCCCCTCGAACCGCCCGGGCCGGAAGAGCGAACGCACCCGGATGAGGTTCTCCACCACACGCAGCAGCCGGTCCTCGTCGGGCACGACCTGCCGTACCGCGGCGGTCTCGGTCTCGATGAGCCGCCGCTGCTCCGCGGGGTCGAGCTCCTCGTCGGTGCCGACCATCACCGTGTCCAGCATGGCCAGCAGCTGGACCTCCTCGCCCTCCGCCTGCAGGCGCGTGGCCAGGGCGTGGACGACCAGCCCGCCGAAGGACCAGCCGAGCAGCCGGTACGGGCCGTGCGGCTGCACGGACCGGATGTGCTCCAGGTAGTCCGCGACCAGCTCCTCGAACGTGGCCGGCAGTTCCTCCTCGACGCCGACACCGCGCGCCTGGAGGCCGTAGACCGGCTGGTCGGCGTCGAGCCGGCGCATCAGCGCCGCGTAGCTCCAGCCCAGGGCGAAGCCCGGGTGGACACAGAACAGGGGCGGCTGGGAACCGGTGCGGCGCAGGGGCAGCAGGACGCCGAAGTCACCGCCGGCGGCGGTCCCGGCACCGCGGCCCAGCCGCTGGGCCAGGCCCTGGACCGTCGGGGTCTCGAAGACGTCCCGGACGGTGAGCTCCGCCCCGGTCTCCTCGCGGATCCGGCGGACCAGGCGGATCGCCAGCAGCGAATGGCCACCCAGGTCGAAGAAGCCGTCCGCCGCGGACACCTCCGCCACGCCGAGCATGTCGGCGAAGAGGGCGGCGAGGCCGCGCTCCTCGGGCGTCTCGGGCGGGCGGCCCGCGGACGCCCGGAACCCCGGGTCGGGCAGGCGGCCGCGGTCCAGCTTCCCGCTGGGCGACAGGGGCAGTTCGTCCAGTGTGACGACGGTGGGCACCATGTACTCGGGCAGGGCGCGCGCGGCCGCCGCGCGCAGGCGCGCCGGGTCGGGCACGGCGCCGGGCGCGGGAGTCACGTACCCCACGAGCCGGCGCTCGCCGTGGCCGTCCACGTGGACGATGACGACGGCCTGGGCGACCTCGGGCTGCCCGGCCAGCACGGCCTCGATCTCCCCGGGCTCCACGCGGAAGCCGCGCAGCTTCACCTGGTCGTCGGCGCGGCCGAGGTACTCCAGCTGCCCGTCGGGCCGGCGCAGGACGACGTCGCCGGAGCGGTACAGGCGGCCGCCCGCGGCCCCGAACGGGTCCGGTACGAACCTCTCCTCGGTCAGCTCCGGCCGGTGCAGGTAGCCCTGGGCGACCCCCGCGCCGCCGATGTACAGCTCCCCGGGAACCCCGGTGGGCACGGGGCGCATCCGGTCGTCGAGGACGTACAGCCGGGTGTTGCGCAGCGGGCGGCCGATGGGCGGCGCACCGTCGCCGGTGTCGTCCGCGGCCGAGGAACTGGCGTACACCGTGGCCTCGGTGGGGCCGTACGCGTTGACCAGCCGGGCCCCGGGCACGGCCGCGCGCAGCTGGGCGGCCACCCGCGGCGTCAGGGCCTCCCCGGCGAGGACGAGGTACCCGGCGCGCAGGTCCGGCCCGCCGTCGGCGATCAGCCGGGCGAGCACGGAGGGCACACCGCTCACCAGCGTTCCGTGCCAGCTGCCGCGCTCGCCGATCTCCAGCAGGTCGCGGACGACCTCGATGCTGCCGCCGTTGAGCAGCGGACCCAGGATCTCGAAGACGGAGACGTCGAAGTTGAGCGAGGTGGCGGCGAGGACCCGGTCCAGTCCGGCGCCGAAGGTCTCCCCGGCCCAGGCCGCGAGGTTGACGACGTTGCGGTGGGTGACGACGACGCCCTTGGGGCGGCCGGTGGAACCGGAGGTGTAGATCACGTAGGCGGTGCTGTCCGCGGGGACGCCGTGCCGGAAGGCGTCGTCGGGGAGCGCCTCGGCCTCGGCCCGTACCGCGGGGTCGTCCAGGACGAGCAGGGGCGGCGTCCCGTCTCCGGCGGGCAGGGCCCCGGCCACCGCCGAGGCGGTGACGACGAGGGCCGGCCGGGCGTCCGCCACCATGAAGGCCAGCCGGTCCGCCGGGTAGGCCGGATCGAGGGGGACGTACGCGGCGCCCGTCCTCAGCACGGCCAGCACGGCGACGACCATGTCCGCGCCCCGCGGCAGGGAGATGCCGACGAAGGTGCCCTCGCGCACGCCGTGGGCGACGAGCAGGCGGGCCAGCCGGGCGGAGCGCGCGTCGAGCTCCCGGTAGGTGAGGTGCTCGCCGCCGTGCACGACGGCGGTGGCGCTCGCGCGCCGGCCGGCCTGCCGGGCGAACAGCTCCGGGACGCTGTCGTCGGACAGCGGGGCGGCGGTGTCGTTCCAGCCGCACAGGACCCGGTCGCGTTCGCCGGCGTCCAGCAGGTCGAGGTCGCGCAGCGGTGCGGCGGGGTCGGCGGCGACGGCGCCCAGCAGGTTCGCCAGGTGGTCGGTGAGGGTGCGGACCGCGTCGGCGCCGAAGCGGCCGGTGTCGTACTCGGCGTACACCCACGCGTCCCGGTCGCCCTCGACGAAGGTCAGCATCAGCTCGAACGCGGCCGTCGCGTTGGCGACGGGCAGGCGCTCGACCAGGACACCGGCCCGGGGGGCGGGGGCGGGGTCGGCCATGACGTGGTTCAGGGCGAGCTGGAAGACGGGCTGGCGGCCGGACGACCGGGGCGGGTTGAGGTCCTGCACCAGTTCGTGGAAGGGCACGCTGCTGTGGCGCATGGCCTGCAGGGTGCGGCCCTGGAGCCGGCCCAGCAGCGGCACGAAGCCCTCGTCCGGGTCGTGCCGCACCCGCAGCGGCATGGTGTTGACGGCCAGGCCCACCACCTCCTCGGAGCCCGGGGCGAGCCGCGTGGAGAGCGGGACGCCGAGGACGAGGTCGGGCTCGCCGGTGTAGCGGGAGAAGAGCGCGAAGGCGCCGGCCGCCAGGACCGAGAACAGCGTCGCGCGGTGCTCCCCGGCCATGGCGCGCAGTGCGGCCACCGTGGCGGCGGGCAGGTCGCGGCGGTGCGTGGCGGCGTGCCGGGCGGTGGTGCCGCTCAGCCGCGCCATCGGCAGGTCCAGGGTGGCGGGGGCGCCGTCGAGTTCGGCGCGCCAGTGCGCGAGCGCCCGCTCCCGGCGGCGGCCCGCGGCCGCGGACAGCGCCGCGTCGACGTGCTCCGCGTAGCCGAGGGCCGGGGGCGCCAGGGGGTCGGGCCGCCCGGTGGCGAATGCCTCGTACAGGGTCTCCACGTCACGGGCGAGGACGTCGAGGGACGCCCCGTCGGCGACGCTGTGGTGCAGGACCAGCAGCAGGGCGTGCCGCTCCGGGCCGAGCCGGTACAGCACGGCGCGCAGCAGCGGGGCCCGGTCCAGCCGGAACGGCCGGTCCTGGGCCTCGGCGAACCGCTCGGCGAGCAGCCGGTCCTCGGCGTCCCGGTCGGGGGCGGTGAGCCCGGTCTCCTCGAAGGGGACCGTCACGGCGGGGGCGATCCGCTGCACCTGCCGGCCCTCGTGCTCGACGATGGCCACGCGCAGCGCCGCGTGGCGCACGGTCAGGGCCTGGACGGCGGCGCGGAGGGCGTCCCGGTCGAGCGGGCCGCCCAGGCCGAGGGCGAGCGCCAGGTTGTGGCTGCCGGGCCGGCCGTGGGCCTGTTCTGCGAACAGCACGCCCTCTTGGGCGGGCAGAAGGGGGAGGGTCCTGTCCTCGTTGAGCATCCTTGGTCCCGTCGGCGTGGTGGCGGCAGGCGCGAGTCCCGGCTGGAAGTCACGGGAGGCGCGGGCCGCGCCGGTGTGCGGCGCGGCCCGCACGGGTCATGCGGTGGCGGCCACCGGGGTCGTCGGGTCCGTGGCCAGGATGTCGACGGCCCGGGCCGCGAAGTCCCGGATCGTCTCGTCGGTGGTCTCGCTGGACAGGTACATCGGCTCCTCGATGTCCGGGGCGAGGTGGTAGCCGGCCTCGCGCAGGCCCCGGTAGAGGGTGGTGTACGGCTGCTGGGCCTGCCGCGCCACGTCCTCCTTGCGGCGCACGGCCGCACTCTGCGGGACGAAGATGAACGCGAAGATGCTGCCGGTGCGGACGAAGGTGAAGTCCAGCCCCTTGGCGGCCCGGTGCTCCTCGATCGCCGACTGCAGCAGGGCGCCCTTGCGCTCCAGCTCCTGGTAGAAGCCGTCCGACGACAGCACGTCGAGCGTGGCGGCGCCGGCCGCCATGGTCAGCGGGTTGCCGGCCAGGGTGCCGCCCTGCAGGACGCGCTCCTCGTCCAGCAGCCGCATGATGTCGCGGCGGCCGCCGAAGGCGCCGACGGGCGTGCCACCACCGATGATCTTGCCGAAGGCGGTGAGGTCGGGGGAGACGCCGAGGAGATTGCTGGCCGGGCCGAAGGTGAGCCGGAAGCCGGTGATCACCTCGTCGAAGATCAGGACGGCGCCCTCGCGGTCGCAGATGCGGCGCAGGTCGGCGAGGAAGCCCTCCTCGGGCAGCACCAGCGACATGTTGCACGCGATCGGCTCGACGACCACGGCGGCGATCCCGCCGGGGTTCTCGGCGAAGGCCCGCTCCACGCTCGCCGTGTCGTTGTACTCGGCGAAGAGGTTGGAGCGCATGGCCGCCGGGTCGAGGCCGGCGTCGCGCATCCGCGACTCGTCCTTGTTCTGGACGAGGTCGAAGTGCCCGTGGTAGCCGCCGTTGAACCGCAGGATGCGGGTGCGGCCCGTGTAGGCGCGGGCCAGCCGCAGGGTGGACATCACGGCCTCGGTGCCGCTGCACACGAAGCGCAGCTGCTCCAGGTGGCCGGCGGTCGCGGTGATCCGCTCGGCGAGCTCGATCTCCTGCGTGCAGTACGTGCCGAAGAGCGTGCCGTTCGCCGCCTGGCGGGCGATCGCGGCGGCGACGGGCTCGGGGGCGTGGCCGAGGATCAGCGGCCCGAAGCCGTACATGAAGTCGACGTAGCGGGTGCCGTCGATGTCGTGGAGGTACTGCCCGTGGGCCTCCGCGACGACCAGCGGGTCGCTGTCCACGTTGCGGCAGGCGCGCAGCGGGGAGCTGGCGCCGACGGGAATGGTGTGCTGGGCCCGCTTGATCTCCGGCCTCATGACGACTTCTCCGTTTCGGTCTCGATCTTGCAGTCGGTGAGCAGGACGTCCAGCAGCGCCTCCGCCTCTTCGCGGGTGTCGCGCGCGAAGTAGGCGGTCAGGACCGTCTCGAAGTTCAGCGGCGGCGCCAGGACGAACTGGCCGTCCTCACGGTGCAGGTGGACCGTGGTGACGTCGTTCTTCCGGCAGACGTCGACCGCCTGCGCGGTGTTGCGGAGGAAGCCGCTGCGCTCGATGGGGGCGTCGAACTCGAGCGCGACGCGGTGGTGGAGGGGCTGGGGGTCGATGGGCTCCCGGCCCAGGCGGTGCAGCAGGTCGTAGGCGTCGATACCGGTGCAGATCCGCAGCTGCTGGTAGGTCGTGGTGCCGCCGCCGCAGAGGCGGGGCGCCAGTTCGAGGATGCGCAGCCTGCCCTGGCCGTCGAAGCGGAACTCGGCGTGGAAGGGCGAGTCGTCGAGGCCGACACCCGCGATCACGCTGTTCAGCAGGGTGCTGAAGTCGCGGCCCTTCTCGGCGTCGAACGGCTCGGTCAGGTAGGCCACCTCGTGGAACAGCGGCCCGACCAGCGGCGGGAGCTTGCGGTGGATCTGCAGCGGGATGACGCGGCCCTGGCTGACCATGCCGTCGATGGCGTACTCGTTGCCGTCGAGGTACTCCTCGGCGAGCATCCGGGAGTCGCCGGAGCTGTCCCGGAGGACCGTGCACACCCGCTTCGTCTGGAGGAACGCCTTGGCGAACTCCTTCGGGCCGTCGGCCTTGACCACACCGGCGCTGTAGAAGCCGTTGGACGGCTTGAGCACGACGGGGAAGCTGAGCTCCGCCGTCACCGCCTCCAGCGCCTCGGGCGCCTTCATCGACGGAGCCAGCTCGATGTGGCGGGTGATGTGGTCGCGCACGGCCGGGTGCGCCTTGAAGCGCGTCTTGTCGGCCAGGCACAGCAGGGTGTCGATGTCGCGGGAGGGGAGGCCGAGTTCGGCGCGCAGCAGCTCCAGCTGGATCTGGAAGCTGTCGTGGAAGGAGACGACGTCGTCGACGGCCGACAGGTCGACGGCCTCCCGGGCGGCGTCGGCGACGGTGCCGCGCCAGTTCTCCCGGTCGTCGGCGGCGAGTTTCGGCGGGGCGAGGAACTGGACGGTGAAGCCCCGTCCCCGGGCGTAGTCCAGGTAGTCGCGGCAGTCTTCCTCGTTGCCGAGGACGAGTACGTTCACGGGAAAGGTCACACTCTTTCGTCGTCTGGTGTGTGTCAGGCGGTCTGCTCGACCGCGCCCGCGGAGTGGAGCCGGTTCTCCTCGTTGGCCACGGCGCGCTTGATGCGCCACAGGCACAGGGCGGCCATCACGCCCTCGAAGAAGGAGAAGATCAGCCACATCACGGGCAGCAGGTCGGCGTCACCGCGGTTGAGCAGGGCGAAGGCGATGAGTGTGGGGACACACAGGCACCACATGAGGACCACCCGCGCCACGAATCCGAACCTCGCCAGGCCCAGGCACTCCAGCACGGCGGAGCCGACCATGGAGAACATGAACGTGGCGGCGTAGGTCCACAGCACCCGTGAGGTGTCGACGGCGTGCTCCGTGACGGCCGGGTCGGCGCCGTTCAGCCCGAACGGGGCGAGCAGGAGGGTCGGGGTGACGATCTGGAAGAAGGCGACCACGGCGACGTAGGCGCCGCTGACGGTCAGGGTGACCCGCATGATGTGCGGCACGTCCCCGTGGCGGCCGGCCCCGACGGCCTTGCCGGCCAGGATGTTGCAGCCCATGCCGAGGCCGATCAGCGGGATGACGGCCGCGTAGTTCAGCGCGAGCGCGACGTTGTTCGCCGCGAGCGCCACCGAACCGAGCACGGCGGCCAGCCACACGAACGCGGTCTGCCCCAGCTCCTCCAGGCTGAGCGAGCCGCCCGCCGGCGCCCCGCGCCGCAGCCGCAGCCACAGCACGTCGGTGATCCCCCGAGCGCCCCTGCGCAGCAGCCGGCCGAAGCCGGCGGCGTACCCCTTGGGCAGGCAGACGGCGTACCCCACGAACATCACGGTCACCGCGCTCAGCGTGCCGAGCGCCGAGCCGCGCATGCCCAGCTCCGGCAGTCCGAAGCGGCCGAACACCAGGCCGACGGTCATCAGCACGCCGACGGCCTGGCCGAGGATGCCGACGGTCATCGGCACCCTGGTGCGGCCCATGCCGTTGAAGTACGAGGCGAGCGCCATGTTCAGGGTCATGACCGACCCGTACAGCGGGGACAGCGCGAGGAACTGCGCCTCCAGGTCCTGGATGTGCGCGGGCTGGCTGCTCAGGGTGGGCACCCAGGTGAGCAGCGGGGTGGAGGCGAGCAGCAGCCCGGACAGCAGCAGGGCCAGGACGAAGCCGTTGGCGCCCTCGTCCATCGCGTCCCGGTGGTCGCCGCGCCCGTGGGCCTGCGCCACGTAGGAGCGGGTGATGCCGACGGCCCCCGTCGTCACCATGATCACCGTGGTGGCGGTGAAGACGGCGGGTCCGGAGGCCGCCAGGGTGTCCTCCGAGTACCGGGCCAGGCAGATCCGGTCGACCAGCATCAGGACCAGGTTGCCGACCATGCCGAACATCAGCGGAACGGAGACGCGCACGACCTCGCGCACGGTGCCGATGTCCGGCCGACGGGAGCCGGTGCGGGTCACCGGAGGGCCCCGGTGTGCCGGGGGAGCCCTCCGTGCCCGGGGGCGACGCAGGTCACAGCTCGACTCCGGACTCGGCGAGGAGGACCTCGACGCTCTTGACGAGCGCCTCGCGGCTCGACAGGTCGAAGGGCAGCACGTCACCGACGTCCAGCATGACGTCGAGCCGCTCCTCCAGCCCGACCAGGAACCGCATCTGGTCGAGGGAGCTGATGATGATCTGCGACGGTTCGGCGTCCGCGGGGACGTCCCGCGCGGCGGCGAGCTGTTCGAGCAGTTCGCCGACCGTGTTCGTCAGGTCTTCCATGGAACGTATTCCTCGATGGGTCGTAAGCCGGGGATCCCGGTGTGGCTGGGGCGGTACGCGGAACGGTCAGCCGGCCGCGCCGGGGAGCAGCCCGTACGACAGCAGTGCGTACGTCAGCCGGTCCAGGCCGATTCCGGCGCAGCAGGTGGCGTCCGTGCCGAGCGGGCGCAGGCCGAACGCCTCCGCGAACACCTCGCCGTGCGCGTTCACGCTGGCGACGGAGAGCTCCGCGCCGTCGGCGAGGGGCACCCGCACCTCGAACTTGCTCTTGTTGAGGAGCTGGGCCTCGCGGGTCATCGTCGGGGCGTCGCCGAAGAAGGCGTCGGAGGCGCTGACGACGCGGTGCGGCACGTCGAGCTCCGCGAAGAAGCCGGTGAAGGCCTTCAGCATCCGCTCGTAGGCGTCCGCTACCTCCTCGGCGCTGCCGAGCCGGACCAGTTCGAACATCCTGAACTCGCCGAGCCGGGTGGCGCTGTGGTTGTGGGACTCGTGGCGGAAGACCGGGCCGTCGATGGCGTACACGCCGGTGCCGTAACGGGCCGACAGTTCGGCCGCGTTGGCGTAGACGTGGTAGCAGGTGACGGGCGTCAGGACGGACTCGGACGGTGTGTAGAACGAGTCCAGTGCCGCGGTCTGGTCGGCCCTCAGCCGGGAGACGGTGACGCCGTCCCAGTAGCCGTCGCGGATCCGGGCGACCGCGTTCACCAGGTTGGGGAACTTCTGGTAGTACCCGGCCCGTACGAGGACGTCCCTGGAGATCTGCGCCGGGCCCGCGAGCAGCGGTGCGCCGAAGCTCCCGGCGAGCCGCTCGTGGCAGAGCCGTCGGACCGTGTCCATGGCCCGGGTCCACTCCGGCCCCTGGAGGTACGCGCCCCGGACGGAGAGGATGCGGTCGTCCTCGGGGAGGCCGCAGCTGATGCCGGGCCGGCCGGGGTGCTCGGCGAGGACGGTGGTGGCGACCTCGCGGTGGCCGCGCAGGAAGTGCCGGACCATCTCGCCGAGCTCCTGCTCGGACGGGCCGCTGTGCAGGGAGACCTCGACGCCGGTCTCCAGCGCCTCCACGGTCACGTCGGGGTGGTGGAACGCGAGGGCCTTGCGCAGCTCCTCGACGGCCCCCGGGCCGACCGGGCGTTCATGGCGGTACCGCACGGTGTTCACGGGCGCGCCCATCAGATGCGGTGACGCATGGGAACCCAGTCGGCGAGCAGGATGGCCCGCTCACCGGGGGTGGGCTCGCTGCCCTTGCGGATGGGGCCCACGTAGTGGCTGACGAGGTGGTCCGTGATGGCGTACGCCTCCAGCGGCCGTTCCATGTTGAACTCGGCCAGCCGGTCCGCCGGCGGGACGTCCTCGGGCTGCTTGCCGCGGTACTCGGGCGTGGCGATCAGGTTGGCGCCGCCCTCGGCGTTGTCGCGGTAGATCAGGTGGGCGAAGACGTAGGGCTCGCCGTCCTGGTGCAGTTCGTTGGGGGAGGAGACGGCCTCGTGCTCGTCGTCCTCGATGTGCAGCTTGATCAGGTGGACGCCGACGTAGAGCGGCCAGACGGAGTCGTCCTCGTTCCAGCGGGTCTGCGAGAAGTCGAACTGGATCATGTCCAGCAGCAGCTTGTTCCGGCAGATCTCGTCGCTGATGGCGGGGAGGTTCCGGGTGACGCCGACGTACTCGGGGTTGTTGTCGCCCTGGTAGTAGCCGTTCATGCCCTCGCGGGCCTGGCTTTCCGTGGCCGGCATCCAGAAGAATTCCTTGGACCACGGAAGGAAAACACCGCGGGCGTATCGCCGGTAACGCCCGGAACCCGGTGCGTACGGGTCTTCCGGAAGATCGTCGTACGCGGCCCTGAGTGCCTTGTAGTTCTCGTCCTGCTCAGTAATTCCGAAATGGGTTTGCAAATCCCAGCGGTCATATCCCTGAGCAGAGAGAGTCGAGTGGTCTACGGGCATGGCAGAAAGTTCCCCCTGTGAGCCATTGGCACTGACGAAATTGGACGCTAGCGCACAGAGGCAAACGTGATCAATGTGACTCAGGCCACAGAAGTGGCACCGAACAAGCGTACGAATCTTTGTATGAGCAGGTCAGCTGGGGTGGCGAAGACTTCTCGCCATGTCCGAATAGTGAGCTAATTTGGCTGACATTCTGCTGTCCGGATCCATGAGGAAGTGTTTCCCGGTGATCTCAAAATGGACATCTGCTGCGTGACTGTACAGATCGCGGTGGTGGCCTGGAAAAAGCCTTGCGTTCGCCTGTAATTCATTGACAGTCGTCGTCGGCCGGGTTAGCGTCCTTGATCGGCAAGCCACACAACTTGGGGGAACAGTGTCGAACCACGTCGAAGAGCAGATCTCCGCGGTCCTGAAGGAGGTCGCCGAACTTCCCGACTCCTTCACCATCTCGCCCGACCAGGAGCTCAAGTCGGACCTGAACATCGATTCGCTGAAGCTGATCGACGTCATCGTCCAGGTGGAGGCGGCCCTGGACGTCGAGATCGGGGACGAGTTCTCCCGCGACCTCGTCACGGTCGCGGACCTCCAGCGCTACGTCGGCGAGCAGATCGCCGCCTGACGCACCCGCGAGCCCACCAGCCTCCCGTCCCAGAGGGTCGTGTTGTTCTCTTTCAGCCTCGGCCGGGTCGCGCTGTGCGCGCCCGAGCACTCAGCAGCGCAGGACGACGAGCTCGCCGGTCTGCCGCAGGACCTCCCGGAGGTCGTCGGCACCTCCGGTGACCAGTTCCGCGACTCGTTCACCCGGCTCTGCCTCTATCTCGTCCTCACCACCGGCGAAGCCTCCGGGGAGCGGTCGGACGACACCGTCGTGATCGGCACCGAGTACGGCAACACCGCCGCCCTCGCGCGCCTCCAGCGCGACGCGGCGGCCAAGGGCCGGCTCCTGTCCGCCCAGTACTTTCCCAACGCCACCTCCAGTTCGGCGTCGGCGTTCGTCAACCTCCGCATCGGCTCGACCGGCCGCAACATGACGGTCAACGCCGGCCCGCTCACTCCCGTGACCGTCCTGTGGCAGGCGCTGTCCGCCCTCGACCGCGGCCGGTCCGGCACCAGCCGGGTGCTCATCGGCGACGTGTACGCGCCCGAGGCCGTCCTGGACGCGGGCCTCGACACGCCGGACGCCCCCTGCACCTCCGGCGTCGTCCACGCCGCCCTGCTGCACGGGGACGACTTCACCGCCGAGTTCGCCTTCGGCGCGGACGACACCGCTCCCGGCACTCCGCTGCGCGCCGTCCGCCGCCGCGCGGCGGCGGCGGCGGCCGGAGCGGCGCGGGAGCCGGCACCCGACGCGGAGCCGGCCGTCTTCGCCGACCGCAACGGCGCCTTCGCGGCCCACCACTTCATGGGCGTGCTCAAGGAACTGCGCCCCGCCGAGCAGGCCGTCCTCGAATGCCGCGCGCCGGACGGCCGCCACGCCACCGTGACGGTGACCCGCCGCCCGGCGAACAGCACCGATGGGAGGACCTGGTGAGCCAGGAAGCGACACGGGTCTTCGTGACCGGACTCGGCATCATCTCGCCCGCGGGCGCGGGCACCGGCCCCTTCTGGGACGACCTGTGCGCGGGCAGGAGCCGCTTCGAGGAGCTGGCACCGCTGTACGCGGGCATGAAGCCCGGCATCCTCGGCGGCCGCGTCCCGCAGGCCGCCCGCGAGGCCGCCCTGGAGCGCGTCGGCGCGGCCACCCGCGCCAACCCCCGGTCCGCCTCCGTCTTCGCCGAGTTCGCGGCGCTGGAGGCCCTCCGGGACGCCGGGCTCGAACCCGGCGGCGAGGCGCTGCGCAACGCCGTCGTCTGCGTGGGCAGCAGCGACGGACAGGCGGACGCCCTGGAGGACATCGTCGCCGGACGGCGCGACATCGCCCGTACGGGCTCCTTCAACCCCTACACGATCGCCGACGGCGTGGCCCGCACCGCGGGCTCCGCAGGCCCCGCCTTCCTCGTGCAGAGCACCTGCGCCTCCGCCAACGTCGCCCTCTCCTGCGCCCTGGAGATGCTGCGCGCGGGCGTCGCCGACACGGCCGTCGTCGGGGGCTGCGACCCGTACTCCGAGAAGAACATCATCGGGTTCAACACCCTCCAGGCCATCGGCCCCGCGCAGTGCCGCCCGTTCAGCCGGAACCGGCGCTACGTCACCCCCTCGGAGGGCGCGGGCATGCTGGTCCTCCAGACCGAGCGGGCCCTGCGCCCCGGCGCCACGCCCTACGCCGAGGTGCTCGCCACCGCGGTGAGCAACGACGCCAGCCACCCCACCGCGCCCGACCGCGACGGGGTCGCCGCCTGCCACCGCCGGGCCCTCGACGAGGCCGGTCTGAAGGCCGGCGACATCGACGTGATCTTCGCCCACGGCACCGGCAGCCGCGCCAACGACACCATCGAGGGCGGCATCTTCGCGGAGCAGTACCCGGATGCGGCGATCACGGCGATCAAGGGCACCATCGGTCACCTGATGGGCGCCGCCGGGGCGGCCGGGGCCGTGGCCGCGTGCCTGACCCTGCGCCACCGCCTGGTGCCGCCGACCACGGTGGACCGCGACGACGTCGAACTCGACATCAACCTCGTCACCGGGCAGCCGCTCGCCCTTCCGGAGCTGCGGCACGTGCAGAACAACGCCTTCGGCTTCGGCGGCAACAACGCGATCAGCATCTTCCGGAGCGTGGGATGACGCTGCCCTCCTCGCTCACCGGGGACGCGGCGGTGCTGCGGCTGGACACCGACGGACCACTCGCGGTCCTCACCATGGACAGCCCGCCCATGAACCTCTTCGACGAGGGCATGTGGGCGGCCTGGGCGGACGCGGTCGATCACCTGGCCGCGCACCCGCCCCGGGCGCTCCTCGTCCGCGCCGAGGGGCGCGTGGTCAGCGCGGGCGTCGACGTCCGCGTCTTCGACGAACTGGCCGACGAGGACGCCGCGTCCTTCTGGGAGGCCCGGCTGGCCACCGTCCGGACGCTGGAGGCACTGCCCTGCCCCACCGTGTTCGCGGCGCACTCGCTCACCCTGACCGCGGCCTTCGAGCTCGCCCTGGCGTGCGACCTGATCGTCGCCACGCCCCAGGCCCGGTTCGGACTGGTGGAGCGCAAGATCGCCTTCACGCCGGCGATGGGCGGCACCCAGCGCCTGGCCGAACGGGCCGGGCCCTCGCGCGCCCGCGAGCTCGTCATGACGGGCGACCTCTACCGCGGCTCCGTCCTCGCCGACTGGGGCGTCGTCAACGCCCTGTTCCCGCCGGAGACGTTCCGGGAGGACGCCCACGCGTACGCCCTGCGCCTGGCCGCCGGACCGACCCGCGCCCACGCGGCCACCAAGCACCTCGTGCGCCGCTTCCTGGCCGGCGGCACCGCCGCGGCCGACGCGGCCGTGCCGGCCACCGCCGCCGAGGTCACCGCCACCGCGGACCACCGGCGTGCGGTGAAGGCGTTCCTGGCGGACGGCCCGGAGCACACCACGGTCTACGAGGGCCGCTGAGCGGCCGGTCCGCGGGCGGCCCCGGGCCGCCCGCGGGGGTCAGCCGAGGGCGAGGGCCTGCACGCGGTCGTAGGCGCCGTTGAACCGGTTGTGGTCTCCCACGATCGGGCCGGTGGAGGTGTACTGCCACATCGTGTGGTACGCCCAGCCGGCCGGGAGTTCACCGACGGTGGTGTGGTAGCGGGCCACCCACAGCGGGTTCGAGGCGCCGAAGCCGCCGTGGTTGCCGGTGCACTGCTTCCACCAGCTCGTGGCGGTGTAGATCACCGCGTCGCGGCCCGTGCGGTACTTGTAGCGGTTCAGGAAGTCGCGGATCCAGCCCACCATCGCCGACGGGCTCTTGCCGTAGCAGGCGCTGCCGTACGGGTTCCACTCGATGTCGAGCGCGCCCGGCAGGGTCCTGCCGTCGCGGGACCAGCCGCCGCCGTGGTCCACGAAGAAGTCGGCCTGGGCGGCGCCGCCCGTGGTGTCGGGGGTGGCGAAGTGGTAGGCGCCGCGGATCATGCCGACGCCGTACGAGCCGTTGTACTGCTGCGCGAACCAGGGGTTCCGGTAGTACGTCCCCTCGGTGGCCTTCACGTAGGCCCAGCGCACACCGCTGGTCCACAGGGAGGACCAGGCGACCTCGCCC
Organism: Streptomyces sp. NPDC051310; assembly: GCF_044455245.1. NCBI lineage: Bacteria > Bacillati > Actinomycetota > Actinomycetes > Kitasatosporales > Streptomycetaceae > Streptomyces > Streptomyces sp. NPDC051310. The sequence goes on from NZ_JBITEO010000023.1 coordinate 18,100, forward strand.
TGGTGGCTGGAGACGTCCACGCCCTCGGTCTGCGCGGCGCGGGAGGCGGGCGGCAGCCCGCCGGTGCCGTCATGGGCGGGGACGCCCATGCCCATGTACGCGCTGCCCCGGGCGGGCCTGTCGGCGGCGCTCGCCGCGCCCGGGAGGGTCAGGAGGAGAGCCAGGACGGAGAGCAGGGCCGCGGCGGCGACCCCGCCGCGGCCGGTGGTTCCGGATCTGTGCACGGGCATGGCGTGCCTCCGAAGTGGGGGGAGCCCAGGGCTCGGGAGCCGGCATGTCCTGGTGTGGACATGTCAGAATGCTCCTCACGCTACGCACGTAGAACGGCGCCGCGGAAGGGGACCGGACGCCGCCGTTGGTCTACGCCTGCGAAATACTGTGCACGCTGCGGCGACGTCTGCCGCCGGCGCAAACTTTCAGAACCGGAAAAGCGCGCGAGGGGTGCTGACGTGCACGGAAGCGGTACGGCGAACGAACCGGACCAGGAATTCCTGGCCCTCGAACGGGAATTGGCCGTCTTCCTGCGCCGCGCCCGCGCCCAGTCGGGCGAAATGGCCCGCGAGGTCCACCCCGAGCTGGAGCCCGCCGCGTACGGCCTGCTCGTACGTCTCGACGCCACCGGCAGCCAGCGCGCCACCGAACTCGCCGGGTACTTCGGCGTGGGCAAGGCGACGATGAGCCGCCAGCTGCGCGCCCTGGAGGACCTCGGGCTGGTCACCCGCGACCCCGACCCCGCCGACGGCCGGGCCTCCCTCGTCCGCCTCACCGAGGAGGGCCGCGCCCGCTTCCGCCGCGTCCGCGACGCCCGCCGCGAGCGCTACCGCCGCAAGCTCGCCGGCTGGGACCGCGCCGAGGTCGCCGAACTGGCCCGGCTGCTCCACCAGCTGAACACCGGTGCGGAGGACGCTCCCTGAGCCCGGTGCGCGCCCCGGCCGGGGCGCCGTGCCGCGCGGCGCGGCACCGAGCGGGGGCGACACCCTCGACGGCGGCCGCGGGCCCGCGGTGTACCGGGCGGCCCACGGCCCGCTCCGGCGCGGCGGAGGGCGCTGACAGCCGGACGTGGCGCGTCGTCGCCCCGGGCCCGCTCCGGTGTGCCGGCAGGGCGTCTACAGCTCGACGTAGACCGCCGTCGCGTCGTCGTGCTGCTTGCCGCGCCGCCGCAGGCGCGTACGCGCCACCTCTTCCACCGCCTCCACCGCGCCGGCCGCATCCGCCGCACCCTCGGCGCCGGCCGTCTCCAGTGCGCGCACCCGCGCGATCAGCCCCCGCGGGCCCTCCTTGCGCAGCACGCCGAAGCAGTCCGCCCAGTCACCCGCCGCGAACCGCTCCGTCCAGCGGGTCGCCCCGTCCGTCAGCGCGGCCAGCGCCCGCACCTCGTGCAGCGGCGTACGGCCCGTCACCGCCCGCGCGGCCACGGACGGGTCGGCCGCCGCGGTGAAGAAGCCGCCCTCCCGGTTGCGTACGGTCGCGTCGGCGATCTCCTGGGTCGCGAGCGCACCGGGCGGCAGCCGGTCCAGCCGGTCGTCCCGCACGGCCCGTACCGACCCGTCGGGGGACTCCAGCAGCAGCACCGAGTCGGACAGCACCAGGTGTTCCAGTGACGCGGTGTCCCAGCGGGCCAGGACCACGGTTGCCTGAGGCGTGCGGACGTGAGAAAGGTCACACGTGCCGCGATGGGCGTCCGCGGTGCGCCGGATTGCCTCCGCGAGGATGGAGGGCAGCGTCAGGTCCGGGCGCGAAGCGGACAGTTCGGTCAGCGCGCCGCCGAGCCGCGCGGTGAACCACGGGACCGGGTGCACACAACCGACGTCGCCCGCCAGGGGGGTCACCCCGTCCAGGACGACCACCGCTCCGCCCCGGCCCGACGCCGGTACGGCCACGGAAGCCCAGTCCTCGTTGGGGCGTTCCGGGTCACCCGGGACGCAGGAGATCTCGGTGTGCATGGGCCCCAGTGTGCCGCAGGCGCACGACTTCTTCGCGCGGCCGACAAAGGCCCGGAGCGCCGCCGTCGCGAGCGGGCCGGAGGGGCCGGACGGCCGGACCGGGCCCGGAGCACCGGGCCCCGGGAAGGTGCGGGCGCGCATCCTGCCAAAGCCCGCGCGGAAGATCCAGCCCGCCTCCGGCGGGGCCCCACGGCGGGCTCCCACGCGAGTTGTTCGCCAACTCCGGCATGTTGTTCACTCGTTCGGGTGGCGGAGTGGCCGATGCGTGCTGCCTACCCAAAACCGCTGGAATGGTCGGAAGCCGTACCAGGGGTGGGACATCACGTAGGTGAACGGCCGTCACCTCTGCTTCATGGGTGGACGAGTTCAAGAATGTGAGCACCGGTGCAGAAGCGCAGTGACACTCCCGGCGACCCTCAGCAGGCACCGGGGGGCCGCGGCGTACGGGTCCGCCGCCGGCTCGTGGCCGGCGTGGCACTCGTCGGCATCACCGTCATAGGAGCCGGCGCCCCCGCCGTCCTCACCGCCTCCGCGGACCTCACGGACTCCCAGCGGCTGGTGACCCTCGCCCAGCTCAACCGGCAGGCCGTCACCCTCGCCCACTCGCTCGCCGACGAGCGCGACGAGGTCACCGCGTACATCGCCGCCGGCCGGGACGACAAGGACCGCGCGCCCGCCGTCGGGGCCGAGCACAGCGCCCGGGTCGACCGCCAGATCGACGAGATCGCCGCCGACGGCTCCGACGCCCCCGAGGACCTGCGCCGCGAACTGGCCACCGTCGCCTCCGTCCGCCGCGCCGCCCTCACCGGCAAGGGCACCGCCATGGACGCCCACAGGGCGTACACCGAGGTGATCGCCAAGCTCCAGGCCCTCGCGGCCGAGCTCGCCGACAGGACCCCCGCCCGCGCCGCCGACGCCGGCACCCGCGCAGCCGCCGAGCTGGGCCACGCCGTCGAACAGGCCTCCGCCACCCGCGGTCTGCTCCTCGCCGCCCTCGCGGTCCCCGGCGGCGACGGCTCCGGCACCACCGTCTACGACCCCGTGACCGGGCGCTACGTCGAGGAGAAGGACCCGGCGGACGAGGAGGCCGGCCGCACCCGCGGCGCGCTCACCGCCGCCGCCCAGCAGGCCCGCGTCCGCGAACAGGCCGCCCTCGCCGACTTCGACCAGGCCGCCGCGCCCGCCGCCCGCGACCGGCTCGCCGGGACCGTCACCGGGCCCGAGGTGAAGAAGGCCGAGACCTACCTCGCACGCCTCACCGACCAGCCCGAGCTGTCCGACGCCGACCGCAGGACCGACGACGAGAAGCTCGCCGCCGCGCTCACCGCCCGCATCGAGCAGATGCGCGGCGTCGAGTCGGCGCTCGCCACCGGCGAGGTCGCGGGCATGGAGCGGCTGCGGGACGACGACGTCACCGCCCTGGAGCTGCGCATCGCGCTCCTCGGCGGCTGCCTGCTCGTCGCGATCGGCATCTCCACCGCCGTCGCCCGCACCCTCACCCGGCCCCTCGCCGTCCTGCGCCTCGGCGCAGCCCGGCTCGCCGCCGCGCCCGAGACGGAGGAGCCGGTCCGCTTCACCGGCCGCAACGACGAGTTCGCCCAGGTCGTCCGGTCCCTGAACACCCTGCACGGCAGGCTCGTCGAGCTCGCCGGCCGGGCCGAGGCCCTGGACGCCGAGCGCACCGACGCGGTGGCCGCCCGGGAGGCCCTCGCCGCCGAGCTCGCCGGCCAGCGCGCGGAACTGCGCGAGCGGACCGAGCGGGTCACCGCCGAGCTGGAGCGGCTGCGCAGCAGCGTCCACCACACCTTCGTCAACCTCTCCCTGCGCACGCTGGGCCTCGTCGAACGGCAGCTCGCCGTCATCGAGAAGCTGGAGGAGCGCGAGCAGGACCCGGAGCGGCTCGCCACGCTCTTCCGGCTCGACCACATGGCCACGGTCATGCGGCGCCACAGCGAGAACCTCCTCGTCCTCGCCGGGCACGAGCACAACCACGCCCACCAGGGCCCGGTCCCGCTGGTCGACGTGCTGCGCGCGGCGGTCAGCGAGATCGAGCGGTACGAGCGCGTCACCATCCAGTCGCTGCCGCCGCACTCGTACGTGGCGGGCTTCGCCGCGGACGACCTCAGCCACCTGCTCGCGGAACTGCTGGAGAACGCCACCTCGTTCTCGCCGCCGGAGACCAAGGTGCAGCTCTCGGGCTGGCTGCTGGAGAGCGGCGAGGTCATGCTCTCCGTGCAGGACGAGGGCATCGGCATGACCGGGAGCCGCCTCGCCGAGCTGAACGCCCGGCTGGCCGACCCGGACCCCGACGGCCGGGACCCCGCCGGCGAGGAGGGCGAGGGCCTCGGACTGCGGGTGGCCGCGCTGCTGGCGGCGCGGCACGGCGTGCGCGTACAGCTGCGGGAGCAGAAGCAGGGCGGCGTGACGGCGGTCGTCGTCCTGCCGCCGGCGCTGCTGCCCTCGGCCCCGCAGGCGGCCGCGGCGGCCGCGGCGACGCTGCACCTGCCGGGTTCGGTCGCCGAGGCCAACTCCAACACGCTGCCGGGTGCGCGCACGGCGTGCGAGGAAGGGACCGCGCCCGCAGCCGGCTCCGCCGACCCGCTGGTGGCGGCCGCGGAGTCCGCGGTCCGGGAGGCCGGGGAGCCGTCGGAGCACCCGGCCGGCCCGGAGGACCCGGAGCAGGCGGGTCCCGAGACCACCCTCCAGGTCCGCGCCCCGCGCATCGGCGACGAGCGGCCCGGGACGGACCGCACGGAGCACGACCGCGCCGCGGCTGACGGCGCCGAGGCCGGCACCGAGGACGACGCCACCGCGGGCCACCGCGCCGAGGCCGGCACCGAGGACGACGCCACCGCGGGCCACCGCGCCGCGCAGGACGGCACCGCGGACGACGGCGCCGGGGACGACGACGGTGCGTGGCACGACCGGGCCGACGGCGGCCTCGCAGGGCCCGCCACGGCCGCCGACGCGGTCCACGAGCGGGCTCCCGAGCCGGAGGGCACCGAGCCGGAGGGCGCGGGGCCGGAGGACACCGGGCCGGTGCAGCGTGTCACCGACAAGGGCCTGCCCAAGCGCACGCCCAGGATCGTGGCGACGTCCGAGCCGCGCGCCCCGCGCGCGGGCGGCGTCGACGCCGAGGCGCTGCGCCGCCGGCTCGGCGGGTTCCACCGCGGTGCGCAGGAGGGCCGCCGCGACGCCGAGGCGGAGATCGCCCAGGCGCCGGCAGCCCGGACGGAAGAGACAGAAGAGACGGGGGACACAGTCGAGGAGGCACGCAGTTGACTGCGACGACCGGCACACCCGGGCTGAGCAGCGAGGCCCGCAATCTGCACTGGCTGCTGGGGAACCTCGTCGAGGAGGTGCCAGGAGTCCGGTCCGTAGCCGTCGTGTCGTCCGACGGGCTGCTCCTGCTCTCGTCCGACCCGGCGCAGAACACCCCCGCCCCGGCCGCCGCCCCCGCCTCCCGCCGCCGGCCCGACGGTCCTCGCGGCTCCAGCGCGGACCTCGCCACCATCGTCTCCGGCCTGGGCAGCCTCACCGTGGGCGCCGCCCGGCTGATGGACGGCGGGGCGGTCAAGCAGACCATGGTCGCCATGGAGGAGGGCAGCGTGTTCGTGATGTCGATCAGCGACGGCTCGCTGCTCGGCGTGCACGCCGACCCGGACTGCGACATGAGCGTCATCGCGTACCACATGGCGCTGTTCGTCGGACGCGCCGGACACGTGCTCACCCCCGAACTCCGCAGCGAGCTGCGCCAGTCCTTGGAGGCCGCCCAGTGATGTCCGCCGCTGCCGCCGCCGGAAGGCTGCCCGTACGAGGGGAGGGGCGCCGCCCTGCCCGCGTCCGCCCGTACTCGCTCACCGGCGGCCGTACCCGCTTCGGCCACGTCCTGCTCGTCGAGACGTTCGTGGCCGCGTTGGAGGCGCCCGAGGACCGGGGGCGCAAGGAGCTGGCGAACGGCGGGCTCGCCCGCGTGATGCCCGAGATGCGGGCCATCGTCGAGCTCTGCCGCCGGATGCGTACGGTCGCGGAGATCTCCGCGCTGCTGAAGATGCCGTTGGGGGTCGTCCGGGTGCTGCTCAGTGACCTGGCCGACCAGGGGAGGATACGTGTGTACGGGACCAGCCACGGCACCGGCCGGCCCGACCGCGCACTGCTCGAAAGGGTGCTGGGTGGACTCCGTCGTCTCTGACGTCTCCGACGAGAAGCTGCAGTCCTGGGAACTGGACCGCGACCGCGCCCCGATCGCCACCAAGGTGGTGGTCGCCGGGGGCTTCGGCGTCGGCAAGACGACCTTCGTCGGGTCGGTCTCCGAGATCACCCCGCTGCAGACCGAAGCGCTGATGACACAGGCCAGCGAGGAGACGGACGACCTCACCGCGACGCCCGGCAAGACCACGACGACCGTCGCGATGGACTTCGGCCGCATCACCCTCGACGACGACCTCGTCCTGTACGTCTTCGGCACGCCGGGCCAGCAGCGCTTCTGGTTCATGTGGGACGACCTGGTGCGCGGCGCGATCGGCGCGGTCGTGATGGCCGACACCCGGCGGCTGACGGACTGCTTCCCGGCGCTCGACTACTTCGAGAGCTGCGGCCTGCCGTACGTCGTGGCCGTCAACCACTTCGAGGGGACCGAGCTGTTCGACGCCGAGGACGTCCGGGAGGCGCTCACCGTGCCGAAGGACGTCCCGATCGTGATCATGGATGCCCGGCAGCGGGACACCGTGATCGAGTCCCTGCTGGCGCTGGTCGCCCGCGCGCTCGAAACCACCCCCGAGTAACGAGTAACGAGTAAGGAACCCCCTCCCGATGCGGAAGATACTCATCGTCGGAGCCGGCCAGTCCGGTCTCCAGCTGGCCCTCGGACTCCAGGCGCAGGGGTACGAGGTCACCCTGATGTCCAACCGCACGGCGGACGAGATCCGGGCGGGCCGGGTCATGTCCACGCAGTGCATGTTCCACACGGCGCTCCAGCACGAGCGGGACCTCGGTATCAACTTCTGGGAGTCGCAGGCCCCGCGGATCGAGGGGCTCGGCGTGTCCGTCGCCGCCCCGGACGCCTCCCGCGCCGTCGACTGGGTGGGCAGGCTGGACGGGTACGCGCAGTCCGTCGACCAGCGGGTGAAGATGGCCGGCTGGATGGAGACGTTCGCCCAGCGCGGCGGCCAGCTCGTCATCCACGGGGCGGCCGTCTCCGACCTCGACTACTTCTCGCGCACGTACGACCTGGTGCTGGTCTCGGCCGGCAAGGGCGAGCTGGTCTCGATGTTCGAGCGGGACGCCGAGCGCTCCCCGTACGCCGAGCCGCAGCGGGCGCTGGCGGTCGCCTACGTCCACGGGCTCGGCCCGCGCCCGGAGCACCCGGAGTTCGACGCCGTGCGGTGCAACCTGGTGCCGGGGGTCGGCGAGCTGTTCGTGATGCCGACGCTCACCACGTCGGGGCGTGCCGACATCCTCTTCTGGGAGGGCATCCCGGGCGGGCCGCTGGACGTCTTCCAGGGCGTGAAGGACCCGCGTGAGCACCTGGCGCTCACGCTGGAGCTGCTGGAGAAGTTCCTGCCGTGGGAGTACGCGCGGACGGCCGGGGTCGAACTGACCGACGCCAACGGCACCCTGTCGGGCCGGTACGCGCCCACCGTGCGCAAGCCGATCGGCCGGCTGCCGGGCGGCGGGCTGGTCCTCGGTGTCGCGGACGTCGTCGTGGCCAACGACCCGATCACCGGCCAGGGCTCCAACTCGGCGTCCAAGTGCGCGGCGGCCTACCTCGACGCGATCGTGTCGCACGGCGACCGGCCGTTCGACGAGGCGTGGATGCAGGCGACGTTCGACCGCTACTGGGAGACGGCGCGGCACGTCACCAAGTGGACCAACGCCATGCTGGCCCCTCCGCCGGAGCACGTGTTGAACCTCATCGGCGCGGCGGGCGGCCTGCCGGACGTGGCGAACCGTTTCGCGAACGGTTTCAACGACCCGTCGGACTTCGAGAACTTCTTCTACGACCCGGAGAAGACCGCCGCCTACCTGGCCTCGGTCACCGCCCCCTGACGACCGGCGGCCCGCACCGGGGGACCACGCCGCCGCGCGGCGTGGTCCCTTCGGCTTGCGGCGTCACGAGGCGTCGTACCCCGTGTCCGGGCCCGCCGAGGCGGCCGGGGCCAGGCGCGGTGGCGTGTAGGTGCGCAGCGGGCGGGCCTCCGGATCCGGGCGGACCGCGCCCAGCACGGGGTTCGCGGCGAGCGGGGAGACCTTGACGCGGGCGCCCGGGCGCGGGGCCTGGATGACCATGCCGTCGCCCAGGTAGATCGCCACGTGCGTGGCCTTGGGGAAGTACACGACCAGATCGCCGGGCCGCAGCGCCCGCAGCGGCACCTTCGGGAGCGTGCGCCACTGCTCCTGGCTGGTGCGCGGGATCGCCCGCCCCGCCCGCGCCCAGGCCCGCGAGGTGAGGCCCGAGCAGTCGAAGGACTCCGGGCCCTCCGCGCCCCACTCGTACGGCTTGCCGATCTGCTCGGCGGCGTACTCCAGCGCCTCGTCGCCCTCCTCCGACGGGGTCCGGGCGCCGTCCAGCCCTCCTCCGGCGAGCAACTCGCGCTGTGCGTCCGCCGTCTGCGACTCCTCCAGCGCCGAGACCTCCGCGGCCTCCTCCTCCGACATCGAGGCGAGCATCTCCTCGACCTCCTTCAGCCGCGCCTGTGCCTCGTCGCGTGCCGCGCGCCGCAGCTCGGTGAGCGTCTGCTCCCGGTCCAGGGCCCGGCGCGACCGCGTCGCCAGCGCGTCCGCCCGCCGCTCCCCGCGCTCCAGCCGGGCCACCGCCGACGCCTGTTCGCGCGCCGCGCGCCGCACCAGGCGGGCCTGGTCCAGCGCGTGGTGGGGATCGCGCCCCAGCAGCAGCCGCAGCGCCGAGGAGAGTTCCGTACGCCCCTGGTACTGCGCCCGGGCCAGCCGCCCCGCCTCGGCGCGGCTGCGGGCCAGCTCGCCGCGGACCCGTGTCAGGTCCCCGGTCAGCCTCTTCGTCTCGGCGGCGTGCGCCTTCAGCGCCTCCTCGGCGGCGTTGTACGCCTCGCTCGCCTCCTCCGCCTCCCGGTACAGCGTCCGGAGCCGGGTGAGCAGTCCGGCGACGGCCGGCCGGTCCGGCGGCGACCCGCCGGCCGGGCCGGATGCGCCGGGCGCGGGCTCGCCCGGTTCCGCTCCGCCCGGGGCGGATCCGCCCGGTACGGGTTCGTCCGGGACCGACGCGCTCGGGCCCGGCTCGTCCGGCACGGGGTCGGCCGCGACCGGCAGGGCGCCGGTGACCACCAGCACCGCCGCCGTGCACGCCGCACGCAGCAGTTTTCCTGACACGCCATCACCTCCGCCCGCCATCCTGCGGCCGCAATGGTGTGAATAACCGACTACTGGGCGGTTCGGGGCACCGTGTTCACCCGACAGGCAGCGCGTAGAAGGTCCGGTCCCGCCGCACCAGCACGGTCCGCGGCCCGGCGGCCAGGGCCGTGTACGGCGCCGAGGTCTCCTGGCCGCCCGGCTCCCGGACGCCCGCGTCCTGGAACTTCCACAGCCGCCGCCCGTCCGCCGCCCCGAACGCCGTGACCTGCGTCCCGTCCGCCGCCAGCACCAGCCGGCCGCCCGCGCCGACGGTCACCCCCGGCACCTTCGGACGCGGCGGCGCCTCCGTCCCGCGCTGCCAGCGCGGCCTGCCGGTCGCCGGGTCCAGGGCGTACACCGTCTGGAAGCGGTTGGCGACGTAGAGGGTGGTGTCGTGCAGCGCGCCGCCGCCGAAGACGAACGGCGGCGCCCCGGCGACGGCCGCCGCGCCCTCCAGCCGCCACAGCAGCGCGCGGCTGCGCGTGTCGTACGCGTGCAGGTCGTCGCCGACCGGCACGAACAGCCGCCCGGAGGCGTCCCCGACCGCCGGCGCGGTCGGCAGCGCGGTCCCGAACGGCCGGAACCACTGGCGCGCGCCGGTGACCCGGTCGTACGAGGTGAAGACCGCCAGCCCCTTGGCCGCCTTGCGCTGGGCCGGGGTGACCGACTCCGCGTCCTGCCGCACGACGACGCCGTCGGGGCGGACGGCGACCACCGCGTACACGGGGGTGTGCGGGGGACGGCCGGCCGGCACGGGCGCCCGCCACAGCTCCTTGCGGCGCACGGCGTCGTAGGCGACGAGGCGGGTGGCCGCCCCGGCGGTGGCGGTGAACCAGACGGTGGTCCCGGCCTGCCCGGCGACGGAGGACACCGCGAGGCCGCCCGTCCCGTGCGGTGCCCGGTGCGCGACCGTACCGTCCTTGGCCGAGAGCCACCGCAGCTCGGTGGGCGTGACGACGAGGAGCAGGCCGTCCCCGGCGGGGAGGGCGGCTGCCGGGGACCCGGAGCCGGCCGCCCGCCACAGCCGCTCGCCCGTGGCGAGGTCCACCGCCGTGGTGTGGGCGTCGGAGGTGAGGACCAGGGTGCGCTCGCGCCAGACGGTGGCGTTGAGGACGCCGCCCGGGGTGGCCTCGTGCGTGTACGCCCAGCGCGGCTCGGGCGGCAGACCGGGCACGGCGGGGCGCCGGCGGGCGGCGGGCCTCGGGGCGGTCGGCTCCTCGCCGCCGGACGCGAGGGCGACGACACCGCCCCCGAGGACCGCTCCGGCGAGCCCGGCACCGATCCCCGTGAACAGGGCCCGCCGGGAGACGGGGGCGGCGGCCCGCGACGCCGGGGCCGGGGCGGCGGACGCGGGGGGCGCGGGCGGGGCGGGCGGCGTCGGCGGGGCCGGCGGCCGGGCCGCGACGAGTTCGGTGGTGCCACGGTCCCCGGAGGTGCGCTGCGGACCCACCCGTCCCACGCGCACGGTCCGGGCGTCCAGCCCGTCGCCGGGGGCGGCGGCGGACGCCTCCGCCGGTGCGGCCGGGGACGGCTGCTCGGGGCGGGGGACCGGGTCCGGGACGCGGTCCTGCGGCGCCCGGCGGGCCGGGGCCTTCAGCCACGCGGTCCGGGAGTCGCGCTCGCCGATCGCCGTCACCACCCGGTCCGGCAGCCAGCCGGGCCGGGCCAGGGACGCGGCGCCCTCCAGCGCGAGGGCCGTCGCCACGCGCGAGGCGGTGGGGCGGGCACCGGGCGCCTTGGCCAGGCACTCGGCGATCACCGGTCGCAGCGCCTCCGGAACCGCCGTCAGGTCCGGTTCGGCGGTCGCGATGTCGGAGGCGTCCGGCAGCGGGGCCGTGCCGGTCGCCGCGTACGCCAGGAGCAGGCCGAGGACGAAGACGTCCGCCGGCGGCCCCGGTTCCTCGCCCGCCGCCTGCTCGGGGGTGAGGTAGCCGAGCCGGACCGACAGCTGTCCGCCGGGGCGCGCCTCCGCGGCCGCCGCCGCGCCCAGCGCGCCGAACGCGGTCAGCCGCGGCCCGTCCGCGGCCAGCAGCACCGTGTCGGGCGCGAGGCCGTGCAGGACGGTGCCGGTGGCGTGGACCCGCGACAGGCTCTCGGCGAGGCCCGCGCCCAGGACCCGCACCGTCTTCTCCGGCAGCGGCCCGGCGAGGGCCACCGCCTCGCCGAGGGTGAGCGCCGGGACGTAGGCGGTGGCCGTCCACAGTCCCGGGCCCTCGCCGTCCCCGGTCGCGTCGCCCTCGGCGATGCCCAGCGGCTGCGGTACCCAGCGGCCCGCGAGCAGCTCGGCCAGCCGGTACTCGGCCACGAACCGGCGGCGGAAGGCGGGGAGTCCGGCGAGCTCGGGCCGCGGCACGGTCACGACGGCCCGCGCGCCGTCGCCGTCCCGCGCCACGTACTGCACGGCGCCGGCCGACTCGCGGCACCGCGCGAGGACCGTGTACGGGCCGACCCGGCCCGGGTCCCCGCCGGACGACGGCGCGGACGGCGACAGCGACGGCGACGGCTCCATGCGGAAGCTCCCCCCTGGTGGCACGACTCCCGCGATCCTATTGCCCGCGGGGCCCCGACCAGGGCCACTTGAGCTCGCGCCGCTCACGGCCCCCCGGCGCGTACTCGTACTTCCAGCCCCGCTGGAGCCCAAGCCGCTTGGTGTACCCCGACGGGACGCGGCGGTAGGCGTGCACGGCCGGAGGGCCGCCGTCGTCCGCGGGGACGGGGACCACGTACCACTTGGGGGGATGGCCGGTGAGGCCGGTCAGCACCGGCAGGACCCGGCCGTCCAGCGGACCGCCGTAGAAGGGGGTGTTCTCGCTTCGCACGCAGCAAGTGTCACAGGAGGTGCGCGGCGTCGCTCACCACGGGGACGACGCGGCGCGCCAGCGTGCCCACCGGCCCCTGCGCCGTCTCCTGCCCCAGCAGCACCGCCACCGCGTCCGCGGTCTGCCCGTCGGTCGCGGCCGTCGCCACCAGCAGCGCCACGAGGTGGTCGACCAGCCAGGACCGCAGCTCGGCGGCGGGCGGCCGCTTCTCCTCGTCCAGCCAGATGAGCGACGCCGCCTCGACCGCCGCGATCCAGGTGCGCACCATCATCCGCAGCCGGGGGCCGGGCTCCGGTACGCCGAGGTGCAGCAGGATCTGCTCGGCGGCGGCCCGCCGCACCTCGTCCACGATGGCGGTCGTCCGGGAGGTCTCGGCGACGCTGCCGCCCTGGAGCAGCGCGCTGAACCCGGCGTCGTGCTCGTCGACGAAGGCGAGGTAGCGGTCGAGGACCCGGGCGAGCCGCTCGGTCGGCGGCCCCGCGGCCGGCTCGGCGAAGCACAGCTCCAGCTCGTCGGCGGCCGAGCGCAGGGCGGCCTCGTACAACTCCTGCTTGCCGCCGGGGAAGTAGCGGTAGACCAGCGGCCGCGAGACACCGGCCGCCTCGGCGACGTCGTCCAGCGAGACGTCCTCCGGCGCCCGGTGCGCGAAGAGCGAGAGGGACACACCGAGGAGCTGGGTGCGGCGCTCCTGGACACTGAGCCGTCGGTACGCGGGCGTCGCGGCACTGGTCATGTCCGCAGCGTAGCTCCGTCCCCCGCACGGGGCGGGGCTCAGGCCAGAAGTCCGGAGCTCTTCCACAGCTTCCGGCCAGGGCCGCGCAGTACGCCGATGTCGTCGAAGAAGTCGGTCAGCCGCCGGGCGCCCGACTGCATGACCTCGCGGCGGTGGCCGCTCGCCCTGACCTGGGCGACGGCCTCGCGCCGGTCCAGGCCGACGTTCTCGTACACCTGGGGGTTGACGAAGCAGACCGAGAACACGCGGGCCGCCTCGCCGCAGCTGAGCCGGGTGAACTCCTGCTCCCAGCGCGGGGCGGTCACCATCTGGCGGCGCAGCTCCTCGCGGGCGTAGCGGACGTGGCGGGCCTCCTCGACGACGTGGATGCGGGTCACGCCGCGCACCAGCGTCTGGACGCGCTCGTCGGGGAAGGTCAGGCGCTGCATCCAGTCGAGGATCTCCTCGCCGAGGAGCGTCGCCGCGAAGGAACCGGGCGTGGTCGACACGGTCTTCAGGATGCGGGCGAGGTTGTGGTAGAGCCGCGGCACCGGGTAGGCCGGCGCGCCGCCCTTCTGGATCATCCGGGCGAACATCATCGAGTGGCGGCACTCGTCGGCGATCTCGGTGAGGGCGTACCGCACGTGGTTGCTGGTGACCGGCTTGTCGTAGATGTGCCGCACCAGCAGCTGCATGAGGATGATCTCGAACCAGATGCCGAGGGAGGCGAGGGAGGCCGCCTCGTGGCGGGCCAGGTCCATCCGCTGCTCCTCGGACATCTTCTGCCACAGCGGGGTGTCGTAGAGCGACACCAGCTCCGGCGGCCAGAACCACTTGCCCTCCTCCAGGGGGGCGTCCCAGTCGAGTTCCTTGTCCGGGTCGAAGGAGTGCTTGGCGGACGACTCGAGCAGGCGCTCGGCGACCTGCTCGCGGTCCCGGAGCGGGCCGAGCGCGTCCCGGAGGAGTCGTATGTCGCGTCCGGTCACGGTGGTCATGGTGGAGGGCACCTCGCGCGGTTGGGGTTACTGGGGTCAATCCTTATAAGACTGCGTGTCAGCAAGGTCGTCAATCCCCCGTGCGCGACTTGTTGACCCGGCGTCTACCAACGTGTGAGCCTGCCGACTACCGCCAGCGCACTGGGGAAGGAGCCCTCCGTGTCGACGCGAGACCTCTACGCCAATGACCCGGGAGACGCGATATGGCAGGTGCCGGCCGCCGGCGCCGCCCGCTTCAGCTGGGAGTACGACGAAGGGCGCGACCGCCTGCTGGCCCTGTATCAGAAGGGCAAGGACAAGCAGTGGGACGGCGCCCGGCGCATCGACTGGGACCTGGAGGTCGACCCCTACGACCCGCTCGGCACACCGGACGAGGCGCTCACCCTCCACCACACCCGCCACTGGGCGAAGATGACCGGGAAGGACAAGGCCGAGCTGCGCCGGCACTACGCGTCCTGGCAGTTCAGCCAGTTCCTCCACGGCGAGCAGGGCGCGATGATCTGCGCGGCCCGGATCGTGGAGTCGGTGCCCGACATGGACGCCAAGTTCTACTCGGCGACCCAGACCATGGACGAGGCCCGGCACGCCGAGATCTACAGCCGCTTCCTGCACGAGAAGATCGGGATGCTCTATCCCGTCAACGACCATCTGCAGGGACTGCTCGGCGACACCCTGCGCGACTCCCGCTGGGACATGCCCTACCTCGGCATGCAGGTCCTCATCGAGGGCCTGGCGCTCGCCGCGTTCGGGATGATCCGCGACACGACCGACAAACCCCTCCCCCAGCAGATCCTCGCGTACGTCATGCAGGACGAGGCGCGGCACGTCGCCTTCGGCCGCATGGCGCTGCGCGACTACTACCGGCAGCTCACGGACGCCGAACTGCGCGAGCGCGAGGAGTTCGTCATCGAGGGCTGCTACCTGATGCGCGACCGCCTGCGCGGCGTCGAGGTGCTGGAGAACTTCGGCATCTCGAAGAAGGAGGCGGCCGAGTTCTCCGAGCAGTCGGAGTTCCTGCACCTGTTCCGCAAGCTGCTCTTCAGCCGGATCGTGCCGTGCGTCAAGGACATCGGCCTGTGGGGCGAGCGCCTGCAGAAGGCGTACCTGGACATGGGCGTCTTCGACCTCGGCGACTCCAACCTGGACCTGCTGATGAGCCAGGACGAGGAGATCGCCGAACGCCTCGACCGCGAGCGCTTCGCGGCGGAGGAGGCCGAGCGGGTGGCCGAGGTGACGGAGGCGATCGCGCAGGGCGCGCAGTAGGCGGGGAGCCGGGCGGCCCTGTCGGTGGGGTGACGTAGCCTCAGGACATGAGCATGCCGCCCCCGCCCCAGCAGCCGACCGGTCCTTACGGGCCGCCCCAGCCGTACCCGCAGGGGGCCGCGCCCCAGCCCTTCCCGCCGCAGGGGTTCGGGCACCAGCCGTACCCGCCGCAGGGGGTGCCGCACCAGGCGTACCCGATGCCGTACCCCGGGCCGCCCGTGCCGCCGAGGAAGCGGACCGGGCTGGTGCTCGGCATCGTCGCCGGATCGGTCGCGGTGCTGGGGCTGCTGGCGTGGGCCGGCAGGCAGGGGCTCGACGCCGTGGGGGGCGGGTCGTTCCCGGCGGCCGAGTACCGGCTGACCGCGCCCGTGACCCTGCTGGACGGCGCGTACAAGCTCACCAGCGACACGTCCGACAAGGACGGCAAGGACGTGGAGGCGGAGGACCGGGCCGACCCGAGCGTCCGGGTGACCAGGTCCGTCGTCGCCACCTACAGCGGTGAACCCGGCAGCGTCCTCGTCATCTCGGGGTTCTACGGGCAGCTGCGCAGCCCGGACCTGACGCGCAAGCAGATCCTGGAGGGCGGCGCCACCGCCGAGGGCACGACGCTGGCCGTGCCCCCGAAGGACTTCACGCCCGCGGGCTCCGGCGTGACCGTCAGCTGCCAGGTGACGCGCTCCACCGACATGGGCGCGACGAGCACCGTGCCGATGTGCGCCTGGGGCGACGGCAACACCGCGTCGTTCGTCGCCCTCGTCACCCCCGAGATCGCCCGCCAGGACCCGGAGAAGGTCGACCTGCGCGCGCTCGCCGAGACGACCGCCGCGGTCCGTGCCGACATCCGCGAGCCGCTGAGCTGACCGCCGTCCGGCCCGCCCCTCGCGTCCGGCAGGGGCGGGTTCGCCACGCCCATGTGCCCGACCGCGCCCCCGATCGCGCCCGCCGTGCCGCCCGAGGACGCCTTTCATCCGCCTGCCGCGCCGTCCGAACGCGTCGCGGACCAAGAGAAGAACAACCTGGAGGTCGTATGAGACGCCGCTGGTTCCTGTCCCTCGTGGCAGCCCTGTCGGCACTGCTGCTGCCCGCCGCACCCGCGGCGGCCGACGCCGCCGACTGCACCGGCTCGGGCGTGGAGCGCTTCGGCCCCGCGTCCCTGACCGGAGCCATCACGGGCGCCACCGTCCACGAGGGCCGCGCGTACGTCGTCACCCGGGGGCAGACGCCGCCGAGGATCGCCGCCTACGACCTGGCCACGCGCAAGGTCGTCGCCCAGCACGACATACCCGACGGCCCCGCCGCCGGGGCGCCGGAAGGTGCCTACGGAGTCGCCGTCTCGGGCGGCAAGGTCTACTTCGGCACCTACCCCGTGCCGGACCTCTACCGCTACGACCCCGCCACGGGCAAGGTCGAGCACCTGTACTCCTTCGGCGCGAAGGGCGGCTACGTGTGGAGCCTCGCCGCCGCCCCGGACGGCAAGCTCTACGCGGGCACCTACCCCGACGGCAAGGTGTGGGAGTACGACCCCGCCACCAGGGCCGTCCGCGGCTTCGGCAACCTCTCCGGCGGCGTGCCCGAGCGCTACGTGCGCTCCCTGGACGTCGACGGCACGAACATCTACGCGGGTCTGCTCGACTCGAAGAAGCTGGTGGCGGTCAACCGGTCCACCGGCGCGGTGAAGCAGCTCGTCACGGCCGACACCGGGTTCGCCGCGGTCTCCGTCGGCCGCACCCGGGTGCGCGCCGCGGCCGGCAACGCGCTGTACGACCTGCGCACCGACGGCACGGACGTGCGCAAGGTCGACGTCGGCGCGTCGGTCGACTCGATCGGCCTGGCCGCGGACTACACCGCCTACCTGTCCTCCCGCCCGAACGGCGCCGTCTTCGAGTACCGCACGGGCGCGGCGCCGGCGCCGCTGGGCACCCCCAAGGCCCAGGAGGAGACCAGGGCCCTGGCCGTCCAGGACAACACGCTCGTCGGCTTCTCCGGCAGCGGCGTGGTCTGGACGATGGACCTGACCACCCAGCAGACGGTGACCACCAGCCTCCTCGACGCGGGCCTCGCCCCCGGCGCGGAGCGCCCGCAGTCGATCCTGCTGGACGCGGACCGCGGCAACGTCTGGGTCGGCGGCCACTTCGCCATCACCGTGCACGACCGCACCGCCGGCACCGAGACCAACGTGTGGGTGCCAGGTGAGCCCAAGGCGCTGGTCCGCCGCGGGGACAAGGTGTACGCCGCGATGTACCCGCGCGGCGAGATCATCGAGCTCGACCTGCGCGACCCGGCGGGTGTGCCGCCGCGCTCCCTCGGATACCTGGGTCACGGCCAGCAGCGCCCGTGGGACATGGAGTACGACCCCGCCACGGACAAGCTGCTCGTCGCCAGCGCGCCGCTCGGCACGAGCTTCACGGGGGCCCTGTCCGTCGTCGACCCCGACACGGCCGGTGACATCCAGGTGTACCCGGACGTCATCCGCAACCAGAGCCTGATGAGCCTGAGCCTCGGCCCCGGCGGCATCGTCTACCTGGGCGGCGACGTCCGGGGCGGTGGCGGCGCCACCCCGGCCCTGACCACGGCGAGTGTCGCCGCCTTCGACCTGGCGACCCGTACCGTGAAGTGGACGGTCGACCCGGTGGCGGACCACGAGACGATCCAGGACATCAAGGTCCACAACGGCGTCCTGTACGGCGTCTACAAGCGCACCACGAGCTGGTTCACCCTGGACCTGGCCACCCGCAAGGTCCTCGCCAAGGGCCCGCTGACCACGTACGGCGAGATCGAGGTGCACCAGGGCAAGGTGTTCGCCGCGACGTTCGACGGCGCCGGCGCGGGCTTCGTCCACCAGCTCGGCCCCGGCCTCGCGGCGCCGCAGGAGCTCGCCCGCAACCTCGGCAACCAGTGGTACACCAACCCGCAGCTCGCCTTCGAGCCCACCGGCTGGAAGGCCTGGTCCCTGGTCGGCCGCGACCTGGCCCGGCTCCGCCTGGACCCGGCCTGCGCACCGATCAGCCCCTGAACCGAGGGCGGGCGGCGCCGTGGAGGCCCACGGCGCCGCCCGCCGCGCGCACCGGCACCTCGCTCCCGGCCCTCACCGCGCGGATGGTCGTACCGCTGCCCCGCGCGGCTCCGGGCGGGCGCTCTCCCCCCGGTCCCCGCCCCGGCCGAGCGCCGCTTCCATGACCGAACGGGCGATCGGCGCCGCGCTGCCGCCGCCGCTGATGTCCTCGCGGTTGGCCGAGGCCTCCTCCACCACCACCGCCACCGCCACCGCCGGGCGGCCCGCGTCGTCGGCCTGCGCCCAGCCGATGAACCAGGCGTACGGCGTGCCCGCGTTGCCCACGCCGTGCTGCGCCGTGCCGGTCTTGCCGCCGACCTGGGCGCCCTCGATCGCCGCGTTGCCGCCCGAGCCGTGTTCCACCACCTCCACCATCAGCTGCCGCAGCCGCATCGCGGTCGCCGGCTGCATCGCCTGACGGTAGGAGCGGCGCACGTTCTGCGCCACGATCCGGCCGCCCGAGGTCGTCGCGCGGTCCACCAGGTGCGGCTGGGCGAGCTCCCCGGCGTTGGCCACGGCCGCGGCCACCATCGCCATCTGCAGTGGCGTCGCCCTGGTGTCGTACTGGCCGATGGCGGACAGCGCGAGCTGGTCCTGCGTCATGCCGGTGTCGAAGTTCGAGCGCTCCACCCGCGACGGGATGCGCAGCGAGGCGTCGTTGAAGCCGAAGCGCTCCACCGCCTCCACCATCCCGGGCAGCCCGACCTTCACCCCCAGCCGGGCCATGACGCTGTTGCACGACCAGCGGATGGCGTACGAGAGGGAGGCGCCGCCGCAGCCGGTCGCCTCGTTCGGCAGCGCCGTGCGGGTGCCCGGCAGCAGGTACGGGTCGGGCGTGCCCGTCGGTGCGTCGACGTCCGTGACGACACCGGCGTCGAGCGCGGCGGCCGCCGTCACGATCTTGAAGGTGGAGCCGGGCGGGTACGTCTGCCGCAGCGCCCGGTTGAGCATCGGCCGGCCGGGCGCCGCGTTGAGCCGCGTCCACGCGCCGGTGACCGCGTCCCCGGTGCCGGAGAGCAGCCCCGGGTTGTACGAGGGGCTCGTGACCAGCGCCAGGATGCGACCGCTCGACGGTTCCAGCGCGACGACCGCGCCCCGCCGGCCGTCCAGTCCCTCGTACGCGGTCCGCTGGAGCACCGGGTCGATGGTGGTGACGACCTTGCCGCCGGGGCGCCGGCCGCGGCTGATGTCGTTCCAGAAGGGGAAGGGCGCGAGGAGCGGGCTCGTCCCGGACAGGACGTCGTCCTCGGCGTTCTCCAGCAGCGTCGTGCCGTACGTCTGCGAGGCGTAGCCGGTGACGGGCGCGTAGAGCGGGCCGTCGCGGTACGTGCGCTCGTAGCGCAGCGGCTGCCCGGTGTCGCGGGACCCCGTGACGGCCTTGCCGCCGACGAGGATGTCACCGCGCGGCTGGGCGTAACGGGCCATCGTGGGGCGGCGGTTGGCCGGGTTCTTGTCGAGCGAGGGCGCCTGGACGATCTGGACGCGCGCCGCGTTGACGAGGAGGGCCATGAGGAGGACCAGGCTCAGGCCGGCGGCGCGCCGGATGTAGCGGATCACCGCGGCTCCTGGGCGGCGAGGGGCGGCGCCGGCGCGACGGCGCCGCCCGACGCGCCGGGCAGGGGTTCCGGGGCGCGCGCGGAGTCGCTGACCCGGATCAGCAGGGCCACGATGATCCAATTGGTGACGACCGACGAGCCGCCCTGCGCGAGGAACGGCATCGCCATGCCGGTCAGCGGGATCAGCCCCATCACACCGCCCGCGATGACGAAGACCTGGAGCGCGACGATGGAGGCGAGCCCGGTCGCCAGCAGCCGGCCGAACGGGTCGCGCAGGGCGAGCCCGGTGCGGTAGCCGCGGGCGACGAGCAGGGCGTACAGCAGGAACAGGGCGGTCAGGCCGGCCAGGCCGAGCTCCTCGCCCACGGTGGCCAGGATGAAGTCCGACTTCGCGGCGAAACCGATCAGCGTGGACTCGCCCAGGCCGAGGCCCGCCCCGAGCACACCGCCGGCGGCGAACGCGAACAGCGACTGGGCGAGCTGGCCGGGGCCCTGCCCGGCCTCGATGGAGGCGAACGGGTCCAACCAGTCCTCGACCCGGCCGTTGACGTGCGGCTCCAGACTGCCGACGACGAACGCCCCGACCCCGGCGAGCACCAGGCCGACGGCGATCCAGCCGATCCGGCCGGTCGCCACGTACAGCATGATCACGAAGAGCCCGAAGAAGAGCAGCGACGTGCCGAGGTCCCGCTCCAGGACGAGCACGCCGACGCTGAGCACCCAGATCGCCACGATCGGCGCGAGGACGCGGCCGGCCGGCAGCTGGACGGGCCCGAGGCGGCGGCCGGCGTGCGTGAGGGCGTTGTGGTTGACGGCGAGGTACGCGGCGAAGAAGACGGCGAGCAGGATCTTGGCGAACTCGCCCGGCTGGAACGACAGGCCGCCGATACGGATCCAGATCTTCGCGCCGTTCACGGCGGGGAAGAAGATCGGCACGGAGAGCAGCAGCAGCGCGGCGGCGACCGAGACGTACGCGTACCGCTGGAGCATGCGGTGGTCGCGCAGGAAGACCACCGCGACGATGAACAGGCCGACGCCGAGCGTCGACCACACCAACTGGGTGGGCGCGGCGCGGTCGCCCGGGGTCTCCAGGTCCAGACGGTAGATCAGGACCAGGCCGAGGCCGTTGAGGAGCACGGCGATCGGGAGGAGGAGGGGGTCGGCGTACGGGGCCCGGAAGCGGACCGCCAGGTGCGCGAGGAGCGCGAGCAGCCCGAGCCCGGCGCCGTACGTGGCGGTGTCCGGCGGGACCGCGCCGCTGCGGGCCAGGCCCACGGCCGCGTAGCCGAACACGGCGATGAGGACCGCTCCGATGAGGAGCGACAGCTCCACGCCGCGGCGCTTGTGCAGGCGCAGGCCGGGCGGCCGGGTGTCGGCCCTCGTGCTGGTCATGGTCCGCAACGTAGCAAGAGGTGACCGTAATTTCCCTTATGTCACATTTCATGTCATGGCCGTGCCGCACGGGTGCCGCGGGGTTGCCCCGGGGGCGCCGCCCGCGCCCGCGTCAGGACTCCGTGAAGTCGATGTACTCCGGGAGCGTCAGACGGGCCTCGGCGCCGCCGTCCGGCGCGTTCGCGAAGACCAGTTCCGCGCCGATCACGGCCGCCTGCCCCGCCGCGATCGTCAGGCCGAGGCCGTGGCCCTTGCTGCCGCTCTCGGTGCGGAAGCGCTGCGGCCCGTGCTCCAGCAGGTACTCCGGATAGCCGGGCCCGTGGTCCCGTACCGTCACGACCGGGCCGTCCACGGACACCACGACCGGCGGGCGGCCGTGCCGGTGGGCGTTGGCCACGAGGTTTCCCAGCACCCGCTCCAGCCGGCGCTTGTCCGTCTCCACCCGCGCGTCGCGGACGACCCGCACCTCCGTGTCCGTGCCCGACGCCCGCACCACCCGGCCGGCGAGCGGACCGAGCGTGTGCACGTCCAGGTCGACCTCCTCGGTACGCGCCTCCAGCCGCGAGATCTCCAGCAGGTCCTCGGTCAGCGCGCGCATCGCCCGCACCCGGTCCCGCACCAGCTCCGCCGGGCGGCCGGGCGGCAGCAGCTCGGCCGCCGCCGACAGACCGGTCAGCGGGGTGCGCAGCTCGTGCGCCACGTCCGCCGTGAAGCGCTGCTCGCTCTGCAGCTTGCGCTGGAGGCTGGACGCCATGGTGTCCAGCGCCCCCGAGACCGTCGCGACCTCGTCCTCCGGGCGGGACGGGTCCTTCGTGCGCGGGTCGTTGACGCGCGCGTCCAGGTCGCCCGCGCTGATCCGCCGCGCCACCTGCGCCGTCAGGTGAAGGCGCCGGGTGACCCGGGTGACCGCGAACGAGCCGACCAGCAGCGTCGCGCCGATCGCCAGCACCGAGGAGCCGAGGATCGCCTGGTCCAGGCCGCTGATGGTGCTCGCACTCAGCGAGTAGTCCACGCGCACCGCCAGCGCCCGGCCGTCGGCCGGACCGGCCGCCCACATCGTGGGCCGGCCGTCGAGGTCGGCCACCACCGTGCCGCGCTGCCCCCGCACGGCGGCCAGGTCCCGCAGGGCGGGCGGCAGACCCGGCGGGTCCACGGCCGCGAACGGCGGCAGCGGCTCGCCCGCCTCGTACGCGACCGTCACCTCCTCCAGCCGGTCGAGGGCCTTCTCCCGGGCGGTGTCGACGGTCTGGCGGCTCACCGAGACGTGGACCAGGGCGCCGAGCAGCGCGGCCAGGGCGCAGCACATGACCGTGATGAAGACCGCGGCCTTCCAGGTCAGGGTCGCGGTCCAGGCGGGGAGGCGCGGCCGGCGGCGCCGGGCCCCGGCGGGACGCGCGGTCACGGCGCGTCCGGGGACACGCCGTCCGGCGGCACACCGTCCGGGACGGGCGACGCGGACGCGGGGGAGGGCCCGGAAGAGGAGCCGCGGGAGGACGGCGACGGCGACGCCGGGCCCGGAGACCGGGGGGCGTCGGTGCGCGGCGGCACCGGCTTCACGCGGATGATCTCGTCGCGCGTCGGCAGCATCGCCCGCTGCTGGCCGTCCCACGTCCACGCCGTGCGGTACTCGTACCCGGGGATGCCCGCCGAGACCACCCGGGTCACCAGGTCCCGGCCGGCGAGCTGCACGCTGACGATCTGCTCCACGGTGGACATGATCCGCGTCAGCCCGCCCTTCTCCGGCAGGTAGACGCGCAGCCCCAGCTGCTGCTCGGGCATCCTGATCCCGACGATCAGCTCGTCCCTGCCGTCACCCGTCAGGTCCCGGTAGTACGGCGTGAGCACCGGGCACGCCTTCGGCCTGCTCGCGCACTGCTCGATCTGCCGGGCCGTCTGCGCGTAGAGCCCGTCCGCACCGCTGTACCGGTCGGGGTGCGCGGCCACCTCGGCCCGGACGACCGCCACCGGATCGGCCTTCCGCACGTCGCCGTCCGGCAGCTCGATGCCGGGTACGCGCTCGGTGTCGCTCTCGCCGTAGTCGATCGGCGGCGCGGTCACCGGCGGCAGGTCGGGCCAGAGGCGGACCGGGCCGATCGCGGTGGGCGTGGGCCCGGCGCTCTCCAGGGCGCCCGGGTCGTCGCAGCCCGACAGCGCCAGCGCCGCACCGAGCACGGCCGCGGGCAGCAGCAGCGCCGCGTACGCGGTGGGGCGGTGCGGGCTGCTCACGGTGCTCCTGCGGTCGGCGGGTCCCCGGGGGCCGGCGGTTCACCGAGGCCGGGCGGGCTCCGTAAACCTTATGCGGACGGACGCCCCTTTTGCCGCCCCGCGGGGGTCCTACCGGTGGCCGAGGGAGTGTCCCGCCGATCACGCCGGGCTGATCGGCAAGACACCCCCCAGGCCCTGCCGGCACAGGGCCAGCAGCTTCTCGTCGTGGTGGACGTCATGGTCGCCCGAACTGCCCTCGGACACATTGTGCCGCCGCTGCCGGGCCAGCTCGCCGCGCAGCAGCGGGGCGGCGGGCATCGCCGCGGCGGGCCCCAGCTCGGCGAAGCACTCGGCGATCTCCACCCGCGTGTAGCGGTTCTCCCGCCACGCCGCCCCGAGCACCGGCAGCGCCTCCTCCACGTCCCCGGTCACCCGGCACAGCGCCACCGCCGCGTCCACCCGCAGCCACAGATCGGGGGCGGACAGACAGGCACGCAGCTCCGGGGCCGCCGCCCCGGCCGCGCCGCCGATCGCGCCCGCCGCCCACGCCGCCTCCCGCCGGTGATGGGCGTCCGGGGCCCGCAGCAGGGACCGCAGGTGCGGCAGCACGCCCACGGCGTCGCCCTCCACCGCCCACAGGGCCCGCGCCGCCATGCTCACCAGCCCCGGCGACCCGTCGCCCAGCAGCGCCCGCAGGTCCGGCACGGCCTCGCGGGCCGCGGGGCCGAACGCCGCGACCGCGCGCAGCGCCGACTCGACGACCCACTCACGCCGGAAGGCGGGCGCCCCGCGCAGCACGCGCAGCACCTCGGGCAGCGCCTCCACCGCCCGCACGTGCGCCAGCGCCAGCAGCAGCGGACCCGCCTGCTCGCTCAGCTCCTCGTCCAGCGGCAGCCGGCCGAGCCGCCGCCGCAGCGCGGGCGCGAGCGGCCCGGCGGCGTCGCCCAGGTGCGGCACCGCGTACATCAGATGCGCGTTCAGCACCGGCTCCTCCAGCGCCCCGAGCAGCGCCGGCACGGCCCGCGGGTCCCCCGCACGGGTGAGTGCCAGCAGCGCGCTGCCCAGCCACGCCGGGCCGCCCACCCGCTCCGGCTCCCAGGGCGACGGATCCGCCGCCACCCGCGCCGCCAGCGCGTCGCAGGCCGGCCGCGCCAGCTCGAACAGGCCCTCCAGCCAGGCCGCGGCGGCGTTGCGCAGCCGCGGCTCCGGGTCCGCCAGCTGCGCCCCGACGAGGCGCACCACCTCGTCGTACGCACCGCGCCAGGTCTGCACGAGACCGCCGCACATCCACACCGCGTCCGCGCGCTGTTCCCGGTCGGGGCTGCGCAGCTGGTCGGTGACGAGCGCGATCCGGTCGGCCACCCGGTCGTCCAGGGCGCTGTGCAGGGTGCGCAGCAGGTCGTCCGCCCAGGCCGTGCCCCGGCCCGCCCGCTGCTCCTCGCGCAGCTCCCGCACCTGGCCGACCAGGGTCGGCGCGACCGGGCGGGCCGCCGGTTCGGCGGCGTCCAGCGCCTCCAGCGGCTCGCGCAGCTCCAGCCCGTCACCGCCGACCAGCCCGTCACCGCCGGGGCCATCCGCGTCCCGGCCGGCCGGGACGCCCAGGGCCGCGTGCCGCGCGAGCGGCGCCCGCCGCAGCTCCGCCAGCAGACCGGTCACCCGCGCCACCACGTCCGCGGGCAGCCGCGCGGGCGCGCACCGGGCCAGCTGCGCCAGGGACGCCAGCCGCAGCGCCGGGTCCTGGGCGGCTCCCATCAGCCAGCCCAGCCACTCGGCGGTCTCGTCGCGCAGCGTCTCGTACCGCAGGGCGATCCGGCCCACCGCCTCGACCAGCGCGAGGCGCACCTCCGTGTCCGTCTCGACCGTCAGCCGCTCCCGCAGCAGCACCAGGACGCGCGCGGGGTCGCCGTGCAGCGAGGCCAGCGCGCCCGGCGCCGCCAGCCGCACCTCCCGGTCCTCGTCGTCGAGCAGCCCGAGGAAGACGTCCGACCCGGCGGCGACGGCCGCGGCCGCCATCGCGTAGTTCGCCGCGTCCTCGAACTCCTCGCCCTCAGGGTCCAGTTGGTCCAGCTCGTCGTCGCCCGCCAGATCGATGCCGCCGATGCTGGTCAGCAACTCGATGATGCAGCCGCGGTCCTGGACGTCCGGGGACGCCACCAGCTCCAGCAGGAACGGGATGCAGGCCAGCGTCGAGTCGTACACATCCCCCTGGTGGTGGACCGCCCCGTACATCCCGTCGAGCGCCATCTCGCGCTCCATCGGGTTGCCGGAGGCGAGCCCGCGCAGCAGTGCGGGCACATCGTCGGCCGGACCATAGGCATGACCCAGCGAGGCCCAGTCGACCTCGTCGATCCCCCTGAACATGCCCATCCCTCCCCGTCAACACTGCACTTGGGGGCAATAGTGCACCACACCGCCGCGCACCATGACCCGCCAATCGGACACGCAGCGCGCCCCTTCCGCCGCGGGTCCGGCGCGCTGCGCGCCCCCCGCCCCGTCCTGCCGGAGCGCGCCCGCTCCCCGGGTACGGGGGTGCCGCGGGCGGTCGGACCGCGGGCCGCGCCGGTCCGCCGGAACGGCCGCGGACGGCCCGGCACCCGCCTCCCGGACGGGCGTCCCGGCCGCCCGGGACGCCCGGGACGGCGGCCGGGCCGGCCCGGACCGGCCCGCGGAGCGCGGGGTGCCGGGACGGAGCTCCCGGGCGTCCCGGCACCCTCCGCGCCCCGCGCCGTCACCGCCCGCCGCCCCTTCCCACCCCCGCCTACCTGCGCCGATGCCCCCGCGGCCTTGAGGGTGACCCCGCGTACGGGTGTCCCGGACAGGCCCCGCACCCCGCCCCCCGTCGGGGCCGGCGGGCACCGGTTCCGCCCCGGTGCGCGCCCCGGTGAGGGGGCCGTACGGCCTCCGGCCGGCGACGTGCGCCACCGGTGCGGGACGGCCGGCCGGCGCGTCCCGCACGCCGTCCCGCCGGGGGCCTTCGCCGTGCACGGCCGCGGTATGCGGAACCGCGACCCGGTGGCCGCCGCCGGCCGCGGATCGCCCCGCCCGCGCCCGCGATGACCGGGCCGCGACGCCGAACGGGTGGCACACCCCCAGGCCACGGCGGTGGGAACGCTCCCGGCGGACCGGTGGGGCGGGCCGGTGCCCAAGGCGGCGAGATACCGCCGCTCGCCCGGCCCGCGGGTGTACTGAAGCCCCGCAGGTGGCGGCGCGGTGCGCGACGGTCCGATGGGTGGGGGTCCGGTGGGTGCGGGTCCGGTGGGCGGGGCCTTGTGGTGGCGCCGTCCGGGCCCGGCCTCAGGGAGTCTTGAGCCGCAGCACGGTCGTCACCGCGTGCCGCGTCGTGCCCGTGGCGACCTCGGCCGTCAGTTCCGGCGGCACGGAGCGGTACGCGACGTCGCCGATCCCGACCGCCTGGGCGGTGCCCGGCTCGCCGGGCGGCAGCTCCCGCAGCACCGAGCCGACGCGGGCGCGCAGCGCGGGCGGCAGCGGGCTGGAGACCAGCGGGACGTCGTCGTCCGGCAGGACGAGGACCAGTGCGGCCGGCCGCTCCTGCGCGCCGGTGAAGCCGACGACGACGGCGTCCTTGGTGTCGGTGTGCCGGTACTTGCGCCATGCGCGCCCGCCGGCCCGGTAGGGCTGGTCGAGCCGCTTGATCACCAGTCCCTCCACGCCGATCGCGGGCAGCGTCGCGTACCAGGTGGCCGCCAGCTCCGGATCCGTCGTCATGGGCACGGCCTGGAGGGGCGGGCCCAGTCCGGCGAGCAGGTCCACCAGCCGCTCGCGCCGCCGGTCGTAGCGCAGCGGCCGCAGGTCGGCGCCGTCCGCGCCCAGCAGGTCGAAGGCCGCGTACGACGCGGGCAGCCGGCGGGCGAGGGCGGGCGCCCGCCCCGGGGTCGCGGACGCCCTGCCCTGGACGGCGGCGAAGTCGATCCGGCCCTCGCGCCAGACCACCACCTCCCCGTCGAGGACCGTGCCCTCCGGGAGCCGTCGGGCCGCATCGGCCAGGTCGGGGAAGGCGGCGGTGACGATCCGCCCCGAGCGGGCCTGGAGCACCACACCGTCGCCCTCCCGGAAGACCACCATCCGGTGCCCGTCGAACTTCGGTTCGTACGCCAGTCCGTGTTCGCGCGGCAGGGTGCCCACCGTCTCGGCGAGCGCCACCCTGACCGGCGGCCTCGGCGCGGTGCTCATGGCAGGACGCCCGCCCGGTCCGGGTCCAGGAGGGGCGCGAGCAGGTCCCCGTACCGCTGGAGGCGCGCGGGGAGGTCCCCGATGCGGAAGGCGAGCTGGGCGGGGGAGCCGCACGCCCCGACCTCCTCCCAGGTGACCGGGGTGGAGGCGACGGGTTCACGGCGCGCCCGCAGGGTGTAGGGGGCGGCCGTCGTCTTGGCGGCGTTGTTCTGGCTGTGGTCGACGAAGACCTTGCCGGGGCGCAGCGATTTCGTCATCCGGTGCACGACCAGCGCGGGCAGGTCCGCCTCGGCCTCGACGGCGAGCTGTCTGGCGTACGCCTGCACCCGCTCGGAGGGCACCCGTTCCAGCGGCACGTACAGGTGCAGGCCCTTGGAGCCGGAGGTCTTGGCGTACGCCTCCAGCCCGTCGGCGGCGAGCCGCTCGCGCAGCCAGACGGCGACGTGGCAGCACTCGACGACGGTCGCCGGCGCGCCCGGGTCCAGGTCGAGGACCAGGCGGTCCGCCTCGGCGGGGGCGTCGGCCCGCCACTGCGGGGTGTGGAACTCGACCACCAGGTTGGCCGCCCACATCAGGGAGGCGAGATCCTCGACGACCACCTGGCGGGTGCCCTTGTCCTCCGTCCGGGGGACGGGGACCGTCCGCACCCAGGAGGGGGTGCCGGGCGGCGGGTTCTTGGTGAAGAACAGCTGGCCGTCGGGCCCGTCCGGGTAGCGCAGGAAGGACAGCGGGCGGCCCCTGAGGTGGGGGAGCAGATGGGCGGCGGCGGTCGCGTAGTAGTGGAGGATCTCGCCCTTCGTGGTGCCGGTGGCGGGGTGGATGACCTTCTCCAGGTTGCTGAGCGCCAGTCGTCGCCCCTCCACCTCCGTGATCGGCGTCATACGATGAGAATCCCACGAAACCGGCATGAAAGGGACGAGCCGTGCGGTCCATCTGGAATGGCGCGATTTCTTTTGGCCTGGTCAGCATCCCCATCAAGCTGGTGAACGCCACCGAGAACAGATCCGTCTCCTTCCGGCAGATCCACACCGAGGACGGCGGCCGCATCCGCTACCGCAAGGTCTGCGAGCTGGACGGCGAGGAGGTCCCGGGAGCGGAGATCGGCAAGGCGTACGAGGAAGCCGACGGGACGATGATCCCGATCACCGACGAGGACCTGGCCCAGCTGCCGCTGCCGACGGCCAAGACGATCGAGATCGTCGCCTTCGTGCCCGCGTCGCAGATCGACCCGCTGCAGATGGACGCGGCGTACTACCTGGCGGCGAACGGGGTGCCGGCGGCCAAGCCGTACACCCTGCTGCGCGAGGCGCTCAAGCGCAGCGAGCGGGTCGCGATCGCCAAGTTCGCCCTGCGGGGGCGGGAGCGGCTCGGCATGCTGCGGGTGGTGGACGACGTGATCGCCATGCACGGCCTGCTGTGGCCGGACGAGATCCGCCGGCCCGAGGGCGTCGCGCCGGAGACCTCGGTCACCGTCCGGGACGCCGAACTGGACCTGGCCGACGCCCTGATGGACACGCTCGGCGAGGTCGACATCGAGGAGCTCCACGACGACTACCGCACGGCGGTGGAGGAGCTCATCGCCGCGAAGGCGGAGGGGGCCCTGGAGGTCCCGGCCGAGCCGAAGAAGGAGCGGGGCGGCCAGGTCATCGACCTGATGGCCGCGCTCGAGAGCAGCGTCCGCGCCGCCCGGGAGGCCCGCGGCGAGGAGGCGGGGAGGGCGGGGAAGCCGGGGGAGGCCGGGGAGGCCGCGGAGTCGCCGGGCTCCGTGACGGCGCTGTCGCCGCGCAAGAAGGCGCCGCGGGCGCCGGCCGCGCCCAAGGAGACCGGAGGGAAGAAGTCCACGGCCGGGACGGCCGCCAAGAAGACGGCGTCCGCGTCGCGCAAGTCCACGTCGAAGGCGACGGGGAAGGCGGCGGAGAAGTCCGCCGCCAAGAAGACCACCGCGAAGAAGGCCGCCACCAAGAAGGCCGCCCCGCGCAAGCGCTCCGCCTGACGCGCGCGGTGCCCCGACCGCCCCGCCGGAGCGCCCGGGCCCCCTCCGCCGGCCGCCCCGGCGGGCCGGTCCGCGCGCCCGCCGGTGGAGGGCGGGGGTCGGTCGCCGGCGGTGGCGGCTCGGTGGCGTGCCGGGTTCACGCGGGCCGGGGTGCCGGGGTGTGCGTGCGGCTCCGCGAGGGCCGGTCGCCGGCGGGTGCGCCCGGCGCCACCGACGCCAAACGCGGCCCGCCGGTCGCCGGCGGTGCGGTGTCGGCCGTCCCGTCAGGGTCTGCGCAGCAGGGTGTCCAGGACCGCGTCGAGGTAGTCGGGGTCCTGCGGGAGCGCCGCCGGGACGGCGTGGGTGAGCTGGGTGTGGCCCAGGTACGACGTGTACGCCAGCAGTCCGCGGCGGGCGGCCTCCTCCGGGGGGAAGCCGAGCTGCTCGAAGAGGCGGGCCACGTACGCCACCCGGCGCTCGGTCACCCGCTGGAGGACGGCCGCGACCCGCGGGTGGTCGGCGGTGGCCAGCAGGGACACCTCCAAAGGGTCCTCCGCCGCCGAGGCCGTCGCCCTGCGGAACAGCGTGCGCAGCCGCGCCCCCGGGTCCGGCTCGCTCTCCAGCGCGGCGATGACCGCCTCCGTGCCCGTCTCCTCCCACCGCTCCAGCGCCGCCTCGACGAGCGCCTCGCGGTTGGCGAAGTGCCAGTAGAAGCTGCCTTTCGTGGTGCCGAGGCGGGCGGCGAGCGGCTCCACCGCGACGGCCGCGAGCCCGCCGTCGCCGATGGCCGCGAGCGCCGCGTCGGCCCAGTCGCGGGCGGTCAGTCTCCTGCGGGGGGCGGGGTGCTGGGCGGGCATGACCATACGGTACCGTACGGTCAAACATACGCTCCCGTATGGAGGTGTGCGCATGCGCACGATACGGAACGTCCACCAGCGGATCATCGACGCCCCGCCCGCGGCGGTCGGCGCCCTGCTCGACCGGCTCGCCGGCGAGGACGACCCGCTCTTCCCCACGCCCGCCTGGGAGGCCATGCGCTTCGACCGGCCCCTCGGGGTGGGCGCCGACGGCGGCCACGGCTCGGCCCGCTACCACGTCTCCGCCTACGAGCCCGGCCGCAGCATCCGGTTCGACTCCCCCGGTATGAACGGCCACCACCGTTTCGACGTGGAGCCCGTCGACGGGGGCGCGCGGTGCCGCCTCGTCCACACGCTGGAGATGCGACCGGGAATGGCCGGAACCTTGTCCTGGACGCTGGCCGTCCGCCCGATGCACGACGTCGTCGTCGAAGAGGTCCTCGACAACGCGGAGCGCGCCGCCACCGGCCGCCTCGCCCGGCCCGCCACCCGCTGGTCGCCGTGGGTCCGTGCGCTGCACCGGCTGGCGTACGGCCGCCCCGTCGCCGCCGCCGTCCCGCGGGAGGCCCGCCTGGCCCGCGGCGCCTTCGACCGGACCGACTTCTCCGACGCGTGGCGCCTGCCGCTCGAACGCGGCATGGACCGCGACCCCGGCGCCTGGCGCGGCGTGCTGCCCTTCCCCGTCCGGGGGGCCGAGGGCCGTGAGCTGCTCCTCGGGAAGGACGCGCGGCACCTGGACTTCCGCGCCTCCGTGCTCGTCGGCGACGACGACGTCACCCTCACCACGGTGGTCAGGACCCGCACCGCCCTCGGCCGGCTCTACTTCGGGGTCGTCCGCCACCTCCACCCGTACGCCGCCCGCACCGCGCTGCGCCGCCACCACCGGCGGCTCGCGCTCGCCGCACCGTCCGCCGGGGAGCGGCACCGGCCGCGCGTCACGCCCTGAACGACACCGGCAGCGCGCTCACACCCCGTACGAAGGTGGAGGCCAGCCGCGGCGCCGGGCCCGTCACCTCGAAGGAGGCCACCCGGCCCCGCAGCTCGGCGAGCATCGTGCGGATCTCCACCCGCGCCAGCTGCGCCCCCAGGCAGAAGTGCGGGCCGAAACCGAACGTCACATGGCGGTTGGGGTCGCGGCCGATGTCGAACACGTCCGGGTCGGCGAACGCCTCCTCGTCGAAGTTCGCCGACGCGCACCACAGCGTCACCGCGTCCCCCGCCGCGATCCGCACCCCGTCGCCCAGCTCCGTGTCCGCCGTCGCCGTACGCCCCACGTGGGCGACCGGCGTCGTCCAGCGCAGCACCTCCTCGGCGGCCGGGCCGACCAGCGACGCGTCGGCCCGCAGCCGCCGCCACTGGCCGGGGTGCTCGGCGAGCGCCAGCAGCCCGCCCGCCAGCGCCAGCCGCGCGGTCTCGTCACCGCCGATGATGAGGTTGTAGCAGGTGGACAGCACCTCCTCCTCGGTGAGCGGCCGCCCGTCCACGGTGCTGCCCACCAGCAGGCTGACGATGTCGCTGCCGGGCGCCGTCCGCCGCTCCGCCGCCAGCCGCAGGTAGTACTGCATGATCTCGCTGCGCGCGATCCGCACCTCCAGCGAGGCCGCCTCGTCCTGCTCGCCGAGCATCGCGGCGTTCGTCAGCTCCAGCACCCGCGCCCGGTCGGGCTCCGGCACGCCCAGCAGCTCGCAGATCGCCCGCAGCGGCACCTGCGCCGCCACCTCCGTCACGAAGTCCCCGCCGCCCCGTGCCACGATCCCGCCGAGCAGCGCCCGCGTGGAGCGGGCGATCGACTCGGTCACCGGGCCCAGCTGCCGCGGCCCGAACCCGCCGGACAGCAGCCGCCGCAGCGCCCCGTGGCGCGGCCCGTCGGTCACGACGAGCATCGTCCCGGCGCCCCGGTCGTACCCCTGGAGCAGGGTGGCCAGCATGTTCCCGCCCCCGGACGAGAAGGTCCCCGGGTCGCGCAGCGCCCGCTGGACGTCCGCGTGGCGCGTCACCACCCAGAAACCCGGGACGGCCGCGCCGAGCGCCGGGTCCACCGGCTGCCACCGCACCGGTTCGCGGCGGCGCAGCTCGCGCCACACCGCGCGCAGGTCCCGACCGGCGTGCACCTGGGGATCGAGCAGGTCCACCGCGGTGCCGCTCACGCCCCCGACTCCTCGGCCTCGAACGCGTCGAGCAGCGCGCCCAGTTCGCCGTCCCCGGCCCGCAGCGCCACGATCCGCTCCACCATCGCGCCGAGCGTGAGCTGCTCCAGGAAGAGGTCGATGGGGACGTCGACGCCGAACTCGTCGCGCATCCGCCCCACCAGGTGCACCGCGGTGAGCGAATCGCCGCCCGCCTCGAAGTACGTCCGGTCCAGGCCGCCGCCGGCCCCGTCGGCCGCGTCCAGTCCGAGCGCCTCCCGCAGCACCGCCGCCACACCCGCCGCGACGCCCGCCTCCGTACCGGCTTCCGCACCGCCCTGCGGACCGGCCTCCGGACCGGCTTCCCGGGCGGTTCCCGATGCGGGCGCGGCGGCCGGCGCCGCCTCCGGTACGAGGGACAGGGCCCCGTGGCGCTCGCCCGCGAAGGGGTACCCCGGCAGGTTCACCCGGCGCACCCCGCGCGGCGCGGGCGGAGGGACGGCCTCCTCGCCCGCCAGCCACGCCTCGCCCAGCGGATGCGGGTCCCGCACCCCGGCGGCCAGCTTCTCCGCCGCCTCCGCCGCCCCGGCGGCCACCACGTAGGTGCGCACGGGCAGCGGAGTGCGCCCGGTCCACAGGGTGTGCGCCACCGCGGCCGGCGACGGAGCGTCCGGCGCCCGCAGCACGTCCGCCAGCGCACCGCACAGCGCCCGCAGCTGCTCCTCCGTACGGGCCGACAGCGGCAGCACCACCGGGGCGCCGTCCCCGGCGACGGCCGGCAGCCGCGGCGCCTCCTCCAGCACCACGTGCACGTTGGTCCCGCCGATCCCGACGGAGGTCACGCCCGCCAGGCGGCCCGGCCGGTCCGCCGGGCGCGGCCAAGGAGCCGCCCGGGTGACCAGATGGAAGGGGGACGACGCGAGCGCCGGGTGCGGGGCGGTGACGTTCACCGTCGGCGCGAGCGTGCCGTGCTCCAGCATCAGCACCGTCTTGACGAACGCCGCGATGCCCGCCGCGGCGTCCAGGTGCCCGATGTTCGACTTGACGGAGCCCAGCCCGATGCCGGCACCCCGCCCGCGCGCGTCCGCGAACGCCGCCCCCGCCGCCGCCAGTTCGATCCGGTCGCCGAGCTCCGTGCCGGTCCCGTGCGCCTCCAGGTACTGGGCCTGCGCCGGGTCCAGGCCCGCCGCCGCCCACGCGTCCGTGATCGCCGCCGTCTGCCCGTCCACGCCCGGCGCCGTGAACCCGACCTTCGCCGAGCCGTCGTTCGTCACCGCCGACCCGCGCACCACCGCCCGCACCGGGTCGCCGTCCGCCAGCGCGTCCTCCAGGCGCCGCAGCACGACCACACCGACGCCGCTGCCGGGGACCGTGCCCCCCGCCTTCTCGTCGAAGGGCCGGCACCGCCCGTCCGGCGAGAAGATCCCGCCCTCGACGTGGACGTAACCCGCGCGCCGTACGGAATCGACGGACACACCGCCCGCCAGCGCCGTGTCGCACTCGCCCAGCAGCAGCGCCTGCGCCGCCAGGTGCACGGCGGTCAGCGACGTCGAGCACGCCGTCTGGACGTTCATGCTCGGCCCGTCCAGGCCCAGCCGGTACGAGATCCACGGCGCGAGGAACTCCCGGTCGGTGAGGATCCGCACCTGCGTCGCCCCGATCCGCGCCGCCAGCGCGCGGTCGGTGGCGGCGGCGAGCATGTGCTCGGTGGGCGAGCCGCCCACGTACACGCCCGTGCGGGCGGGCGCGCGCAGCGGGTCGTACCCGGCGTCCTCCAGCGCCGCCCACGCCGTCTCCAGCAGCAGCCGGTGCTGCGGGTCGAGCGCCGCGGCCTCGGTGGCGTTGAAGCCGAACAGCCCCGCCTCGAAGCGGTCGGCGTCCGCGAGGAGCCCCTTGCTGCCCACCTCGTGCGCCGGTGCGTCGAAGTCCGCGAGGGAGCAGACGCCGTCGCGCAGGTTCGCCCAGTACGCGGCGAGGCCGGGGGCGCCGGGGAACCGGCCGCTCATCCCCACGACGGCTATCGCGCCCTCGGGCACCTGGTCAGCCTGGTCCATCGTTCATTCGCCTTTCCGGTTGCTGCGGAGCCTTCGTGCGGTGGCGGCCCGGTCCCGCCGCGGGGACCCGCGGTCCGGGGCCCGGTGCGCCGCACCGTCCAGGTGCGCGGCGAGCGCGGCGACCGTCGGGTGCCGGAAGAGGTCGACGAGGCCCAGCGCCTCCTCGTCGTACCGGGTGCGCAGCGCCGCCAGCACCGCCAGCAGACGCACCGAATTGCCGCCCAGCTCGAAGAAGTTGTCGTGCACGCCGACCCGGTCCAGGTCCAGCGCCCCGGCCCACGCCCGCGCGACCAGCCGCTCGGTGTCACCGTCCGGCGCGGTGTACGCGTCCGCCGCCGCGGGCCGCGCCGCCGGGGGTTCGGGCAGGGCGGCCCGGTCGACCTTGCCGGAGCGGTTGAGCGGCAGCGCGTCCAGGCGGACGAACACCTCCGGCACCATGTAGCCCGGCAGGCGCTCCGCGAGCCGGGCGCGCAGCACCCCGTCCGGCGCGCCGCCGACGACGTACGCCACCAGCCGCCCGCCGCGCACCGCCGCGGCCGCCGTCGAGACGCCGGGGACGCCCGCCAGCACCGCCTCCACCTCGCCGAGCTCGATGCGGAAGCCGCGCAGCTTGACCTGCGTGTCGCTGCGGCCCAGGTAGTGCAGCACCCCGCGGGCGTCGATCCGCCCCAGGTCCCCGGTGCGGTACATCCGGGTGCCCGGCGGGCCGTACGGGTCGGCGACGAACCGCTCGGCGGTCAGGCCGGGCTGCCCGATGTACCCGCGCGCCAGGGACGCCCCGGCGACGTAGACCTCCCCGGTCACGCCCGTCGGCACCGGCCGCAGCCGCGCGTCCAGCACATAGGTGCGGGCGCCGGGCACGGCGTGCCCGATGACCACCGGCTCGCCGGGGCGCAGGTCGGCGGTCGTGGCGTACACGGTCGCCTCGCTCGGCCCGTAGGCGTTCACGATCCGCCGCCCCGGCGCGGCCAGCCGCGCGACCAGCCCGGCGGGGCACGCCTCGCCGCCGACCGCCAGGGTCCGCAGCCGGGGCAGCGCCCCGCCCGCGCCGTCGGGCAGCATCATCGCGGCGGACGGCGGCAGGAACACGTAGGTGATGCCGCTGTCCCGCAGTCGCGCGAACAGCGCCTCCCCGAGCCGCTCGTCCTCCTGCGCGATGTGCAGCTCCGCCCCCGCGACCCACGCGAAGAACAGGTCCGACACGGCCACGTCGAACCCGAACGACACGAATTGGAGCACCTTGTCGCCGGCCGTCACCGGGAACCGCGGCCGCACGGCGACGGCCAGGTTCAGCAGCGCCCGGTGCTCCACGGCCACGCCCTTGGGCACCCCGGTCGACCCGGAGGTGTACAGCACGTAGGCCAGGTCGCGGGCGTCCGGAGCCACGGCCGGCCCCGGGACGGCCGCCCCGTCCGCGGGCCCGTCCACCCGCAGGGCCGCCACCCCCAGGTCGCGGCCCGCCGTCGCCGCGGTGACCAGTAGCAGTGCCGCGCCCGAGTGGTCCGCCATGTACCGCAGCCGGGCGTCCGGGTGGGCCGGGTCCAGCGGCACGTACGCGGCTCCCGCCCGCAGGACCGCGAGTGCCGCGACCGCCATGTCCGCGCAGCGCGGCAGCAGCAGGCCCACCCGGACCCCCGGCCGGGCGCCCGCCGCGCGGAGCCGGTCCGCCAGCGCGTCGGCGCGGGCCAGCAGCTCCCGGTAGGTGAGGCGCTCCTCGCCGCAGACCAGGGCCGTGGCGTCCGGCCGCTCGGCCGCGCGGTCGGCGACCAGGTCCGGCACGAGACGGCCCACCGGCGCGGCCTCGGCCGTGCGGTCGGCCGCCGCGAGCACGCGCGCCCGCTCGTCCGCCGGGACGGCGTCGAGCCGGGACAGCGGCTCGTCCGGCCGGGCCAGCGCGTCGGCCAGCAGCGTCTCGAAGCCGCGCACCCAGTCGCGGACCGTCGCGGTGTCGAACAGCTCGGTGCGGTGGATGAACTGCGCCGCCAGCTCCCCGCCCGCGCGCTCCACGTGGAGGTGCAGGTCGAACTTGGCGGTGGGCAGGTCCAGTTCGACGCGCGTCACCCGTGCGCCGGCGAGCTGGAGCGACAGCTCGGTGTCGTCGTCGTAGGCGAACACCACCTGCACCACCGGGTCGTGGCTCGTCTCGCGGGCCGGTGCCACCGCGTCCACCACCGCCTCGAACGGCGCGTCCTGGTGGGGCCCGGACGCCAGCAGCCGCGCGCGCAGCCGGGCCACCAGCTCGCCGTACGAGGGGTCGCCGCCCAGGTCCACCCGCAGCGCCAGGGTGTTGGTCAGCATGCCGACCACCTCCTGGAGCTCGGGCCGGTCGCGCCCCGACACCGGGAAGCCGATCACCAGGTCCTCGCGGCCCGTCAGCCGCCCCAGGAACGCGGCGTACACGGCGAACAGCCCCATGAACGGGGTCGCCCCGTGCGCCCGCGCCACGTCCGCGAGCCGCTTCCGCACCGCCGCACCGATCCGGAACCGCACGCTCCCGCCCGCCGCCGACCGCACCGCGGGCCGCGGCCGGTCCAGCGGCAGCGCCACCGTGCCGGGCGCGCCGCGCAGCTGCCCCGCCCAGTGCGCGACGGCCCCGTCGTACGCGCCGGCCGCCATCCGCTCGCGCTGCCAGGCGGCGTAGTCGGGGAACTGCAGCGGCAGTTCGGGCAGCTGGTGGGGCAGGTCCTTCAGCGCCGCCTCGTACGCCGCCGACACCTCCCGCAGGATCACCTGGAGCGACCAGCCGTCGCACACCAGGTGGTGCGCCACCAGCAGCACCCGGTGCGAGGCGTCGTCCACCGCGTACACGGCGGCGCGCAGCAGCGGACCGGCCGCCGTGTCGAACGGCCGGGCCGCCTCCGCCCGCATCCGCGCGTCGACCTCGCCCGCCGGGACGTCCCGCTCCACCCGCAGCGCCGCACGCCCGGCCGCCGCGACGATCTGGACCGGCGCCCCGCCGGACGGCGTCCGGAACACGGTGCGCAGCGACTCGTGCCGGGCCACCAGGGCGTCCAGCGCGCGGCGGAACGCCACCGGGTCGAACGGCCCGCGCACCGCGAACGCCGCGGGCACGTGGTACTGCGGGGAACCCGGGTCCAGCTGGTCCAGCACGAGCAGCCTGCTCTGCGCGTCGGAGACCGGGAACTCGTACTCCTCGGTGTCGGCCATCGGCTCACTTCCCCCGTAGTACGTCGTCGATGACGGCGGCGACGGTGCCGGCCGGCCCCGCGCCGAGCACGTCGCTGTGCGCGCAGTCGAGTTCACGGACGTCGAGCGACGCCGCCCAGGGCCGCCACGCCGCCGTCTTCTCGCCGGTGGTCGCCTCGGCGGCGCGCGTCGCCGAGAAGAGCGTCAGGGGCCCGTCGTACGGGGAGGGGCGCCAGGTGTGCGCCAGCCGGATGTGGTGCGCCATCGCGTCCGCGACCGCCCCGAGCCGCGCGTCGTCGAACCCGGCGAGCGGCCCCTGTCCGCCCCGCACCCGCGCGAACACCCCGGCCCGGCCCTCCGGTCCGGCGGCCGCGGCGACCCCGTTGTTGCGCAGCAGCAGGCGCAGCACCTCCCGCTCGACGGCCCCCGGGTCGAGCGGTCCGGCCGACGGCGGCTTCGGCATCGCGTCGAGGACCGCGAGCAGGCGGACCTCCTCGCCCGCGGCCCGCAGCCGGGCCGCCAGCTCGTGGGCGAGCAGACCGCCGAAGGAGCGGCCGAGCAACAGGTACGGGCCGTGCGGCCGCACCCTGCGGATGTGCGCGAGGTACTGCTCCGCCATCGCCCCCATGGTGGGCGGCAGCCCGGTCGCGCCGCGCAGGGCGGGCGACTGCAGGGCGAACACCGGGTGCCCGGGGGAGAGGTGCGGCAGCAGCGCGGTGTACGCCCACCCGAGGCCGAACCCCGGGTGCACGCAGAACAGCGGCACACGGTCGCCTTCTCCCGGGCGCAGGGCGACCAGCGGCCCGAACCCGTCGTCCGCCGGGGCACCGAGACGGGCGGCGAGCGCGGCCGGGGTCGGCGCGTCGAAGAGCGCGGCGAGCGGGACGCGCACGCCCAGCGCCGCCTCGATCCGCGAGGTCAGGCGCAGCGCGAGCAGCGAGTGGCCGCCGAGCGCGAAGAAGTCGCCGTCGGGCCCCACGTCCGCCGCGCCCAGCGTCTCGGCGAACAGCGCGCACAGCGCGGCCTCCCGCCCAGCGCGCGGCTCGCGCCGCCCCTCCGCCGCCGCCCGGGGCTCCGGCAGCGCCGCCCGGTCCACCTTGCCGTGCGCCGTCAGCGGTACGGCGTCGATCCGCGCCCACAGCGAGGGCACCAGGTGGAGCGGCAGCGTCCGGGCGGCCTCCTCCCGTACGGCACGCAGCCCGGCGCCCGGCGCGAGCACCAGGTGCGCGGCGAGGACCTTGCCCCCGTCCGGCGCCCGCCGGACCGTGACGACCGCGCGCACCACCCCGGGGCAGCCCGCCAGGGCCGCCTCCACCTCGGCGGGCTCGACCCGGAAGCCCCGCACCTTGACCTGGTCGTCGGCGCGCCCCACGAACTCCAGCACCCCGTCGGCGCGGCGCCGCACCAGGTCCCCGGTGCGGTACATGCGGGTGCCGGGCGGCCCGTAGGGGTCGGCGACGAACCGCTCGGCGGTCGCGCCGGGCCGGTTCAGGTAGCCGCGCGCGAGGCCCGGTCCGGCGAGGTGGAGCTCGCCCGTCGTGCCGTCGGGGACCGGGCGCAGCGAGGCGTCGAGGACGTACGCGCCCGTGCCGTCGAGGGGCCGCCCGATGCCCTCGGGCCCGGCGGTGGCGAACACGGTGGTCTCGGTGGGCCCGTAACCGATGACGACGCGGGTGCCGGGGCACGCGGCCCGCACGCGCCGCACCGCGTCCTGTGCCACCAGGTCCCCGCCGGTCCACACCTCCCGCAGCCCGGCCGGCGCGCCGGGGGCGAGGTCGGCGACCAGCCGGAACAGCTCGGCGGTCAGCCACAGCGCGGTGACACCCCCCTCGCGCAGGACCCGCTCCAGCAGCCCGGGCGTGAGCCGCCCCGGCGGGGCGACGACGACGGTCCCGCCACCCAGCAGCGGCACCCACACCTCGTACGTCGCCGCGTCGAAGGTGTGCGCGCTGTGGAACAGCACGCACCGGTGCGCCCCGCCCGCGAAGCGCCGGTCCGCCGCGAGGTCCGCGATCCCGCGGTGCGTCACGACGACCCCCTTGGGCTCACCGGTGGACCCGGAGGTGAACATCACGCACGCGGCGTCGTCCGGCCCGGCGGCCCCCGGCCCGGCGGGGTCCGCCGCGGGGGAGCGGCCCGTCGCCCCGCGGGTCCCCGACCCGCGGGCCTCCAGCGGGAGTTCCGTCACGCCCGGCGGCAGCCACGCGGCCTCCTCCGCCGTCACGGCGACCCGCGCGCCCGCCGAGCCGATCAGGCGGGACAGGTGCGCCACCGGCTGCGCCGGGTCCAGGGGAAGGTAGGCCGCCCCGGCCGTCAGCACCGCCAGCTGGGCGGTCACCAGCGGCACCGAGCGCGGCAGCAGCAGGGCCACCGTGTCGCCCCGCCGTACGCCCGCGGCGGTCAGGCGGGCCGCCAGGGCGGCGGCGCCGGCCCGCAGCTCCGCGTACGTCACCGTCCGGTCCGCCGAGCGGACCGCCACCGCGTCCGGGGTGCGGGACGCCTGGTGGGCGAAGCGCTCCGGGACCGTCGCCGGCACCGGCGGTTCCCCGCCGGCCGGGCGGCCCGGGCCCGTGGACGCCGCGAGCAGCGCGGCCCGTTCGGCCGGCGGCAGCACGTCCAGCCGGCCCACCGGGCGGCCCGGGTCGCCGGCCAGCTCCTCCAGCGCCCGCTCCAGGCGCGCCGCCACCGCACCGGGCGCGATGCCCCGGCGGCAGGACACCCGCAGCAGCATGCGCTCACCGGCGACGACCGCCACGGTCACCGGGTAGTGCGTGGCGTCGTGCGCCTCCACCAGCCGCACGGCGGCCGTGTCCGCGTCCCGCGGGCGCGGATAGTTCTCGAAGGCGAGCACCGTGTCGAAGAGGTCCCCGGCCCCCGCCGCCCGCTGCACCCGGGCCAGCGGCACATGAGGGTACGGCGCCAGCCGCAGCTGCTCGTCCTGCAGGCGGCGCAGCAGCGCGCCCACCCGCTCCCGCCCGTCCAGCCGCACCCGTACCGGCAGCGTGTTGACGAACAGGCCCACCATCTCCGCCACACCGGGCAGGTCGTGCGGCCGGCCCGAGACGACCGCCCCGAACACCACGTCGCGCGCCCCGCCCGTCATACGGCTCAGCACCAGCGCCCAAGCCGCCTGCACCACGGTGTTGACGGTCACCCCGCAGTCGGCCGCCCGCCGCGCCAGCGCCGCGCCGAGACCGGCGGAGAGGGCCAGATCGTGCACGGCCGCGTCGAACGGGCCGGACGCGGACAGCAGCGGGGGCCGTTCCAGTCCCGCCAGCGCCTCGCGCCACGCCGCCTCGGCGGCCCCCGCGTCCTGCCGCCGCAGCCACGCCAGGTAGTCCCGGTACGGCACCGGCGGCGGCAGCTCCCCGCCCGTGCACAGCGCCGCCAGGTCCCGCGCCAGCACCGGCATCGACCAGCCGTCCAGCAGGATGTGATGGAACGTCAGCACCAGGTCGCGCTCCGCCACCAGGGCGGCCCGCAGCAGCGGCGGGCGCCGGACGTCGAAGGGCCGCTCCCGTTCCCGCTGCATCACCTCCCGTACGTCACCGGCGGCGACCTCGCGCCAGTCGGCCACCGCCTCGCGCGGGATCACCTGCACCGGCCGGTCCAGCCGCTCGTGCCGGAAGCAGGCCCGCAGGTTCGGGTGCCGCTCCAGCAGCGCCCGCAGCCCGTCGCGCACGGCGCGGGCCGGCACCGCGACCCGGAAGCGGGCCTGCACGACGTACGGGTCCGCCCCCTCCGCGCCGTCGCGCACCGCGTGGAAGTACAGGCCCTCCTGCGCGGGCGCCAGCGGCAGCACGTCCGCGATCCGGCCGCCGCCCGGGACCGCCGGCGCGGCCGCGGAGCCGGCGTGCGGTGCCCCGCTCACCACTCGCCCTCCAGCATCGCCAGCTGCTCCTGCGACAGGTCCACCAGGTCGAAGTCGGATGCCGTGCGGCCGCCCGCGCCCTCGTGCCCGGCGTGCGCGACCAGCACCCCGACGGCCTCCCGCCACAGCTCCGCGAGCCGCCGCACCCGTTCGCCGTCCAGCACGCCCCCGGCGTACGACCACCCGGTCACCAGGCCCCCGTCCACCGCCACCGCGTCGATCTCCAGCGCGTGCCCCAGCGGCACCGCGTCCGCCGCCGCGCCGAGGAGCTCGCCGCCCGCGGCGTCACCGGAGGCCAGCCGCCCCAGGTAGTTGAAGCGCACGTCGGGCACGGGCAGCGCGGCCAGTCCCGGCGCCGTGTCCGGGTTCAGGTACCGCAGCAGACCCCATCCGAGGCCCCCGTCCGGCACCGCCCGCAGCTGCTCCTTGACCCGCTTGAGCGCCTCGCCCGGCGCCGTGCCCGACGGCTCCCAGAAGGCGTCACCGCCCGCCTGCCCGGCATCCAGCCGGACCGGGTACTGCGTGGTGAACCAGCCGACGGTACGGGACACGTCCACGTCCCGCCCGAGGAACTCCCGCCCGTGGCCCTCCAGATGCACCAGCAGACCGGAGCCCGCTCCCCGCCACCGCTCCACCGCCGCGGTCAGCGCGGCCAGCAGCACCGCGTCCGTACCGCAGTGGAAGGCCGCCGGGACGCTGCCGAGCACCGCGTCCGTCACCTCCGCGCCCAGCGTGACGGTGACCGTGCGGCGCGCCGCCCCGGCCCCGCGCCCGCCCGCGACCCGCGCGTCCGGGCCGGCCAGCGCCCGCTCCCACCACGCGGGTTCGGCGTCCGCGCGCTCCGGCCGCACCGCCTCCTCCCGCAGCAGGCCGGCCCACCGGCGGAACGGCGTGCCGCCGGCCGGCGGCACGGGCCGGCCCTCCAGCGCGGCCACCAGCTCCGGCCCCAGCACCCGCCAGGACACCCCGTCCACCGCGAGGTGGTGCACGGTCACCAGCAGCCGCCCGTCCTCCAGGACCGCCCGCACCATCTCGCCCCGCCACGGATCGAGCCGCGGATCCGCCGGCGCGGAACGCAGGACCTCCGCCACCACGTCCCCGGCCGGCCGGACCTCCAGCTCGTCGCCGGTCAGCCGCATCCGCAGCGCGCCGTGCCGGTCCACCAGCCCCTGCACGGCCGCCCTCACCCGCTCGAACGGCACCCCGTCCGGGACGGGGAACGCCATCGACTGCGTGAACGCCGCCGGATCGCCGCCCTGTTCGCGCCACCAGCGCATGACGGGCGTCAGCGGCAGCCGCCCCGCGTCCGCCCCGGCGGCGTCCGCCGAGGCACCGGCCCCGTCCGGCGCCACCGCCGATGCCACCCGCGCCAGACCCGCCGGCGTCCGCGCCGTGAACACGTCCCGCGGCGTCAGCGACAGCCCCGCCTCGGTCAGCGCCCGCCCGGCCAGCTGGATCGCCATGATGCTGTCGCCACCGCGCCGGAAGAAGTCGTCGTCGGCACCGACCGCCGCGACCCCCAGCACCTCGGCGAACAGCCCGCACAGCACCTCCTCGCGCCCGGTCGACGGCGCCCGGCCCGGGCCGGCGGCCGCACCCGCGGGATCCGGCAGGGCCGCCCGGTCCACCTTGCCGCCGGGACCCAGGGGCAGCGCGTCCAGCACCACCACGTCGGAGGGCACCATGTGCGCGGGCAGCCGCCGCGCCGCGTACGCGATCAGCTCCCCGGCGTCCGCCGCGCCCTCCGGCACGGCGTACCCGATCAGCCGGCCGCTGCGCACCGCCACCACCGCCTGCCGGACCCCGGGGTGCCCGGCCAGGACCGCGGCCACCTCGCCCGGCTCCACCCGGAAGCCGCGCACCTGCACCTGGTCGTCGGCGCGGCCCAGGAAGTCGAGCGACCCGTCCTCCCGCCACCGCGCCAGATCGCCGGTGCGGTACATGCGGGCGCCCGGCGGTCCGTACGGGTCGGCGACGAACCGCCCGGCCGTCGCCCCGGGCCGGTTCAGGTATCCCAGCGCGAGCCCGTCGCCCGCCAGGTACAGCTCGCCGCGCACCCCGGCCGGCACCGGCCGCAGCCGCGCGTCCAGGACGTACGCGCGCGTGCCGGCCACCGGCGTGCCGATCGTCGTCACCCCGCCGGAACCGGCTCCCGGCGCCCCGGCGCCGCCCGGCGCGAGCGGCCCGGACGCGGTGGCCGCGACCGTCGACTCCGTCGGCCCGTAGGCGTTGTGGAACCTCCGCCCCCGCACCGCCCAGCGCGCCACCAGCTCCGGCGGGCACGCCTCCGCGCCCACCGCCACCACCCGCAGGTCCGGGAACACGCCCTCCGGGACGGTGGCCAGCACCGACGGCGGCAGCAGGGTGCACGTGACGCGCTCCCCGGCCAGGACGTCGCCGAGCGCGGCGCCCGCCAGCGGCACGGGCGGCGCGACGACCAGCGTGGCGCCGGCCGCGAACGCCATCGCCGCCTCGCCGACCGAGATGTCGAAGGCCGGCGACCCCAGGTGCAGCACCCGGTCCGACGGGCCGAGCCCGAACCGCTCCGCGAGGCTGTGCCCGAGCGCCGCGATCCCGCGGTGCGGCACCACCACCCCCTTGGGCCGGCCGGTGGTCCCGGACGTGTGGATGACGTACGCGGTGTCGTCCGGCCGCGCCGGCCCGCGCGCGGCGACGGGCTCATGGGCGTACGCGGACGCGTCCAGCACCAGCCGCGGCACGTCCCCCGGCAGCTCCGCCCCGCCGGGAGCGGTCACCACCAGCACCGGCGCCGCGTCCCGCAGCACGTGCGCGACGCGCTCGGCCGGGTGGTCCGGGTCGACCGGCAGGTACGCGGCGCCCGCCCGCTGCGCCGCCAGCGCCGCCACCACCGCCTCGGGGCACCGCCCGAGTGCCACCGCCACCACCCGCCCGGGACCGGCACCGCGTGCCGCGAGCAGCCCCGCCAGCCGGTCCACCCGGTCCGCGAGATCCGCGTACGACAGTGCGGGGGAACCGGCACCGGCCAGCGCCGGGGCACCGGGCGTCCGGGCCGCCCACCGCGCCACCAGGTCCGGCAGCGCGGCCGGCT
Organism: Streptomyces sp. NPDC051310; assembly: GCF_044455245.1. Taxonomy (NCBI): domain Bacteria; kingdom Bacillati; phylum Actinomycetota; class Actinomycetes; order Kitasatosporales; family Streptomycetaceae; genus Streptomyces; species Streptomyces sp. NPDC051310. The sequence continues at coordinate 62,690 of NZ_JBITEO010000023.1, forward strand.
CCGGCCCCGCGGGCCCCGCCGACGCGGCCAGCAACCGCGCCCGCTCGCCCGCCGGCACCAGGTCGTGGCCGCCCACCGGAGCCTCCGGGTCCGCCGTCACGTGCCGCAGCAGCTCCACGTACGCCTCGGCCCAGCGCGCCACCGCCGCGGGCGCGAACAGCTCGGTGCGCACCTCGAAGCTGCCGGTCATGCCCCCGTCGGGGTCCTCGGCGTCCCGCACGATCCCGACCAGGTCGTGCTCACCGCCGGTGTGGATCCGCTCCGGCACGGCGAAGTCCCGCAGCGCCCGCACACTGCGCTGCTGCGCCAGGTGCATGAACACCCACTGGAACAGCGGCGACCGGCCCGCGCTGCGCTCCGGAGCCGCCGCCGAGACGATCCGCCCCACGGGCACGTCGGCGTTCGCCATCACGTCCGGGAAGTCGGCCACGAACCGCCCGAGCACCTGCCCGAACGACTCCCCGGGCCGGATCCGCCACCGGGTCGGCACCGCGTTCATCACGTACCCGATGACCCGCTCCAGGCCCTTGGCGGCACGGTTCGCGGTCGGCGTGCCGAGCACCAGGTCCCCGGCGCCGGTCAGCCGGTGCGCGAGCACCGCGAAGGCGGCCATCAGCACCACGTACACCGAGGCGCCCCGCTCCCGGGCCAGCGCCCGCACCGCCCGCGCCGTCCCCGGGTCGACCAGGAACGGCACCTGGGCGATCCCCGGCTCCGCCGCCGGCGCCCCGGGAACGGTCAGCGGCCCCGGCGGCCGGTCGAGGTACCGCCGCCAGAAGTCCAGCCGCGCCTCGAACACCCCGGCGGCCTCCAGCTCGCCCTGCCAGGCGGCGAAGTCCGCGTACTGCACCCGCGGCCGCGCCGTCCGCGGCGCGACGCCGTCCCGCACCGCCCGGTACGCCTCGGCGAATTCGCTCTGCAGCACGTCGAACGACCACCAGTCGGTGATGATGTGGTGCAGGCTCAGCATCAGCGTCGAGCGCTCGTCGTCCACCGTGACGAACCGGGCCCGCACCAGCCGGTCCCGCGCCAGGTCGAACGGCCGCCGCCGGAACGCCCCGAACGCCTCCGCCACACCGCGGCCGGTCCCCCGCAGGTCCTCCCGCTCCAGCGCGAACGGCCCCTCGTCCGGGAAGTCCAGCCACAGGTCCCCGGCCCGCCCGCGGATCCGGGCGCGCAGGATGTCGTGGTGCTCCTGCACGACGGTCAGCGCCGCCGCCAGGTGCTCCGGATCCACGGGCCCCTCGAAGTGGTACGCCGAGCACAGGTTGAGGGCGGGCGTCCCCGGATACAGCGAGTCGTAGACCCACAGGTCCTCCTGCGCGGGAGCGAGCCGCACCGGCCCGCCGGTGTCCCGGACGGGCACGACGGCGGGCACGCTGCCCGCCCGCCCCGCCTCCACCAGGCGGCGCATGAACCGCACGCGCTGCTCGGAGCTGAGCGCGCCGAACCGGTCGGCGGGCGACAAACCGGCCATCAGAGGTCCTTCCGGAGTGCGGCCAGCCGGTGCAGCCCGGCCAGCACGTCGTCGCGGCCGAGGCCGAAGTCGATGAAGCAGGCCACCTCGTCGGCCCCGAGGTCCCGCAGGTCGGCGAGCATGGCGCGGCAGGTCTCCGCCGAACCGAGCAGCGCCCCCCAGGTGAGGTAGCGGCGGTACGCGAACTCCGCGAGCATCGCGGTCTGTTCGCCGGTCAGCGCGGCGGTGCGGTCGTCGGCGGACCGGTTGGCGGCGGTCTGGCGCACGTACGAGCGCAGGTACGCCTTCAGGGGCCCGGCCACCAGGCGCCGCGCCTGCTCGTCGTCCTCGCCGACGAAGGTGTGCGCCATGAGCGTGACCCGGCCGTGCGGCCCGGTGCCGCCCTGCTCGGGTGCCGCGGCGCAGGCGGCGCGGTACCGGGCGATCTTCCCGGCGAGCTCCTCGCGGCTCTGCCCGACGGTGGCGGCGAGGACCCCGGCGCGCAGCCGCCCGGCGGCCTCCCACGTCTCCGGGCTGCCGGAGGTGGTCAGCCACAGCGGCAGCACCGGCTGCACGGGCCGCGGCATGGGCCGTACCGCCACCGGCTGCCCGGTGCCGTCCGCGAACTCGACCGCCTCGCCCGCCCACAGCCGCCGCAGCACCGGTACGTCGCGCAGCATGCGCGCCCGGCGGTCGGCGTACGCGCCGGGGGAGACGGCGAAGTCGGCGGAGTGCCATCCGGTGGCGACGGACAGCCCGACGCGGCCGTGCGACAGGTTGTCCACGACCGCCCAGTCCTCGGCGACCCGCAGCGGATGGTGCAGCGGCAGGACGACGCTCCCGGCCCGGATCCCGATCCGCTCGGTCGCGACGGCGAGCGCGGCGCTGAGCACCGGCGGGCTCGGGAACACCTGCCCCACCTGCTGGAAGTGCCGCTCGGGCGTCCACACCGCATGGAACCCGAGCCGGTCGGCGGCCCGCGCGACGGCGAGGATGTCCTCGTACGCCCCCGCGTGCCCCCCGAAACCGCTGCCGGCGGCGCCCGGCCCTGCGCCTGCGCCCGCGCCCGAGCCGGCGCCTGAGCCCGCGCCCGCGCCCGCGCCCGAGCCGCCGCCCGCGCCCGAGCCGGCGCCTGAGCCCGCGCCCGCGGGTGACGCCGCCGCACCCGCGTCCGCGCCCGAGCCGCCGCCCGCGCCCGAGCCGGCGCCTGAGCCCGCGCCCGCGGGTGACGCCGCCGCACCCGCGTCCGCGCCGAAGAACATCACGCTCAGGTCCACGGCTCCTCCTGCCGCTGCCGGGGCACCCGAGGCCGCCGGGGGATCGGTGCCGGGCCGTCCGCGCGGGTGCCCGCCTCCAGGGCGGCGGCGAGCGCGGCCACGGTCGGCGCCTCGAAGATCTGCGCCGCGGTGACGGCGCCGCCCTCCCCGTCGCCGGTGAGCCGCGCGGCGACCCGCACCGCCCGCAGGGAGTTGCCCCCCAGGGCGAAGAAATCGTCGTGCAGCCCGACCTCCGCCACCCCGAGGACGTCCCGCCACACGGACGCGATCCGCCGCACGGTCGGGCTGTCCGGGCTCGCGCCCCGCGCGCCGCGGGCGCCTTCCGCCGCGGTTCCCGCCCCGGCCCGCCGGGGCGCCGCGGGCAGCGCCGGCTCCGAGACCCGGACGTCCGGGTCCGTGGCCGCGGTCCGCAGCATGCGGAGGAACGCGTCGGCGAGCCACTCCGCCATCTCCCGCCCCAGCGCGGCCTCGCGGTACTCCAGGGTGATCGAAAGCCCCGCCGGCGCACCGGACGGCGACGCGTGGTGGTCGGTCACGTCGACCAGCAGCCCGAAGCGCGCCGCGCCCGTGCGGACCACCTCGACGGAGGCGTCCACCCCCGGCAGGTCCACCTCCGCGCGGGCGTTGTTCTGCAGGGCCAGCACCACGTCCGTGAACGGCTGCCGCCCCGGCCGCCGCACCGGGTTGAGCGCGTCGACGACCTCCTCGAACGGCACGTCCTGGTGCGCGAGCGCCGACAGGTCGGTGTCCCGCACACGCGCCAGCAGCTCCCGCAGCGCCGGATCGCCGGAGGCGTCGGTCCGCAGCACCAGCAGGTTGACGAAGAAGCCGACCACGTCGTCCACGGTCCCGTCGGTCCCGCGCCCCGCGACCGGCGCGGCGATCACCGTGTCGTCCCCCGCCCCGGCGCGCACGAGGACCGCGGCCAGCGCCGCGTGCAGCACCATGAAGAGCGTCGCCCCGTGCTCCCGGCCCAGCGCGACGAGCCGCCCGTGCGCCTCCGCGTCCAGCGTCCGCACCACGGTGCCGGCGTCCGCCCGCCCCGAGTCGTCCGCGCGCCAGGGCAGTTCCGGTGCCCGCACCCCGTCCAGCGCCTGCCGCCAGTGGGCGAGCCGGTCGTCCCCCCGGCCGCCCGCCCGCTCCCGCCGGCGCCGCGCGTGCTCGGCGTACCCGACCGGGAGCGGGGGCAGCGCCTCGCCCGCGTACGCCCGCGACAGGTCGCGGAACAGCGGCGGCAGGGACCAGCCGTCGGCCGCGATGTGGTGCATGACCAGCAGCAGCGCATGCTCGTCCGGCCGCTCCCGTACGGTGAACAGCACGGCGTGCACGGGCAGTTCGGCCCCGAGGTCGAACCGGTACCGGGCCGCCTCGCCGATCCGCGCCTCCAGCTCCTCGCCCGGCACCACCAGGTGCGTGAACCGCGGCCGCGCCGCGTCCCCGGTGAGCACGCGCGGCACCGGCTCGCCGTCCACCGTGTCGAACACCGTCCGCAGGGCCTCGTGCCGCGCCACGACCTCACCGAGCGCGGCTTCCAGCAGGCCGGCGTCCACGGGGCCGCGCAGCCGGGCCAGCATGGGCATGGTGTACGCGACGCCCGCGTCGAGCTGGTCCAGGAACCACAGCCTGCGCTGGGCGTACGACACGGCCGTACCGCTCACCCCGGCACCCGCGCCGGCCGCCACCGCACCCGGCACCGCACTCGGCACCGGGTTCGCGCCCGCGCCCGCGCCCGCGCCCGCGCCCGGGCCCGGACCCGGGCCCGGCCCCGCGTCGGCCGGTGAATCGGCCACCGGTGCCAGCCGGGGCGCCAGCTTCGCCGGGGTCGGCGCTTCGAACAGGGTCCGTACGCCGACCTCCGCGCCCAGCACCGCGTGGATACGGCCCAGCAGGCGCGCGACGAGCAGCGAATGGCCGCCCAGCGCGAAGAAGTCGTCGTCGGCGCCGACGGACGGGACGCCCAGCACGTCGGCGAAGAGCGCGCACAGCGCCTGCTCGCGCTCGTCGCCCGGCAGGCGACCGCCGCCCGGACCCCCGGCCCCCTCCGGCGCGGGCAGCGCCGCCCGGTCCAGCTTGCCGTTCGGCGTCAGCGGCAGCGCGTCGAGCACCACGACCGCGTCCGGCACCAGATGGCGGGGCAGCACGCTCGCGGCGTACTCCCGTAACTCCGCCGCGACCGCCGTCCGCGCCCCGACCCCCGTACCGGGGGCGCCGCCGTCCTCTTGGTGCCCGGCGACGTACGCGACGAGCCGCCGCTCACCGGTGGCGTCCTCGCGGGCGACGACCGCGACCCGCCCCACGCCCGGACGGCGCCCCAGGACGGCCTCGACCTCGCCCGGTTCCACCCGGAAGCCCCGGACCTTGACCTGGGCGTCGGCGCGGCCCACGAACTCCAGCACCCCGTCCGCCCGGCGCCGCACCAGGTCGCCGGTGCGGTACATCCGGGTGCCGGCCGGACCGTACGGGTCGGCGGTGAACCGCTCCGCGGTCGCCCCCGGCCCGCCCGCGTAACCGAGCGCGAGCCCCGCCCCGGCGGCGTACAGCTCCCCGACCGTGCCGTCCGGGACGGGCCGCAGCCGCGCGTCGAGGACGTACACCCGCTTGCCGTGCAGCGGCCGCCCGATGGGCACGCCCGCGGCACCGTCCCGCACGTCCGCGGCGGTGATCCGGTGGGTGGTGAGGAACACCATCCCCTCCACCGGCCCGTACCCGTTGCTCAGCCGCAGCCCGGGCCACCGCTCCAGCGCCCGCGCCACGTGCCCGGCCGACAGGGCCTCCCCGCCGACGAGGACCTCGCGCACACCGTCCAGCGCGCGCGGGTACTCGTCCACGACCACGTTGAAGAGACCGGCGGACAGGTACATCGAGGTGATGCCGTGCTCGGCGACGAGACGGCCCATCACCACCGGATCGGGCCGCTGCCCCGGGTGCAGGACGCAGGTCCCGCCCCCCAGCAGCGGCCCCCACAGCTCCAGCGCGAACGCGTCCCACGACACGGGCGCGCTCTGGAGCCACACCGCCCCCGGCCCGAAGGAGGCGAAGTCCTGGCCCGTGAGGGTGGCGGTGACGGCGTGGTGGGAGGCGACGATCCCCTTGGGCCGCCCGGTGGACCCGGAGGTGAACATCACGCACGCCGCGTCCGGCTCCTCGCGCCGCGGCTCCCCGACGGTCGCGTCCGGGTCCTCGCGCCAGAGCTCCCCGCCGCCCGCGTCCCGGTGCTCACGCTGCGGCTCCTCACCGCCCGCGTCCGGCCCCCGCCCGGCCCCGCGTACGGGGGACGCACCGCCCGCCGCCGTCACGTCGATGCGCGCGCCGTGCTCCCAGCGCGCCCCCGCCCGGTCGACGACCACCCGCACCCCGGCGTCGGCGGCCATCGCGCGCAGCCGCACCGCCGGGAAGTCGGGGTCGAGCATCACGTACGCGGCGCCCGCCCGCAGCGTGCCCAGCAGCGCGACCACCATCGCGGCGGACCGCTCCAGGTACACGCCCACCCGCCCGCCCCGCGCCACGCCGCGGGCGGCCAGCGCCCCCGCGAAGCGGTCGGCGGCGTCGTCGAGCTGCCGGTACGTCAGCCGCTCGTCGCCGTCCACCAGCGCCACGGCCCCGGGCGTGCGCCGCGCCTGCCGGGCGAACAGCTCGTCCACACGGTCCATGTCACGAGCCGCCGGTGACGCCGGCCGGCCGTAGGTCGGTCCAGTGCGTCTCGACGTACGCGACGGCGTCCCGCCGGGGGCTCGCGCCGAGGGCGGTGGTCCAGCCGGCCGGCACGTCGATGCCGTCCGGCCACAGCGAGTGCTGCCCCTCGTCGTTGACCAGGACCAGGTACAGCCCGTCCTCGTCCTCGAACGGATTGGTGGGAACGTCGCTCATCCCTCTTCCCCCTTCGTCGGCTGCGCGTCCGGCAGCAGTACGTCGATGTCGCGCACGGAGCGCCGCGCGAGCCCCCACAGGGCCACGCCGATGCCGGAGAGCCCGGCGATGAGCAGCATCGCGGCCATGCCGCTGCCGGGGCCGTCCCCGAGGACCGGCCCGAGCACCACGAACACCCCGCTGCCCGCGGCCGCCTGCGGTTCGAAGACACGGTCGGCGAGCGGACCGGACACGGCGGTGGCGAGCGGTACGGAGATCTGCGAGAGGAACATGACCGCGCCGAAGACCCGGCCGTGCCACTCCTGGGGCACCTTGGTCTGCACGATCGACTGCATGGCCCCGTTGACCAGCGGCATGATCATCGCGCCGGCCAGGATGGCGGCGCACCACCCGGCGACCCCGCCGGCCAGGGCCATCGCCACCTGGGCGGACAGGCACATGCCGATGATCCCGGCCATCATCCCGCGGCCCCGGTTGCGCGGCCCGCCCCACGCGGCCATGAGCAGCCCGCCCGCGACGCCGCCGATCCCGATGGCGGTGTTGACGCTCGCCAGCGCCGCGGAGTCGTTCCCGGTCCGGGCGAGCACCATGGGCTGGACGGCGGCGAACCCGAAGACCATCACCAGGTTCACCGCGCAGAACGTCAGCATCAGGTCGCGCAGGCTCGGCTGCCGGAACAGATAGCCCAGCCCCTCCCCGGCCTCCCGCAGGATCCGCTTGCGCGCCGCGGCGGGCGCGCGCCCCGCACCGTCCCCCGTGAACCGCACGACCCGGACGGCCACCAGGGCGAGCACGAAACTGACCAGGTCGGCGACGAGGATGAAGCCGATCCCGGACAACGCCACCAGCAGGCCGCCCAGTGCGGGACCGGCGATCTCGGCCGTGCTCTTGGCGCTCGCCAGCATCCCGTTGGCGCGCTGCAACTGGTCCGCGCGCACCAGCATCGGCACGGCCGACGCCATCGCGGGGAACTGGAAGGCCGCGGACACGCCGAGCAGGGCGACGGCCGGGTACACCTGCCACGTCTGGAGCCCGCCGCCGGCGAAGTGCAGCGCGCACAGCACGGCCACGACCAGGAGTCCGCCGGCATCGGCGAGCTGGAGCGCGGCCCGCTTGCTGCACCGGTCGATCAGCGCGCCCGCCACCGGGCTGAACAGCACCTGCGGCAGCAGTGCGCACAGCGAGAGGAGGGTGACGGCGGTGGCCCGCTCACCCGCGGACCACGCTTCGATGACGAAGGCGAACCGGAGCACGGAGTTGCCGACCAGCGACACCACCTGCCCGGCCCAGATGACCGAGAATCCCCCCATCCCTGCGAAGCGGCCAGGGCGGTGAGTTCGTGACTCGGTGCCGCCCTCCACACGTAAGGACCTGCGCACGGCTCGAACTTTCGCACAGGAGACCGACTCGATCAACCGTTCTTTGTAGGGTGATGGCACGTCACCACACCACGGGGGAAAAGCACATGGACAGTGACTGGTTCCATCGGTTCGCGCCGGCACCCGGCGGCGGACCCCGGTTGTTCTGCTTCCCGCACGCGGGCGGCGCGGCCGTCGCCCACCGGGCGCTGAGCCTGCGGCTGGCCCCGGACGCCGACGTCCTGGTGGCCCAGTACCCGGGCCGCCACAGCCGCCGCGCCGAGCCGTCGCTGGACGACATCGGCCGCCTGGTGGACGCCCTGGCAAGCGCCGTGGCACCCCTGTGCGACCGGCCCTTCGCCTTCTTCGGCCACAGCATGGGCGCCCTCGTCGCGTACGAGCTCACCCGGGAGCTGGAGCGCCGGGGCATGAGCGGCCCGCGCCACCTGTTCCTGTCCGGCCGGGCCGCACCGGCACCGCACGGGAACGGCTTCGACCGGCTCACCACCGACGAGGAGATCATCGCGAGGATCCGCCTGCTCGGCGGCACGGTCGACGGGATCCTCGACAACACCGAACTGATGGAGATCGTGATGCCACCGCTGCGCGCCGACTACCGGGCGCTCCGCTCCTACGCCTGGCGGCCCGGCCCGCCGCTGGACACCCCCATGACCGTGCTCGTCGGCGACAGCGACCCGGTGGTCCCCGTCGCGTCCGCCGCCGCCTGGCGGGAGCTCACCACGGCCGGAGCCGCGCTGCACACCCTGCCCGGCGGCCACTTCTACCTCGACGAACGCACCGAGGAGGTGGCCGGCATCGTCCGCGCCACCCTCGGCTCCCTCGCCGTGTCCGGCCGCACCGCGGACGCCGTCTGATGGCGGCCGGCCGGCTGCTGGCGGTCAGCGACCTGCACGTGCGGTACGACGAGAACCGCAAGATCGTCGACGGGCTGCGGCCGCAGACGGACGACGACTGGCTCCTGGTGGCCGGCGACGTCAGCGAGACCGTCGAGGACATCGAGTGGACGCTGCGCCTGCTGCGCGACCGGTTCGCGCACGTGGTGTGGGCACCGGGCAACCACGAGCTGTGGACGACCCCCGGTGACGCCGTCCAGCTCCGCGGCGACCAGCGCTACGCGCACCTCGTGGAGCTGTGCCGGCAGCTGGGCGTCACCACCCCCGAGGACCCGTACCCGGTGTGGGAGGGCGAGGGCGGCCCCGTCGCGATCGCCCCGCTGTTCCTGCTGTACGACTACACCTTCCGCCCCGCCGGCGCCCGCACCCACCAGGAGGCCATGCGGCTCGCGGAGGAGGCGGGGGTGGTCTGCACCGACGAGTTCTACCTGCACCCGGACCCGTACCCGAGCCGGCAGGCCTGGTGCCATGCCCGCGTCCGGGCGACGGAGGCCCGGCTCGCCGAGATCCCGCCGGAGCTGCCGACCGTCCTGATCAACCACTTCCCGCTGGTGCGCGAACCCACCCGCGTCCTGCGCTACCCGGAGTTCGCCCTGTGGTGCGGCACCGAGGCCACCGACGACTGGCCCGTACGGTTCCGGGCGGCGGCGGTCGTCTACGGTCACCTCCACATCCCGCGCCTGATCGTGCGGGACGGCGTCCCGCACCACGAGGTGTCGCTCGGCTACCCGCGCGAGTGGACGTCCCGCTCCGCCCCTCCCACCCTGCCGGTACGCATCCTGGGGACCACACGATGATCGAAGAACTGCTCCCGCCCTCGGTCGCCGCGGTGGAATCCTTCGCCGACGACACGACCGACACCCTCTTCCCCGAGGAGGCCGCGCTGGTGGCCCGGGCGGTCGAGACCCGCCGCCGCGAGTTCGCCACGGTCCGCCGCTGCGCCCGCGAGGCCCTCGCCAAGCTGGGCGCCCCCGCCGCGCCGATCCTGCCCGACCCCAAGGGCGCCCCCGGCTGGCCGCCCGGCTTCATCGGGTCCATGACCCACTGCGCCGGCTACCGCGCCGCCGCCGTCGCCCCCGGCACCGCCCTCGCCGCCCTCGGCATCGACGCGGAACCCAACCTGCCGCTCCCCGACGACGGCGTCACGGCCCTGGTGACCCTCCCCGAGGAGCGCCCGCACCTGGCGGCCCTGGCGGCGCGGCACCCGGAAGTGCACTGGGACCGGTTGCTGTTCAGCGCGAAGGAGACCGTCTACAAGGTCTGGTACCCGCTGACGCGGCGCTGGCTCGACTTCCACGAGGCCACGATCACCATGGACCCCGCCTCCTCGACCTTCACGGCCCGCATCCTGGTCGACGCGCCCTTCACCACCCTCACGGGCAACTGGCTGTCCCGCGACGGCCTGCTGGTGACGGCGGCGACGAAAACCTGAGGCCGAAGCGCACGGCAGTGCGATAACGTCCTGCCATTCGAAGGGGGATTCGTGGCGAAGCTCAACCAGATCATCGCCGTGGAAAAGGGTGTCAAGAGCAAGTCGTTCCAGGACATCACCGCGGCCCACCACACCGTGCAGAAGCCCGCGCTGCTGGCCGGCATCTCGCGTACGTACCAGCCGAAGGACGAGGAGGGCGAGCAGCTGCCGCCCGAGTCCACCCGGGTGCAGGTGAAGGCCGAGGACGTACTGCGGGAGATGTCCGCGTCGCTGACCCGGCTGTTCGACGTGACCGCGACCAAGGACTGGGCCAACTGCTCGGCCCGCGCGGACGTGGTCGTGGACGGGCGGACCGTCATCGCCGAGGCCCCGGTGAGCTACCTGCTCTTCCTGGAGAAGCAGCTGACCGACCTGCACACCTTCGTGAAGAAGCTCCCGGTGCTGGACGCCGCCGAGTCCTGGTCGCTCGACCCGTCGACGGACTGGTGGAAGACGGACCCGGTCCGCACGATCCGTACGAAGAAGGTCCCGCGCAACCACGTGAAGGCGGAGGCGACCGACAAGCACCCGGCGCAGGTCGAGGTGTACTACGAGGACGTCCCGATCGGTTACTGGACGACGGTGAAGTTCTCGGGCGCCCTCCCGGCCCGGCGGGTCAACGAGCTGCTGGAGCGGGTGGAGAAACTCCAGCAGGCGGTGAAGTTCGCCCGCGAGGAGGCGAACGGCACGGAGGTCACGGACCGCCGCGTGGGCGACGCGGTGTTCGGCTACCTGTTCGGCTGAGGCCGCGGGCAGCACCCACGATCGCCCCCGCGTGAGAGCGCGGGGGTGCGCAACAGGCGCGGGCCGGAAATGAGGCCCGGTCCGCGCGATGGGCGCAAGCTGAAACTGACGTTCAGCCTGAAACGACGCGGCACAGGTGAAGGTTCGAGTCCTTCCCCCGGCACTCACGGGCCGGGGTGGCCCAACATGGCAGAGGCACCCGCGATCAATCTCAGACTCTCGCTCCAGTCTCAGCATCGCCACCGATCGCCAGATCGACCGAGGACGGACGAACGCCGCCGGATGCTGGTTCGACTCCGGCCTGCACCTCTCGCGGTGCGGTAGTTCAAAGGAAGAACACGACGGCCTGATGACTGATCCGTCCTCTTAAACGCCACTGGCGTGCACAACGGGTGGCATCCCCAGGGGCCCGGGAGCTGGATACGACTCCCGGGCTCCGCCACGCCCGCACGACCCTTCGACATCACGTCGCGGACATGCCACTGTGGCCCCGACCGTCCGTGCGAGCCGAAGGGGGGATCGGCGGTGTGGGAACAGGTGCCCGCCCTGGCCGGCGTCCTCGTGGGGGCCGTCGGCTCCTACGTGGCGACCAGCCTGACGGAACGGAGCCGCTGGCGCCGGGCCAAGGCCGAGCGCTGGGACCAGAGACGCCTGGACACCTACGCGTCGTACGCGAACACCCTGAAGCACCAGATCAACCTCGCCCAGCGCATAGGGGCGGCACGGGGCTTCCAGCACGCGGTCGACCCCCTGCCCCCGGACGAGGGCATCCCCCAACTCGCCGAGGCCGAGGCACGTCGCGCGGCCGAATGGGAATCGGTCCTGCTGATCGGCGACGCCGAAACCATCGCCGCGGCCCGCACGTGGCACGAAGCCGTGTGGAACGTCGAGCTCTACGCCCGCGGCCTGAAGGACGACCCGGCCGGCTGGGAGAAGGCGGTCCGCCGGATGAGCCATGCCCGCGACGACTTCTACACCCTGGCCCGCCGCGACCTGGGCATCACGGGCCCCCCGCCCCCGTCGGGCAACTGGCCACGGGCGTGGGAGCGGGGGGAGGGGGAGGGCTGAGAGCCGGCGCGTGCGGACCTTCCCAGGCGGACTGCCGCAGTGGGAACAGGCAACCACCCGCCCCTCCGGGTCACACCTTGATGACGGTGACACGACCACCGCACAGGGCGGCGAGGTCTTCGGGATCGGATGTGAGGACCGTGACCGGCCCGGGTGCGGCCAGGGCCGTGGCGGCGAGCATGGCGTCGATGGCGTACTTGTGGCCGTGCAGGCCGGCGTCGGCGAGAAGGGCAGCGGCGTGGCGGGCGATCGGTTCGGTGACCGGTTCGACGACCAGGCGGGAGAGGGTCCACTCGAGGGCCGGGCGGTTGATGCGCGGGTGGACCACCTCGACAAGGGTGGCCGATGAAGTGATCACGCGCAGGTCGTCGGCGCGGGCCAGAGCGAGCCAGCCGGTGACCGTTCGGCTGCGCAGAACGGCCTTGGCGAGCCCCTCGCTGTCGAGAACGAGGGTGCCACCCGGCACGGCGGGGGAGCGGCTCACGCTGCGCTGGCTCCGCCCTGTGTCTGCGCACGCCGCGCCTCCGCGAGCTGATCGCGCAGGGCCTGGACCTCATCCTCGGAGACGGGGCCGTGCTCGGCCTCGGCGACGGCGATGAGTTCGTTGAGGTTGTCCCGCTCGATCTGACGGGCAACGGCCGCAGCAACGTACGCGGACAGCCCGGAAGGACCGCTGCGAGCCTTGGCGGCTTCGGCGATGTCGCGCGGCATGGTGATCGAGTACTTGCCGGTGGGCTCACTCATGCGATCCATCCTACCTCATATCCTACCCGCCGAGCGGGGAAATCCGGCCGGCCCCGCGTGCACCCGGCGAGAACCTTCATGCCGAGGGCAAGGCGACCGGTGTCGACTCGAAGGAACACCATGACAGCGCGGACTCACGGGCCGGCCCCAAGTGGCCCGCGATGAGTGAGGCTCCGCGCCGGCAACCTTCTCCCCAGTGGGCAAGGCCACCCACTCGTCGCTTGTCGGGGCGACGTCCTTGTGAGGGCGCCGGGCACACCCAACTTCCGGACGAGGCGGAAGCCCGTGATGGAAAGGAGAGACTCCTGGCGGTGTGCCTGCTACTCAAGCACCACGCACGCGTGACCAGCGCCGGGCAACGACGAAGGGTCGGTCTCAGTGAGACAGAGACCGACCCAACATTTCTGGCAGTTCGGCACGTCGACAGGTGGATCACGCTGAGAGCCCCTGGCAGGATCCGAACCGGCGCACGCGGCTCCGGAGGGTCCTTGAGTCCTGGAGAAAAGCACCGGTCAGACCCTTATGAACCCACGATGGCCCGAGGCTCGTCCACGGATAGTCCACGCTGACCGCGTACATCACCGTGCGTGAAGGTCCCCGGGCCACTGCCACTGCGGGAGCGTCGTGGCAAACCCATAGTCCTTGGCAACCTGCTCAAGCTCGCGCCCTCTGACCTGCGCCCCTGCAATCGATCCTGTGCTGTCCCATGCGTCCGTTCCGGCGGTTGTCAGCCGGGCTACTCGCGGCGGGACGGTGCTGATCCGCATCTTCGTTACGCTCCATCTCCCCTTGGTCTGAACTAGGCGAATCGACCGGAACAGTCCCTGGTGGTCAGACGTCGTCCGGAGCGGTTGCGGTGGAGTCAGATACGCGAGCGTGACCGTCATCACCTGAGCTGATCAAAATGCGCTCCTGGGGCCACCGCCGTGTCCGCGGATGGCTCAAGTGACCGAGAATTGCCCGCCGCGGTCGCATCTGCAGGGTAGATGGATCCACCGCAGTCCGAAATCCCTAACTGCGGTACAGCGATGGGGGATTCTCGGTCACCTCAGTTGACGCCCTGACGGTGCGTCCGCTAGCGTCATCGCACGTGACGGTGCGTCAACGTGGCGCCCGAGGGGTGGGGAGTTTGAGCATGCCGACGTCTTTGAAGCCGGTGACCACCGGCCTGCCCGTCGACCTTCGAGAGATCCGCAAGGGGGTCATGGCGAACGGAGTCATTGACTGTGAAAACCTCCTGGCGATCGTCAACGATCCCCAGGAGGTCGAGGACGCCACCAAGCGCGCACAGAAGGCCGGTCAGCCGATCAGCGAGTATGCCCGCACGCGCGCCGAGATCCAGCGGCTCTTGGGTACTGCGGGCAGCAAGAAGGCCAAGAACGTCGGCGAGTACGCCGACTACATTGCGGCCGGCCTGCGAGGGGACTACGACGACGCTTGGTCGCTGCCGCAGATCACCCTGTGGTCGCCGCGCCCGCTGATCATCTCTGAGGACGGCTCGTCGGCCCTGCCGATCAAGGACGGCCTCTACGCTCTCGACAGCGAGACCCAGGTCACCGCCTGGCACCGGATCAAGAAGCACCCGGGCGCGTACGGCCTGGAGGACTGCGACTTCGGCGCGATCCCGCTGTCGTTCGAGATCTTCCACGGCATCAGCGTCATGGCGGCCCGCCAAATCTTCCACGACCGTAACCTGAAGGGCGTTCCGGTCGACAAGTCCCTGGCCATGTCCATGGACGGCCGCGACTTCGGCACCACCGTGACGCGCAAGCTGATGGAGTCGCTGAAGGTGCCGGCCGGGGAAACCACGGTTCCGCTGTCCAGCCTGATCCTCACCGGCAAGCGCCAGGTGTCGGACAAGGCCCCGGAGTGGATGACGATGTCGGTCCTGCGGACCCTCATCGCCACGGCCATGCTCGGCAAGGCCGGTATCCACGCCGCGTCGACCGGCATCGAGCATGAGGACATCCCCGCCAACGAGAGCGGCGACCGACCGGACAAGGCGATCGTTCAGCGTGAGGTCATGGAGACGGTGGGCGCGTTTCTCCAGGAGAACGCCGCGCTCTTCCACGCCAAGACTGCCGTCACCGCCCCCGCCGTCGTGGCCGGCCTCGGCGCGACCATGAACCGCACCATGTCTTGGAGCGCCGACCCCATGCCCGAGGGCATCACCCTGGAGCGAATGCTGGAAGGTATCCAGTGGGAGCGTGAGGCGAAGTACTGGAGCGGCATCGCGGCCAAGGTGACCGACCGGGGGGCCGTCTCCTGGGCGGGCGGTGCCCGTGACTCCGGACACAAGGTCTACGACGCGCTGAACCACCCGGAGAGCGAGACGGGTAAGCAGATCCGCGGACGGTTCTAGCTGTAGGTCTCGGCTCCTGACCAGCGAGTTTGGGCAGGAGCCGATTCTGTTTTGGGCCTGCAGCTCGTGGCCGCGTTTCCTCTTGGACCCCCTCGTACTGACACCTTGATCACGCGGTGTTCCTCGGTGTTCCCCGCGGCTTCCCGCACGACCTGGCATGGTTCTGGCACGTCTGCCCGGGGTGCCGAATGACTCCACACCCACCCCTCGTCTTCATGTGTCGGCCGTTGTCAGTTCGGTCCCGTAGCTTGAGGCCATGGTTGGTATAGGCGAGAACTTCCCTCACCTCGACGAGTCGTCGGCGGTGGGCCAGCCCACTGTGGGCGTCCAGCCTTACTACGCGCAGCGCGCCGAATTGCTGGGGCAGAGGTACGGGAGCGTCACCTTCGAGGAAGTGCATGGCGGGGTGTTGGATCTGCTTCCGCCGACGTCGGCGAAGGTGCTCGACGTAGGTGCTGGCACTGGGCGGGACGCTGTGGCACTCGCGCGGCGCGGTTACCAGGTGGTGGCGGCGGAGCCGGTCCGTGAGCTTCGGGAGGTCGCGCAGAGCCTCAACCCGTGCGAGGACGTCCGTTGGGTCGAGGACTCGCTGCCCGCACTGTCCCACCTGCAAGGGCCTTTTGAGCTGGTGCTGTTGTCGGCTGTGTGGATGCACCTGGCGCCGGCCGAGCGTGGGCAGGCGATGGAACGGCTGGCCACGCTGCTGACTCCGGCGGGGCTGCTGGTCGTCTCGCTTCGGCGCGGAGTCCCGCCGACTGACCGGGTGATGTTCGATGTGCCCGCGGAGGAGGTCGTGCGGGACGGGGCGCGGCAGGCGCTGCAGTTGGTGCGACTGGTAGAGGTGGGCGCGGACCGGCTCGGCCGTGCCGAGGTGTGGTGGCAGACGGTTGTCCTGCGCAAGGGGGGCGAGTGAGCGGGCGCGAATTCTACGCCCAGGATTCCTCGGCGCGCGCGTCGTGGCGGTTGGCAGTGCTGATGGGGGCCAACTCGCGCACCCACAAGTTCGCTCTCGGGCAGGCCCTGCTGGAGTTCGGGCGGACCGGGCGAGAGGAGATCGCCCTTGCCGAACTCGCCGCTGCCTACAGCCTGGGCCTGGTGCAGCATCTGGCCCAGGACGCGCAGGCGCCGCAGACGGCGGAGCTGGGCGAGAAAGACTTCCTCACCGTCGCTGAGCAGGAGAGAGCCGCGACGCTGGAGGCCGGCCGCCCCACCGAGCGTCTGCTGGCAGCCGCAGTGCGTTCCATGCCGATGATGGTGATGCAGAAGTTCCACAATCTCCGCGGTGAAACTGCGGTGCCCCACACCTTCTACGAGCTGGCAGGGACGGGACGGCAGCGTGTCGTGCGCCTGACTCCTGACCTGCTGCGACTGGCACAATCTGAGCAAGCGTCCAGCCTAGCCGCGGAGTTGGGTGCACGCTGGAGCATCGTGGAGAGCTCCTTCGCTGCCGGCGTCGGGCGCAGCCTCGTCGAGGAAGGCGTCACGGTCGACTGGAACACCCTTAAGATCACCGACAAACGCCGACGCCGCTCGGTGACCGGCATCGTTGACGCCACGGTCGGTTTTCAACACGGCCGCTGCCTGATCTGCGGCGATGTTCTGGCCCCGGGGGAAGCCATAGCCGTCGACCACGTCTTCCCGTTCTCCCTGATGCGTCGCTTCGACAGCGTCGGCTCCTGGCACGGTCCAGATCTGGACGCCCTGTGGAACCTTGCCCCCGCACATGCAACCTGCAACGGAGCCAAGAGCGACCGACTGCCCACCCTGGCCGAACTCGCCCGACTCGCGGCCCGGAATGATGCAATCACGCAGTCCCCCCATCCTCTGCGCAGGGCACTGCAACTCAGTCTGAAACACGCCCTGCCCGGACAAAGGGCGCCCTCGTGGACCGAGTTCCTGGGAGCGGTTCAGATAGCAGTCTGAGTCCGACCCCAGGAGTCCTGGGCCAATTACGGACGGCGTGCATGGCTCAGAAGTGATCGTGGCGGATGAGCAGCTTTAGGAGTTTGATCTAACCCCGGCTTGGTCAGGCCTCGCCTCGTGCGTCGGTGCTGTCCGTGACCGTTGTGTGTCGTTCTTATACGGGGGCGTTGATGTCAGCGGAACAGCTCCGGCACCGGACATGCCTCCAAAGGCTCATCCGGCCGATCGGCCCAGCGCCACCAGGCATGCCGACCAGTACACCTCCATAGCGTCCGACACGTCCGCTGGCCATCGTCCTCCCGCTTGGAGAGGACGATGCCGCCGGACTTCATGGGCTGGCTGCACTCGGGACACGCCGGGGCGTCGTTGGTCATGCGGCGCACCCTAACGGAGCGACCGCTTCGTCCCGAAGCAATTTGGGTGGGGCTTCTACCTTGGGCAGTCGTGCCCCCGACCTGCTCTGACGGTCTGCAGACGTCCACGTTCCTCCGCCGCTGTTCGTCGGCGTTGTCACGCAGTTAGACACTGACCCTGGCGACTTGGGCTGCGGCATGGCTGCACTCGTCAGCTCTGCAAGTGGCTGGCCCATGCAACCTTGATCTGCTCGCCCTGCTCGGCAGTGATGATGCCAGCTTCCGTCGCCACGGCCACGAGATCGGTGCCGGCCGCGAGCTTGAGGGCGCTGAAGGCATCGTCCATGCGATCGGAGTTTCTGGGTGTTCCAACGTGCCCAGGTTCCAAGTCACCTGGGAGGAAGTTCGCGACCTCTCCGTCGTGGCTCTCAAAGGCAGCCTTGTCCATCTTCACATGGACCCGTTTGGTGCCGATGGTGACGACGGTTCCGTGTGACCCATGGTGGTACAGGGGCCTGTCGCTTGGCGCTTTGACCGTGACCTTATCTCCGACCTTGAAGCTGCTCAGGGTCCTTCCGCTGCCGAGCATGCGCGTCCCCCCTCTAGGACATGTGGATCAAGAAGCACTTCATACCGTCCCTCTGCCCTACTTGTACACCTCGTCCTGCCGCCGCGTGGACGAGGGACCAGTCCGCCACTTCCGCCCGCCATGAAGGAGGTACAGAAGCACCGCTTTAGGAGTGAGGGAGAGGCGTCCTTCCCGTGACCTGCGGCTTGCGTAGCCGAGCTATCAGGGATGTCTTTGCCCGGCAGTTGCCCTTATTGGCCGTGGCTGACCACTGCATTTGGCACGGCCGTGGCACGCAGAGTTGAGCTAGTGCCGTCCTCATCCTCTAAGCCGAAGCAGGGGCCTGCCTCGCTGCCTGCGCTTCCAAGAACTCCCAGCACGATCTTGCACACCTCCGGGTAGGTTCCCGTTCGTCGTCCACCGTGTGGCCTCACTGGCCGCACCCGGGTCAGGCCAGTTGTCGAGCCCTCGATGCGACTACAGGTGAGGCTTGGGACTCGTACACCGTGAAGCGGGTTGCAGCGTTAGGCTGTTTGGATGGTGGATCAGGGTCGGTTAGTCCGGTGTGCTAGATGCGCGGCCCAGTGGAAGGTGTGGGGGCCCGGTCTTCATTTCTGCCGGCGATGTGGACTCATGGTCGGGGCATCCAAGCGCCCGCAGCGTCCGGGAAGGACGCCGAAGGACTGGTGGGGAGCAGCCATCTTGCTCACGGTCGTCGTGGTAATTGTCGTGCTCCTCGGAGGCAAGTCTTGAGGCCACGGTTGGGCTACTGGCCCGGCCGAGCGGGACCGTCTTCGAGCTTGAAAACCGTCGTGGCAGCGATGTCACCGTGGGTCCAAATTCCACCGCCTCTGTTTTGAGAACGACGAGAACGGCCTTTGACCTGGGAGTAGGTTCGAGGGCCGTACTCATGTCCGGTCGCTATGGCCGCCCTGTGTTCCCCGCGGCTCACCGCTCCATCGGGCCGTGGATGGGGCACGGCAACTCCAGATCCGTAACTCTATGTGGGGTCAGTGGCTGACGGCCATATCGGCCGCCCTGCGGCCCGGTGAGCAGGCTGGAGGGCGAGGACGGTTTGCTCTATTTCGCTGCTGTGCCGCGTGTCCGGTGGCCAGGGGCGACATGCTGTTCCCATGGCATCCCAGGAAGACATGCTGGAACGGCTGAGGCGGCTCGTTGAGGTGCATCGTGGCCGTCGACAGGCACCTGTTCGATTCCGCCCTGCGACTTGGCGTCCCTGGCTGGAGCCCCATGGGGTGGCACATGTGCTCGGGCTCGGGGCAACGGACACCACTTTGACGCCAGGCGACCGCGTCATCAGCCGCGATGACCTTGCTGCGGCGCGGCAAGCGCTCGGCGACGACCCGGAAGCACTCCGTGACCTGTTCGTCGCGGTCATGATCTGGGGAGCAGGGACAACCAATGGGCGAGCACCGCGCTACACCAGTGTTGCCCTCGGCGATGCCCGGCTCCCACACGTTCTGGAAGCGACGCGACGCGCTGTCCGTGTCGGCGAACTAACCCGGGCGTACACCGCGTTCACCGTGCGGGGAGTGAGGCGGTCGTTCTTTACCAAGTGGTTTGCCACCATTGATGACCGGGATGCCGAGTGCGAGCGTGCCTTGATCCTGGATGCCCGTGTCTTCCGCTCCCTCAACGCGCTTGGCTGGTCCAGCAGAGAGGCAGCGAGTACACGTCGTTGGACAGCTCGATACGCCGCCTATGTGGGGGCCGTGCACGAGTGGGCCGGCTCCTTGGGCGTCACGGCGGCCTGGCTCGAGTGGCTGATGTTCGACCTGAACGGTCATGTGGAGGCCTAAATGACCTCAGCATGGGAAGCTGCGATCACTTGAAGCCGATTTGGGCACTGGCCTGGGCGAACGGCTGAGGTGCGGCCTCTCCGGGCTGGGTCTCTTTCACCGTGTTCCCCGCTGTTACCCGCTCGATCTGGTGCGCTTGCGGTGCGGACGTCACCTCGGCAGGCACTGTCAGCTGTCGTATTTATCAGTTAGAGCACCCAGCGCCCCTGAGATCTCCCTCCGCTGGGAAGGAGTGAGGTTACGGAGGTTCGCGTCAAACCGATCGACATGGGCCTTCATCTTTGCAGCGGCCCGCTCCTGGTAGGGGAGTGCCGCTGCCAGCACCTCACTCTGCGCCTCGCTAACTAGGGTCGTCAGCACGGCGTCCGTGTAGTTCATGATGTCGGGGTATGGCGGGTCGTCCCACCACCTGGGAGGACCGTAATGCCGACGCTCCAAGCTCTTCTTCCATTGCGCTGGAGTGCGGTCCCTCTTGCTCGCGTTACAGGAGCGGCAGGAAGGAACCGTATTTGTGATGTCGTCGGCGCCCCCCTGTTCAAGAGGCACAACGTGGTCGATTACCTCGGCGCGAACTCCCATGCTCCCGCAGTAGGTGCACCATCCGCCGGCAGCCGACAGCACGGCTTCGCGCACCCAGGAAGGGAGAGGGCCACGTGTGTTGGAAGACGTAGCAGCACTCGGCCAGGCTGGCGGAGCGCAGGTCGTCCGTGCATGAGTTTGTTCGAGTGTGTCTCATGCGCCACTTATGCGTGGTAAGTGACGACGGCGAGAGGGGGCCGCGCGGGCCTCAGGCAATGCGGCTGGTCAGGACCTCGAAGAAGCTCGGTCGGTCGGGTTCGTCCTCACCGTCCACGGCGACCTGACCACCGCCTTAGGAGTTCGTTCCACACCCGACCCGACGGGGGCCCACATCGTCTACCGGTGCCGCACGCCGCTGCTGGTGTCCGCCGCCATCCGCTGTCGTTGATTTCACCTGTGGATGTCAGGAATTGTCTAGGGCGTTGTTCACGACACGCCGGCCAGCCTGGGTGGGCCGACTAGCAGATCTAGCACGGCGACCAGGTATCGGCCATGGAATATCATCAACGCTCATACCTCTATCACTTTCTCCTGGAATGCTAGTCACTGACAGTGCGCGCCGCGCCTCATCCGTCATCCCGCTGAATAGTCCTTCTTCCCGAATTAGACCTTCAGTGTTGCTAATCGATGGCCGGTCGCGCGTTTCCAGGTTCGGCAAATACAGTCTCTCCAGGGGCGTCTCACCAGGATGGTGATATACATATTTACGCGCCCTCGCTGCTGTCTCCTGATTAATACTTTTCGCGATAGCAGTCGTTCCTTTTGCTGCGAAGTCCGGAACTCGCTCCACCCCCGTTGTCAACTGCGGGAATCTGCGTCGCGGTTGTATTGTTAGGGCAGCTCTGCGGCTCAGGGGGACCAGAAAGGGTCCCGCCGTAGCAATGCCTGCGCCTTGCCGCTTTGGGTGATCGGGTGCCACTCTGAGAGTGACGGGGTGGTCAGACGTGGCGATGGATCGTCTATCGAAACGGAATAGTGTCCAATGGAAGTCGCGTAGATAGGCCGCCGTGGTGGGCAGTAGGCTAGTCGCAGCAGGCGAACATGCTGGTTCGCATCTGGGATTATGTCAGGTCCACCAGGATTTGTGATGTCCCGCCACTCGTAGTCCAGTTCATGGTCGGAAACCGGTCGAGACTCCGAAGCTTGGATCAGGGAGCGCAAGGCCCCCTTCCCGGAAACACCAACCATTAACCGGATCATCTCGGCATTCATATAACCTTGGCCGGACCTCACATCCTCCGAACGCAGATGCTGTAGTGCGACCCATGTGGCGAACGCTTCTCTGGCCTCACCTTCGATTGGCCATGCTCCCGCGAGAGTGCGTCTCAGAGCCTCGGCAGCCGAACCTTCGATCTCACTGAATGCCTTTTCGAAGACATCCGAAAGGGACCCGTCAGACAGAGCCGGACCTCGGTGACGCTGCGATCGGCAGGGCCGTCCTGGACTCGCTCAAACTGAAGCTCGACGGGACAGCGGCAGCCGCCGAGACGGTCCGGCGCAAGCGTCGGACACTCGTCAACGCGCTGCACTATGCAGTGGACCTCGGGGAGTTCAAAGAGAACCCGATCACGGGCATCCGCTGGAAGAAGCCGAAGGTCGCCGGCGAAGTCGATCCCCGGGTGGTCGCCAATCCCGCGCAGGCCCGTTCCCTGCTGACTGCGGTTTCGTACGTCGGTGGGTACGGCCGAGCTCGTGGTCGCCGACTCGTCGGCCTGTTCGCCTGCATGTACTACGGCGCCTTGCGCCCGGCTGAGGCCGTCGGCCTCACTGATGCGGACCTGAGGCTGCCCGCGGCTGGCTGGGGGACGGTACTGCTGAACCGAACGCGCCCTAGCGTCGGCAAACAGTGGACGGACTCCGGCGAGACCCACGACGACCGGGGCCTGAAGAACCGGCCTGCGGAAGAAGTCCGGCTCGTGCCGGTCCCGCCCCAACTCGTCGCCATCCTCCGGCAGCGCCTCGACACGTTCGGCACCGCCGAGGACGGGTGGCTGTTCACGAACGAGCGTGGGGGAGTGGTCGGCTCCTCGACGTACTACCGCGTCTGGCAGGAGGCCCGTGCGCTGGCGCTTCCGCCGGCCGCAGTCGCCTCCCCGCTCGCGGCTCGCCGGTACGACCTCCGGCACTCGGCGCTGTCGACCTGGCTTAACTCCGGGGTGGACCCGACGGAGGTCGCCGAACGTGCGGGCAACAGTGTGGAGGTCCTGCTGAGCCGCTACGCCAAGTGCATCGACGGACGGCAGGAGATTGCCAACCGCAAGATCGAGGAGCTGTTGCGCGAGTACGAGTGATCCCGTACCGCGCTAGGCTCCGAGCCCTCGGACTCTCCGGGGGCTTTCGCCGCTTAAGGGCTGACAGGAACCGGTGCAGCGCACCTTGTGATCTCTGGGAGACGCCATGAGCTTGCTCGCGGTCCTCGACGAAGCGGTGACCGCTCTCAAGGCTCCTCTGGGCGAGGAGGACCGGGCGCAGGGCTGGACCGATGATCTCCGAAGAGAGGTGCAGGAAGAGATCTCGATCAATCGCTCGGTGCTCCGTCGCCACGGGACGGGCATGGTGAGGCACCTGCGTCCTCGCTTCGACGAGTGGATGGAATATGAGGGCGTGCAGCCCGGACGCCTCCGGGACCTGGTGGGGGACGTGCAGCGGTCGCTCGTGGAGGCTCGGGCCATGGCGTGAGAACGCTGGCCGACCTGGGCGTTTGTCGCCCGTTGTCAGTCCACGAATAGTCCACGGACCCCGGCATACGGTCGCTCCGGGCCGCACACGCCTGCACATACGCGAAGACCCCGGCCTCAGCGTTTCCGCTGGTGACGGGGTCTTTGGGCACCTCATGCAGGGTGCCCCCGGCAGGATTCGAACCTGCGCACACGGCTCCGGAGGCCGTTGCTCTATCCCCTGAGCTACGGGGGCGTTCGCTGCGCTTGGCGGCGACGGGTAGAACCCTACCAGCTCCCGGGCAGTGCCTGTGAACAGGTATTTCCGGAGGGCGACACGCGCGCTGTCGCTCGTGCGGGGTGGAAGTGGGGAAAACCCGGACGCAGGGCCGGATCGCGACCTACTCTCGAGTTGTGTCAGGCGTCTCCGGCCGGGTGCTCGTCGTGGACGACAACAGGGTCATCCGGCAGCTGATCAGGGTCAATCTCGAGCTTGAGGGCTTCGAGGTCGTGACTGCGGCCGACGGTGCCGAGTGTCTGGAAGTCGTGCACCGCGTCTGCCCCGATGTCGTCACCCTCGATGTCGTCATGCCCCGCCTCGACGGGCTGCGGACCGCCGCGCGGCTCCGCGAGGATCCCAGAACCGTGCACCTGCCGGTGGCGATCATCAGCGCCTGCACCCGGCAGGAGGTGGACGGCGGACTCGCCGCCGGAGTGGACGCCTTCCTGGCCAAGCCCTTCGAGCCCAACGACCTCATCCGGGTCGTGCAGCAGCTCATGCACCGCGAGCCGCCGCCACCGCCCCTCGACGGCCGGCACGGCGCCGGGCGAGCCGGCAGCACCTGGAGCTGAGCCAGGAGGACGGAACCGGGGAGCCCCTGCCCCCTGGCGTAAGGCCGCCGCCCCGCGGTCGTCCCGGCATACCGCAGTACGTGTCGCGTCCCACGCCCCGGCGCGGTCACCCGGGGCTTCTTCGCCCCGCATCCGCCGAGTGACCGTGCCCGCCGGAGACGTCCCGGCATACCGCAGTACGTGTCGCGTCCCACGCCCCGGCGCGGTCACCCGGGGCTTCATCGCCCCGCATCCGCCGAGTGACCGTGCCCGCCGGAGGGTCGCCCCCAGCCGGCGCCACCCCCGCCCCCGTCCACCGCGGCGCCCCGCGCCCCGTGCGCCCGGCACGCCGCGCCCCGCGCCCCGTGCGCCTGGCACGCCGCACCCCGCGCCCCGTGCGCCTGGCACGCCGCACCCCGCGTCCCGCGCGCCCACCGCGCCCCGCCCAAGCCGCCCCGCCCAAGCCGCCGCGCCCCGCGCCCCCCGCCCACCGCGGCGCCCGCACCCGCGTCCCGCGCGCCCACCCCCACGCCCCACGCCCCGCGCGGCCCCTCGCCCCGCCCGGCGCGCGCCCGCATCGCGAAACCAGTCGCCGACCCACCGCCTCCCTCCCCTACGCTTGTCCCGTGACCCCCGCAGATCTCTCGCTCACCGTGCTGCACGCCGTGCGCCGCGCGGTCGGTGAGGGTGCGCTGCCGGGGGTCGGCGTGCCCGAGCGGGTCAAGGTCGAGCGGCCGCGGGCCGGGGGGCGCGGGGACTACGCCACCAGCGCCGCGCTCCAGCTCGCCGGGCCCGCCGCGCTGCCCGCCCGCCGCGTCGCCGAGATCCTGCGGGACCGCCTCGCCGGCGCCCCCGGCATCGCGGCCGTCGAGATCACCGGGCCCGGCTTCCTGAACTTCACCCTGCGGGCCGGCACCTCCCGCGCCCTGGTCGCCGCCGTGCTCGCCCAGGGACGCCGGTACGGCCACGGCGACGCGCTCGCCGGGCAGGTCCTGCAGTACCACCACCGGCGCGAGGTCCGCGCCGCCGTCGTCACCCAGGCGGTGGCCCGCCTCCAGGCCGCCCAGGGCGCACGCGTCCGCGTCAGCTGCGACGCCGCCGACCCCGCCTGGGCCGCGCTCGGCGTACGCGTCGACGCCGAGGGCACCCCGCCCGTGCCGCTCCCCGAAGCGGTCCGGACCCTCCCCGTCACCCACGACGTCCACGCCCTCGGCCGCGACGCCGCCCGCTGGGCGCTGCTGCGCCCCGCCGCGCACGACCGGGCCCTGGACCCCGAGGGGCTGCTCGTGCAGAGCGAGGCCAACCCCCTCTTCACCGTCCGGTACGCGCACGCCCGCGCCCGCGCCCTGCTCCGTAACGCCGCACAGTTCGGTATCACCCCCGCGTACGACGAGGACGTCGACGCGGGTCCCCTCCTCACGGCTCTCGGCGACCACCCCGCCGTCCTGGAAGCAGCCGCACGCCACCGCGCCCCCGACCGGGTCGCCCGGCACCTGGAGGCCACCGCCGACGCGCTCCTGGGGTTCCAGCACACCGTGCTGCCCCTCGGCGACGAGAAACCCTCGGCCGCCCACCGCTCCCGGCTCGCCCTCGCCGAAGCCGCCGGGACGGTGCTGGCCGGCGGCCTGGACCTGCTCGGCATCAGCGCCCCTGACCACTTGTGAGAGAGACATGAGCCGTTCCGCACACCCCGCCGGGCCCCGTCACGCCGATGTCCTGCCCGAGGGCCACTACTCCGCCCCGCCCGCTGACCTCAACCGGCTCGACGAGAAGGTCTGGGCCCGCACCGTCAGCCGCGCCGAGGACGGCGTGGTCACCCTCGGCGGGATCCCCGTCACCGCGCTCGCCGAGGAGTTCGGCACCCCCGCCTACTTCCTCGACGAGACCGACTTCCGCGCCCGCTGCCGCGCCTGGGCCGACGCCTTCGGCGAGGACGCCGACGTCTTCTACGCCGGGAAGGCGTTCCTGTCGCGCGCCGTCGTCCGGTGGCTGCACGAGGAGGGCCTGAACCTCGACGTGTGCTCGGGCGGGGAGCTGACCACCGCCCTCGACGCCGGCATGCCCGCCGAGCGCATCGCGTTCCACGGGAACAACAAGTCGACGGACGAGATCGAGAAGGCCGTACGCGCCGGCGTCGGGCGGATCGTGCTGGACTCGTTCCAGGAGATCGTCCGCGTCGCGCACATCGCGCAGTCCCTCGGCACGCGCCAGAAGGTCCAGATCCGCGTGACCGTCGGTGTGGAGGCGCACACCCACGAGTTCATCGCCACCGCCCACGAGGACCAGAAGTTCGGCATCGCGCTCGCCGGCGGGCAGGCCGCCGAGGCGGTCCGCCGCGCCCTGAAGCTCGACGGGCTCGAACTCATCGGCATCCACTCGCACATCGGCTCGCAGATCTTCGACACCTCCGGGTTCGAGGTGGCCGCCCACCGCGTGATCGGCCTGCTCAAGCAGATCCGCGACGAGCACGGCGTCGAACTCCCCGAGATCGACCTCGGCGGCGGCCTCGGCATCGCGTACACCGCCGCCGACGACCCCCGCGAGCCGCACGAGATCGCCAAGGCGCTGCGCGACATCGTCACGCGCGAGTGCGAGGCGGCGGGGCTGCGGACGCCCCGCATCTCCGTCGAGCCCGGGCGCGCCATCGTCGGGCCGACCGCCTTCACGCTGTACGAGGTCGGCACCATCAAGCCGCTCGACGGGCTGCGGACGTACGTGAGCGTCGACGGCGGCATGTCGGACAACATCCGCACCGCGCTGTACGACGCCGAGTACACCGTCACCCTGGTCTCGCGCACCTCCGACGCGGAGCCGATGCTGTCCCGCGTCGTCGGCAAGCACTGTGAGAGTGGCGACATCGTCGTGAAGGACGCGTTCCTCCCCGCCGACCTCGCCCCGGGCGACCTGATCGCCGTACCGGCCACCGGCGCGTACTGCCGTTCCATGGCCAGCAACTACAACCACGCACTTCGCCCGCCCGTCGTCGCCGTCGCGGACGGCGCGGCGCGGGTGATCGTCCGGCGTGAGACGGAGGAGGATCTCCTGCGTCTCGATGTCGGCTGATGAAATAGATGTCTCATAATCCGGACGGGAGGTAGAAACTCCCGTCCGGTGAGTGAGACTGGATCGCACTCAAGCTGTAGAGGAAACGAGGTCGGATGATGCGTACGCGTCCGCTGAAGGTGGCGCTGCTGGGCTGTGGAGTGGTCGGCTCAGAGGTGGCGCGCATCATGACGACGCACGCCGACGACCTCGCCGCGCGCATCGGCGCCCCGGTCGAGCTCGCCGGGGTCGCCGTCCGCCGGCCCTCCAAGGTGCGCGAGGGCATCGCGCCCGAGCTGATCACCACCGACGCCATGGCCCTGGTCAAACGGGGCGACATCGACGTCGTCGTCGAGGTCATCGGGGGCGTCGAGCCCGCCCGCACCCTCATCACCACCGCCTTCGAGCACGGCGCGTCCGTCGTCTCGGCCAACAAGGCGCTGCTCGCCCAGGACGGCCGGAGCCTCTACGCCGCCGCCGAGGAGCACGGCCGCGACCTGTACTACGAGGCGGCCGTCGCCGGCGCCATCCCGCTGATCCGGCCGCTGCGCGAGTCCCTCGCCGGCGACAAGGTGAACCGGGTGCTCGGCATCGTCAACGGCACCACCAACTTCATCCTCGACAAGATGGACACCTCCGGCGCCGGGTACTCCGAGGCGCTGGACGAGGCCACCGCCCTCGGGTACGCCGAGGCCGACCCGACCGCCGACGTCGAGGGTTTCGACGCCGCCGCCAAGGCCGCCATCCTCGCCGGGATCGCCTTCCACACGCGCGTGCGCCTGGACGACGTGTACCGCGAGGGCATGACCGAGGTCACCGCCGCGGACTTCGCCTCCGCCAAGCGCATGGGCTGCACCATCAAGCTGCTCGCCATCTGCGAGCGCGCCGCCGACGGCGGGTCCGTCACCGCGCGCGTGCACCCCGCGATGATCCCGCTCAGCCACCCGCTCGCCTCCGTCCGCGGCGCGTACAACGCCGTCTTCGTCGAGGCCGAGGCGGCCGGGCAGCTGATGTTCTACGGACCCGGTGCCGGCGGTTCGCCGACCGCGTCCGCCGTCCTCGGCGACCTGGTCGCCGTCTGCCGCAACCGCCTCAACGACGCGACGGGGCCCGGCGAGTCCGCGTACACCCAGCTGCCCGTGAGCCCCATGGGCGACGTGGTGACGCGGTACCACATCAGCCTCGACGTGGCCGACAAGCCGGGCGTGCTCGCCCAGGTGGCGACGGTCTTCGCCGAGCACGGCGTATCCATCGATACGGTGCGCCAGCAGGGCAAGGACGGCGAGGCCTCCCTCGTCGTCGTCACCCACCGCGCGCCCGACGCCGCCCTCTCCGGGACCGTCGAGGCGCTGCGCAAGCTCGACACCGTGCGCGGTGTCGCCAGCATCATGCGTGTTGAAGGGGAGTAAGGACCCATGACCAGGACCCACCAGTGGCGCGGCATCATCGAGGAGTACCGGGACCGCCTTCCGGTCACGGACACGACGCCGGTCGTCACGCTGCGCGAGGGCGGTACGCCGCTCGTCCCGGCCCAGGTCCTCTCCGAGCGCACCGGCTGCGAGGTACACCTCAAGGTCGAGGGCGCCAACCCCACCGGGTCCTTCAAGGACCGGGGCATGACCATGGCCATCACCCGGGCGAAGGAGGAGGGCGCGCAGGCCGTCATCTGCGCCTCCACCGGCAACACCTCCGCCTCGGCCGCCGCGTACGCCGTCCGCGCCGGGATGGTCTCCGCCGTCCTGGTGCCGCAGGGCAAGATCGCGCTGGGCAAGATGGGCCAGGCGCTGGTGCACGGCGCCAAGATCCTCCAGGTCGACGGCAACTTCGACGACTGCCTGACCCTGGCCCGGCGCCTGTCCGACAACTACCCGGTGGCGCTGGTCAATTCGGTCAACCCGGTCCGCATCGAGGGTCAGAAGACCGCGGCGTTCGAGATCGTGGACATGCTGGGCGACGCCCCCGACATCCACGTGCTGCCCGTCGGCAACGCCGGCAACATCACCGCGTACTGGAAGGGCTACACCGAGTACGCGCGGGACGGCATCGCCGGCCGCAGGCCGCGCATGTGGGGCTTCCAGGCGTCCGGCTCCGCGCCGATCGTCCGCGGCGAGGTCGTCAAGGACCCGTCGACCATCGCCACCGCGATCCGCATCGGCAACCCGGCCTCCTGGCAGTACGCGCTCGCCGCGCGCGACGAGTCCGGCGGGTTCATCGACGAGGTGACGGACCGTGAGATCCTGCGCGCCTACCGGCTGTTGGCCTCGCAGGAAGGCGTCTTCGTCGAGCCGGCGTCCGCCGCGTCGGTGGCCGGTCTGCTGAAGGCCGCCGAGCAGGGCAAGGTCGACCCGGGCCAGACCATCGTCTGCACGGTCACCGGCAACGGCCTGAAGGACCCCGACTGGGCGGTCGCCGGAGCGCCGCAGCCCGTCACCGTGCCCGTCGACGCGGCCGCGGCCGCGGAGCGGCTCGGACTGGTGTGAACCGGCCACGGGCGCCCTCGGGCGCCCGTGGCCGGTGAGCCGGACGCCGGCGGCCGGACACCCCGTCCCGGCCGCCGGCGGCGGCCCGCGGCACACCGCTCGCCGGTCCGGCGCGGATCCGCCGGAAACGGCGTCCCGGCACCGCCGGCCCGCAGGTCCCGGCGTGGTGCTCCCCGGCGGGGCCCGGCGCGAAAGCGGCGTACCGGCACGGCACCGTGCCGGGCGCGAGCCGCGAGCCGCCCGGCCTCCGGCGGAGGAGCACGGGCAGGCTCGCGACACGCATCGTGCGCCTCCTGTGCGCCCTATGTCGCCACAGAACCTTCCTTCGATAGGCTGTACTGAACCCCCCGCCGCAGATGCCCCGCATATGCCGCGGTGCTGTTGCCGTTGATGCCGATGCGGCCCCTGGGTCTTGTGTACACCTCGTACAACCCCCGTCGTCAGAGTCAAGGAGAGTCATCGAGCGATGGCCGGTCCCGCGTTCCGCGCCGCCGCCGTCCGGGTGCGCGTTCCCGCCACCAGCGCCAACCTCGGCCCGGGCTTCGACGCCTTCGGCCTGTCGTTGGGGCTGTACGACGACGTCGTCGTCCGGGTCGCCGACTCCGGGCTGCACATCGACATCGCCGGCGAGGGCGCCGAGACGCTCCCTCGCGACGAGAGCCATCTGCTCGTCCGCTCCCTGCGCACGGCCTTCGACCTGCTCGGCGGGCAGCCGCGCGGCCTGGAGGTCGTCTGTGCCAACCGCATCCCGCACGGGCGCGGCCTCGGCTCCTCCTCGGCGGCCATCTGCGCCGGCATCGTCGCCGCGCGCGCGGTGACCATAGGCGGCGACACCAAGCTCGACGACGCGGCCCTGCTGGAGCTCGCCACCGAGATCGAGGGCCACCCCGACAACGTCGCGGCCTGCCTGCTCGGCGGCTTCACCCTCGCCTGGACGGAGGGGGGCTCGGCCCGGGCGATCAGGATGGAGCCCTCGCGTTCCATCGTTCCGGTGGTTTTCGTCCCCGGGAAGCCGGTGCTCACCGAAACCGCCCGCGGCCTGCTGCCGCGCACCGTCCCCCATGTGGACGCCGCGGCCAACGCCGGCCGGGCAGCGCTCCTGGTCGAGGCCCTGACCCGGCGGCCCGAGCTGCTGCTCTCCGCCACCGAGGACCGGCTCCACCAGGAGTACCGGGCCCCCGCGATGCCCGAGAGCATCGCGCTTGTGAACCGACTGCGCGCGGACGGCGTCCCCGCGGTCATCTCCGGTGCGGGCCCCACGGTGCTCGCGCTGGCCGAGGACGGCGCGGCGGAGAAGGTCGCGCGACTCGCGGGCGAGGGCTGGGCGGCCAACCGGCTCACCCTCGACGTCTCCGGGGCGAGCGTCCTGCCGCTCGCTCCGTAGAACTCCGCGGTACACGGATTGCCGGTGTTGGAGAGGGGGAATGTTTGTTGGAGCCGGTAGTGTTAACCTCAAGTCTGCACCCGACGTCTTTGTGGCGCGGTGCTGAGTGTCCCCCTCCGGGACCACCATTCTTCCGGGAGCCTCCTCCACTGCCTGAGCAGCCTGCCTGAGCAGTTTCGAGCACGCTCCGGAACCGGCGCGACACCCCTCGCTTTTCCCAGGAGCGGGCCGAGCAGGGGGCCTCGGGCCGGACCCAAGCACGTATTTCCCTTCCGCCGTACCCCGGCGGGACCACCGCCCCGACCCGGTCCGCACACAGATCAAGGACCGCAGTCGGACAGCACAACCGGTCGCCGAGCCAGAAGGCCGACGTCCGCTCCAGGGAAGGACCCTTCGTGAGCGACACCACCGATCTGATGGGCGTGACTGCCGACAGCAGCGTCGACACCCCCGCGCCCGCCGCAGGTGCTGCCACTGGCACCACCTCACGGCGCCGCCGCTCCGGCACCGGCCTCGAGGGCATGGTCCTGGCCGAGCTGCAGCAGGTCGCGTCCGGCCTCGGCATCAGGGGCACCGCGCGGATGCGCAAGAGCCAGCTGATCGAGGTCATCAAGGAGACGCAGGCCGCCGGAGGCGCCTCCGCGCAGGCGGGCACCGCCGCGTCCGGGGCCGCCGAGACCAAGCCGAAGCGCCGCGCCACCTCCAAGGCCCGTACGGGTGACGACGCCGCCAAGCCCGCCGAGAAGGCGGAGGAGAAGGCCGGCAAGGCCGACGCGGCTCCCAGGACCGTCAAGGCGGGCCAGCCGGTCGCCCAGCAGCAGATCGAGATCCCCGGCCAGCCGTCCCCCAAGCAGGCGGCTTCGCCGGAGCAGAACGGCGCCGGGGACGACCAGTCCGCGGGCGAGCGCCGCCGCCGCCGTGCCACCGCGCCGGCCGGCAGCCCCGAGGGCGACACCCGTACGGACGTCCGCACCGAGGCCCGCACCGACACCCGGACCGAGGCGAAGGCCGACACCCGGACCGAGGCGCAGCCCGACACCAAGGCCGAGGGCGCCGTCGAGACCGCCGAGGGCGGTCGTCGTGACCGCCGCGACCGCGGGGAGCGCGGGGAGCGCGGGGAGCGCGGGGAGCGCGGCGACCGCGGCCGTGACCGTCAGCGTGACCGCCGCGACCGCGGCAAGGGCGACGACCAGCAGGGCGGCGGCCAGCGCCAGCAGCGCCAGGCCGGCCCCCAGGCCCAGGGCGGCCCGCAGGACGACTTCGACGAGGACGGCGGCCGCCGGGGCCGTCGCGGCCGCTACCGCGACCGCCGGGGCCGTCGCGGCCGCGAGGACTTCGCGACCGAGCCGCAGGTCTCCGAGGACGACGTCCTGATCCCCGTCGCGGGCATCCTGGACATCCTCGACAACTACGCGTTCATCCGGACCTCCGGCTACCTGCCCGGCCCGAACGACGTGTACGTCTCCCTCGCCCAGGTCCGCAAGAACGGCCTGCGCAAGGGTGACCACGTCACCGGTGCCGTGCGCCAGCCCAAGGAGGGCGAGCGCCGCGAGAAGTTCAACGCGCTGGTCCGCCTGGACTCGGCCAACGGCATGGCCGCCGATTCCGGCCGGGGCCGCCCCGAGTTCAACAAGCTGACCCCGCTCTACCCGCAGGACCGCCTGCGTCTGGAGACGGACCCGGGCGTGCTGACCACGCGGATCATCGACCTCGTGTCGCCGATCGGCAAGGGCCAGCGAGGCCTGATCGTGGCCCCGCCGAAGACCGGCAAGACCATGATCATGCAGGCGGTCGCCAACGCGATCACCACGAACAACCCCGAGTGCCACCTGATGGTCGTCCTCGTCGACGAGCGTCCGGAAGAGGTCACCGACATGCAGCGGTCGGTGAAGGGTGAGGTCATCTCCTCGACCTTCGACCGCCCCGCCGAGGACCACACCACCGTCGCCGAGCTGGCCATCGAGCGCGCCAAGCGCCTCGTCGAGCTGGGTCACGACGTGGTCGTCCTGCTGGACTCCATCACCCGCCTGGGCCGTGCGTACAACCTCGCGGCCCCCGCCTCCGGCCGCATCCTGTCCGGTGGTGTCGACTCGACCGCGCTGTACCCGCCGAAGCGCTTCTTCGGTGCCGCGCGCAACATCGAGGACGGCGGCTCGCTGACCATCCTGGCCACCGCGCTGGTCGACACCGGCTCGCGCATGGACGAGGTGATCTTCGAGGAGTTCAAGGGCACCGGCAACATGGAGCTCAAGCTCGACCGGAAGCTCGCCGACAAGCGCATCTTCCCGGCCGTCGACGTCGACGCGTCCGGTACGCGCAAGGAGGAGATCCTGCTCGGCAGCGAGGAGCTCGCCATCGTCTGGAAGCTGCGCCGGGTGCTGCACGCGCTCGACCAGCAGCAGGCGATCGAGCTGCTGCTGGACAAGATGAAGCAGACGAAGTCGAACGCCGAGTTCCTGCTGCAGATCCAGAAGACGACCCCGTCGGCCGGAAACGGCAACGACTGACCTAACCGGTCGTCCAGCGCACCGCACAAGGCCCGCCCCGTTACGCAAGTGACGGGGCGGGCCTTGTGTTTGTAGGATCGGGCAGCTTGTACGATCAGGCAGCCGTTCCCCACGCGGTCCCCCCACTTCCTCGCAGCCTCTTCCCGACTGGAGACACGCGTGCGCGCTTCGCGCCATGGCAGACCCGTCCACCGGGTCCGCAAACTGATAGCCGCCGCGGTGGCCGCCGTCGCCCTCGGGGCCGGCGCTTTCGCGATGACGGCCCAGGCGTCCGAGGACGCCCCCACCACCAAGTACCCCGTGCCCAAGGGTTACACGGTGGTCTCCGAGCCGTCGGCCCAGCAGCGGATCATCGGCGGCACGGACACCACGTTCAGCAAGGCGCCCTACATGGTGCAGCTGCTGTACGACGTCTACGGCGACGGCGACATGTACTTCAACTGCGGCGGCACGCTCGTGGCCCCCAACAAGGTGCTCACGGCCGCCCACTGCATCCGCCCGTCCTCGGCGGAGACGTACAACTACCCCGCCAAGGGCCTGATCCTCGGCGGTACGGCGAAGCTCGGCGGCGGCCCCAACGGCGAGGGCACCACCGCCAACGTCAGCCGGGTCTGGATCCACCCGGGCTGGAACCCGGACGCCGGCTCCCAGAACGACATCGCCGTCATGACGCTGTCCAAGCCGCTGCCGTACGCGACGCTGCCGATGGCCGGTCCCGAGGACGCGGCCTCGTACGCTCCCGGCACGCAGGGCATCGCGCTCGGCTGGGGCCTGACCTCCGGCACCGGCAACGAGCTGGCGAGCACCCTCCAGCAGGTCACGCTGCCGCTCAACGCCGACAGCGTCTGCCAGGAGAACCTCGGCGAGTTCGGCTACACCAGCAACGGCACCATGATGTGCGTCGGCCAGCAGGGCACCGGCAGCGACGCCACCGGCAAGACCACCTGCCCGGGCGACTCCGGCGGTCCGCTGATCGTCCGGGGCAAGGTCGTCGGCATCGTCTCGTGGGGCGTCGGCAGTGACTTCGAGCACTGCAACATGCAGGGCTACTACGAGGCCTTCACCAAGGTCTCGACGTACAAGGGCCTGGCCCAGGGCCGGGTCGACGACACCGACCTGAGCCGTGACGGCCGCGCCGACCTGTTCGCGCGCACGTCCGCGGGCGTGGACTACAGCTTCAACTCCAACGGCGTCGGCTTCGCCGGCAAGTACGCGGTCTCCGGCTCGTACACCGGCTACAACCTGGTCGTCCAGACCGACCTGAACCAGGACGGTCTGCAGGACTTCGTGGCCCGCAAGACCTCCAACGGCGAGCTGTACTGGATCCGCCGCACGCTCAGCAGCACCACCTACAGCGCGGTGCGCATCGCCACCGGGTACGGCTCCTACCGCGCGATCCTCGCGCCGGGCGACGTCACCGGTGACCGCAAGCCCGACGTGGTCGGCGTCTCCGGCTCCGGTGTCCCGGTCGTGCTGCCCGGCAACGGCAACGGCACCGTCGGCACCGTGAAGGTCGTCGGCTCCGGCTACAGCCGCTTCAACGCGGTCCGCGGCCACGGCGACTTCACCAACGACGGCCGCACCGACCTGGTCGCCCGTGAGTCGTCCTCCGGCGCGCTCTACCTGATCCCGGGCACCGGCAGCGCCTCCGCGCCGTTCGGCACCCCGGTCCGGGTCGCCGAGGGCTGGTCGTCGTACAACGCCATCGCCTCGCTCGGCGACGTCTCCGGCGACGGCATCGCCGACCTGGTGACGCGCAAGTCGGACGGCACCCTCCAACTGCACCGCGGCACCGGCCAGTCCGGTACCGGGATGCTGCGGGCGCCGATCCAGGCCGGCACCGGCTTCGGCGGCTTCAACCTCTTCGGCTGAGAGATCCTGGTCACAGCCGCGCCCCCGGGGCGCGGCCCCGTGACCGCCCCGGGCCCCGTCCGGGCCGGGCCGGCGAAGACGCAGGTGGGGGAGGGGACACAGCGCCCCTCCACCGCCGTCCGTGCCCACCGCGCACCGCGCGGTGGGCACTTTCGTCTTCCCGGGGACTTCTCCCGTCCCTGTGCAACCCTGTGGGCCGCTCGCCCGTCTGACGCGGCAGGGGCGAGTGCGACGACGAGGACTGAGGAGACCATGGCCCAGCAGGACAGCAGCAGCCGAATACGTGCCACCGGACGCCGTCGCAAGCCGCCCGCCAAGGGGCGCAGAGCACTCACGATCGCCGCCTGGTCGGCGGCCGGACTGGTGGTCGTCGGCGGCTCCGGGCTCGGTTACGCGTACGTCAAGCTCAACGGCAACATCGAGAGCGTCGACATCAACGCCCAGCTCCGGGACGACGACCGCCCCGAGAACGTCGACAACGGCTCCCTGGACGTCCTCGTCCTCGGCTCCGACACCCGCGCCGGCGCCAACGCCGAGTACGGCCGCGACGAGGGCGTCGCCCGCTCCGACACCGCGATGATCCTGCACGTCTACGAGGGCCACCGGAAGGCCAGCGTGGTCTCCGTCCCCCGCGACACGCTCATCGAGCGCCCCGACTGCGCCGACAAGACCGGCCGCACCGTCCCCGGGCAGCGCAGGGCCATGTTCAACACGGCGTACGAGGTCGGCGGCCCCGCCTGCGCGGTCAAGACCGTCGAGGCGATGTCCGGCATCCGCATGGACCACTACATCGAGGTCGACTTCACCGGCTTCAAGAGGCTCATCGACGAGCTCGGCGGCGTCGAGGTCACCACCACCGAGGCGATCAAGGACGACAGCAGCCATCTCGACCTGGCGGCGGGCACCCACACCCTCGGCGGCGAGCAGGCCCTGGGCCTCGTACGCACCCGCAAGGGCGTCGGCGACGGCAGCGACCTGGGCCGGATCCAGCTCCAGCAGGCCTTCATGAAGGCCTTCATCGACCAGGTGAAGAGCGTCGGCGTCTTCAGCAGCCCCCAGAAGCTCTGGGGCCTCGCCGACAGCGCCACCAAGGCGATCACCCCCGACTCCCAGCTCGACTCCGTCAAGGAGCTCGCCGACTTCGCCCGCGGCCTGCAGCGGCTCGGCGCCGACGACGTCCACATGGTCACGCTGCCCGTGCAGTACGACCCGGCCGACCTCAACCGCGTGATCCCGCTGGAGGCCAAGTCCCGGCAGGTGTGGACCGCCCTGCGGCAGGACCGGCCGATCCCCGCCTCCGCGACGAAGGACACCGCCACGGGCCGGGCCCAGGACGTGGTGAAGTAGCCCCCGGGCCGGGCCGCGGCGCGCTCCCGGGAAGGCCGCCGGCCCAGCCGGAATAGATCGGGCCCACCCCCGGTTTTGGGAGATGCGGCCGGTCCTGGCAGACTGGTACGTCGGCCCCGGTTCACGCACGGGCATCCCGCCCGGGCGACCCGGCGCCCTCCCGAAACTAGGAGACACCTTGAAGCGCGACATCCACCCCGAGTACGTCGAGACCCAGGTGAGCTGCACCTGCGGCGCGTCGTTCACCACCCGCAGCACGATCCCGAACGGCACCATCCGTGCCGAGGTCTGCTCCGAGTGCCACCCGTTCTACACGGGCAAGCAGAAGATCCTCGACACCGGTGGCCGTGTGGCCCGCTTCGAGGCCCGCTTCGGCAAGGCTGCCGGCTCCGCCAAGAAGTAGCGAGCCACTGCGCCGGTCTCCGGCCGCCCCGGTGTGGGGTGGCCGGGACCGGCGCTTTGCCGTCTCCCGCAGCAGCCACCACCCGCGTACGAAACCAGGAGCCCCCGATGTTCGAGGCGGTCGAGGAACTGATCGGCGAGCACGCCGATCTCGAGAAGAAGCTCGCCGACCCTTCGGTCCACTCCGACCAGGCCAACGCGCGCAAGCTCAACAAGCGCTACGCCGAGCTGACCCCGATCGTCGCCACGTACCGCAGCTGGAAGCAGACCGGCGACGACATCGAGACGGCCCGTGAGCTGGCCGCCGACGACCCCGACTTCGCCGCCGAGGTCAAGGAGCTGGAGAAGCAGCGCGAGGAGCTCACGGACAAGCTCCGCCTGCTGCTCGTCCCGCGCGACCCCAGCGACGACAAGGACGTCATCCTGGAGATCAAGGCGGGCGCGGGCGGCGACGAGTCCGCCCTGTTCGCCGGCGACCTGCTGCGCATGTACCTGCGGTACGCCGAGCGCGTCGGCTGGAAGACCGAGATCATCGATGCCACCGAGTCCGAGCTGGGCGGCTACAAGGACGTCCAGGTCGCCGTGAAGACCAAGGGCGGCCAGGGCGCCACCGAGCCCGGCCAGGGTGTGTGGGCCCGGCTGAAGTACGAGGGCGGCGTGCACCGCGTGCAGCGCGTGCCCGCGACCGAGTCCCAGGGCCGCATCCACACCTCCGCCGCCGGTGTCCTGGTGACCCCGGAGGCCGAGGAGATCGACGTCGAGATCAACCCCAACGACCTGCGCATCGACGTCTACCGGTCCTCCGGCCCCGGCGGCCAGTCCGTGAACACCACCGACTCCGCCGTCCGCATCACCCACCTGCCGACCGGCGTCGTCGCCTCCTGCCAGAACGAGAAGAGCCAGCTCCAGAACAAGGAGCAGGCCCTGCGTATCCTGCGGTCCAGGCTCCTCGCCGCCGCGCAGGAGGAGGCCGAGAAGAACGCCGCGGACGCGCGCCGCAGCCAGGTGCGCACCGTGGACCGGTCGGAGAAGATCCGTACGTACAACTTCCCGGAAAACCGGATCTCGGACCACCGGGTGGGCTTCAAGGCGTACAACTTGGACCAGGTGCTCGACGGCGACCTGGACGCCCTGATCCAGGCCTGCGTGGACGCCGACTCGGCGGCCAAGCTCGCCGCCGCGTAAAGCCATATCCCTGTACGGAGGACCAGCGTGCAGCAACATTTTGGGGGGCGACCCCCAGCCCCCCGCAGCGTGCTGCTTGCCGAGGTGGCCCAGGCCACCCAGCGGCTGGCCGACGCCGGCGTTCCCTCACCGCGCTTCGACGCGGAGGAGCTCGCCGCGTTCGTGCACGGCGTCAAGCGGGGAGAGCTGCACACCGTCAAGGACGCCGACTTCGACGCCCGCTACTGGGAGGCGGTGGCACGCCGCGAGGCCCGCGAGCCGCTGCAGCACATCACCGGGCGCGCGTTCTTCCGCTACCTGGAGCTCCAGGTGGGGCCGGGTGTCTTCGTCCCCCGCCCGGAGACCGAGTCGGTGGTCGGCTGGGCCATAGACGCGGTGCGGGCGATGGACGTCGTCGAGCCGCTCATCGTGGACCTGTGCACCGGCTCCGGCGCCATCGCGCTCGCCATGGCCCAGGAGGTGCCGCGCTCGCGCGTGCACGCCGTGGAGCTGTCCGAGCAGGCCCTGGTGTGGGCGCGCAAGAACGCCGAGGGGTCCAGGGTCACCGTCCACCACGGCGACGCCCTGACCGCCCTGCCGGAGCTCGACGGCCAGGTCGACCTGGTCATCTCCAACCCGCCCTACATCCCGCTCACCGAGTGGGAGTACGTCGCGCCCGAGGCCCGCGACCACGACCCGGAGATGGCGCTCTTCTCCGGCGAGGACGGCCTCGACACGATCCGCGGCATCGAACGCACCGCCCACCGCCTGCTGCGCCCCGGCGGCCTCGTCGTCGTCGAGCACGCCGACACGCAGGGCGGCCAGGTCCCGTGGATCTTCAACGAGGAGGCCGGCTGGACCGACGCCGCCGACCACCCGGACCTGAACAACCGCCCGCGCTTCGCGACCGCACGCAAGGCGACGCCATGACGAAGCACGTGTACGAGGAGGCCTGCTAAATGGCTCGGCGATACGACTGCAACGACGCGACCGACCGCACGACCGGCCTGCGCGAGGCCGCGTCCGCCGTTCGGCGCGGCGAGCTCGTCGTGCTGCCCACCGACACCGTGTACGGGATCGGCGCGGACGCCTTCAGCGCGGAGGCCGTCGCCGACCTGCTGGAGGCCAAGGGGCGCGGGCGCAACATGCCCACCCCGGTCCTCATCGGGTCGCCGAACACCCTGCACGGCCTGGTCACCGACTTCTCCGAGCAGGCGTGGGAGCTCGTCGACGCCTTCTGGCCCGGCGCGCTGACGCTCGTCACCAAGCACCAGCCGTCCCTCCAGTGGGACCTGGGCGACACCCGCGGCACCGTCGCGATCCGGATGCCGCTGCACCCGGTCGCCATCGAGCTGCTCACCGACGTCGGCCCGATGGCCGTGTCGTCGGCGAACCTGACCGGCCACCCCTCGCCCGAGGACTGCGACGCCGCGCAGGGCATGCTCGGCGACTCGGTGTCGGTGTACCTGGACGGCGGGCCCACCCCGGGCAACGTCCCGTCCTCGATCGTCGACGTCACCGGCAAGGTGCCGGTCCTGCTGCGCGCGGGCGCGCTGTCCGCGGACGAGCTGCGCAAGGTGGTACCCGATCTCGAGGTGGCCAATTGACCGCCCCTGAGGGGCGTGGCATAGGCGGCACGGAGAACACCTTCCGCATCCTCCACGTCAGCACCGGCAACGTCTGCCGCTCGCCGATCACCGAGCGGCTGACCCGCCACGCCCTCAGCGACCGCCTGGGCGACCCCCTGGGCGGCGGCCTGATCGTGGAGAGCGCGGGCACCTGGGGCCACGAGGGCGCCCCCATGGAGGCCAACGCCGAGCTGGTCCTCGCCGACTTCGGCGCGGACCCGAGCGGCTTCACGGGGCGCGAGCTGCTCGACGAGCACGTGATCCGCGCGGACCTCGTCCTGACGGCGACCCGCGACCACCGGGCGCAGGTCATCTCGATGGGCCACAGCGCGGGGCTGCGCACCTTCACCCTGAAGGAGTTCACCCGCCTCGTCCGGGCCATAGACCCGGCGACGCTGCCGGACCCCATGTCGGACGGCGTGGTCGAGCGCGCCCGCGCCCTGGTCCGCGCGGCGGCGGCCCTGCGCGGCTGGCTGCTGGCACCGAGCGCGGAGGCCGACGAGGTGAACGATCCGTACGGGGCGCCGATCACGTTCTTCCGCTCGATCGGCGAGGAGATCCAGCAGGCGCTGGACCCCGTGGTGACGGCCATGACGGGCGTGCCCACGCGGCGGTGACCGGAGCGGGCGGGACCACGGGGCGCGCGGGGGCGCGGGGGCCTACATTGGATCTGACGGGGCCCGTCCACGCCAGGAGCCACTGATGTCGGTCACCGCTGCTGCCACCGGCGCGCATCCCGCCGCGTACGGTCCGGACGTCGACGCGCTGCGCCGGCAGGACCCCGAGATCGCCGACGTCCTGACCGGCGAGACGCAGCGGCAGGCCGACGGCCTGCAGCTGAACGCCGCCGAGAACTTCGTCTCGCCCGCCGTGCTCGCCGCGCTGGGCTCGCCGCTCGCGAACAAGTACGCCGAGGGCTACCCCGGCAACCGCTACCACGGCGGGTGCGAGTACGCCGACACCGCCGAGCGGATCGCCGTCGAGCGGGCGGCCGCGCTCTTCGGCGCCGAGCACGCGAACGTACAGCCGCACTCCGGCTCGTCGGCCGTCCTCGCGGCGTACGCGGCGCTGCTGCGCCCGGGGGACACCGTGCTGGCCCTGGGCCTGCAGCACGGCGGGCACCTGACGCACGGGTCGCCCGCCAACTTCTCCGGGCGCTGGTTCGACTTCGTCCCGTACGGCGTGGACGCCGAGACCGGGCTGATCGACTACGAGCAGGTCCGGGTCCTCGCCCACGAGCACCGGCCCAAGGCGATCGTCTGTGGCTCGATCTCGTACCCCCGGCACCTCGACTACGCCGCCTTCCGCGAGATCGCCGACGAGGTCGGGGCGTGCCTGATCGCGGACGCCGCGCACCCCATCGGGCTCGTCGCGGGCGGTACGGCCCCGAGCCCGGTGCCGTACGCCGACGTCGTGTGCGCGACCACGCACAAGGTGCTGCGCGGGCCCCGCGGCGGCATGGTGCTGTGCGGCGCGGAGCTCGCGGAGCGCATCGACCGCGCGGTGTTCCCGTTCACGCAGGGCGGCGCGCAGATGCACACGATCGCGGCGAAGGCGGTGGCGTTCGGCGAGGCGGCCGGCCCGGGGTTCGCGGAATACACCCGCCGTGTGGTGGCGAACGCGCGGGCGCTCGCGGTCGCGCTGGCCGGCGAGGGGTTCCTGATCACCACCGGGGGCACGGACACCCACCTGATCACCGCCGACCCGGCGCCGCTGGGTGTCGACGGACGCCTCGCCAAGGCCCGTCTGGCGGCCTGCGGCATCGTGCTGGACACCTGCGCCCTGCCGTACGGCG
Organism: Streptomyces sp. NPDC051310; assembly: GCF_044455245.1. Classification (NCBI taxonomy): domain Bacteria; kingdom Bacillati; phylum Actinomycetota; class Actinomycetes; order Kitasatosporales; family Streptomycetaceae; genus Streptomyces; species Streptomyces sp. NPDC051310. The sequence continues at coordinate 104,303 of NZ_JBITEO010000023.1, forward strand.
ACGGGCGCGGCATCCGGCTCGGCACGGCCGCGGTGACCACCCAGGGCATGGGCGGCCCGGAGATGGAGCGCATCGCCGGGCTGTTCACGGAGGCGCTGCGCACCGACGCCGGGGCGGCCGGCGCGATCCGTACCGGCGTGCGTGAACTGGCCGGGAACTTTCCCCCGTATCGGGGGTAGCGGGGCCGGGCGGCGCGGCCGTGGAACCGCGACGGCCCCCCTGGTGTCCTTCAGCACAGGTCCACCGGGACTAGGGTGTGGGGCTGAGATGGCCAGCGATTCCTGTGGGGCAGCCCGTGCGTGATTACCTGCTGACGCTCTGTGTCACGGCCGCGGTGACCTATCTGCTGACCGGTCCGGTGCGGAAGTTCGCCATCGCGGCCGGCGCGATGCCGGAGATCCGCGCCCGGGACGTGCACCGGGAGCCGACGCCGCGGCTCGGCGGCATCGCCATGTTCTTCGGGCTGTGCGCGGGCCTGCTGGTCGCGGATCACCTGCAGAACCTCAACAGCGTCTTCGAGCTGTCGAACGAACCGCGTGCGCTGCTGTCCGGTGCCGCGCTGATCTGGCTGATCGGCGTCCTGGACGACAAGTTCGAGATCGACGCGCTGATCAAGCTCGGCGGCCAGATGATCGCCGCGGGCGTGATGGTGATGCAGGGTCTGACGATCCTGTGGCTGCCCATCCCGGGTGTCGGCACGGTCGCGCTCACCCAGTGGCAGGGCACGCTGCTGACCGTCGCGCTGGTCGTCATCACCATCAACGCGGTGAACTTCGTCGACGGCCTCGACGGGCTGGCGTCCGGCATGGTGTGCATCGCCTCGGCGGCGTTCTTCCTGTACGCGTACCGCATCTGGTTCAGCTACGGCATCGAGGCCGCGGCGCCCGCGACGCTCTTCGCGGCGATCCTGATGGGCATGTGCCTGGGCTTCCTGCCGCACAACATGCACCCCGCCCGGATCTTCATGGGCGACTCCGGGTCGATGCTGATCGGCCTGATCCTCGCTGCCTCCGCCATCTCGATCACCGGCCAGGTGGACCCCGACGCGCTGAAGATCTTCGAGGGTTCGACCCGCCAGGCCACGCACGCCGCGCTGCCGGTCTTCATCCCGCTGCTGCTGCCGCTGACCATCATCGCGATCCCGGTGGCGGACCTGGTCCTGGCGATCGTGCGCCGCACCTGGAACGGGCAGTCGCCGTTCGCCGCGGACCGCGGCCACCTGCACCACCGGCTGCTGGAGATCGGGCACTCGCACAGCCGCGCGGTGCTGATCATGTACTTCTGGTCGGCGCTCATCGCCTTCGGGACGCTGGCGTACTCGGTGCACTCGGCGTCGATGTGGAGCGTGCTGGTGATCGTCGTGCTGAGCGCGATCGGTCTGGTGCTCCTGCTGCTGCCGCGCTTCACGCCGCGGGCCCCGCGCTGGGCCGAGTCGTTCGTCCCGCCGCGCTACCGTCGCCGGAAGGCGGCGCCCGCGGCCGGCCGGCCGTCCCCGGCGCCGGACGGCGAGGGGGCCGAGGGGGAGCCGGAGCGCGTGCAGGTGCCGGCGGGTGTCAACGGGGCGACCGCCCTGGGCGCCCGTTCCGCCCTCCACGAGCGGCGGAAGGCCGGAACGCGCGGTTGACGAAAACCGCAGACGGGTCCATTACCAGACATAGGGCCCCGCTGTCGCGCACACACGCGCAGGGTCACTCTCATGTGTGAGAGTCAGCACACCTCTGGGTAAAGACCTATTCAAATAGTTTGTGATACCGTTCACGAGTACCCGGCGACAGCGCCGAAGGGCCGCAGTGCGACGGTCCCTCGGCCCCGAGACCACACCTCGGACCGGGCTTACGCTCGTCCATGACGACACCACTGCCCCCACCAGCAAGCGGAGATGCCGCCATGCCGTCCAACGACGCCCGCACCCTCCTGCACACCGCCGTACCCGCCTCTGCCGCCGGCGCCGTCGCGACCGTCGTCAGCGGCGTGGTCGCCGGTGGCAAGGGAGCCGTCGGCGCCGTCGTCGGCACCCTCGTGGTCGTCGTCTTCATGGGCATCGGGCTGGTGGTGCTCCAGCGGACGGCGAAGTCGCTGCCGCAGCTGTTCCAGGCCATGGGTCTGATGCTCTACACGGCCCAGCTGCTCGTGCTCTTCATCTTCCTGACGTTGCTCAAGGGCACCACGCTGTTCGACTTCAAGGCCTTCAGTCTCACGCTGCTGGCGACGACCGTCGTCTGGGTCGCGGCGCAGGCGCGTGCGTACATGAAGGCCAAGGTCCTCTACGTCGAGCCCGAGAAGACGGGATCCACGACGTGAGAGGTAGGGCCGGGATAAATGCGTGTTCGGGATGCTGCTATCGTCCGGTGCCAACTGCGGCACTGCGGGCGCGGGCATCCGAGCTGACGCCTGTCCCAGCGCGAGGCTCGACGCCGAACCGCCGCCCCCTTATCCGTAAGACCAGTCCAGTGCCGAACCGCGGCTGCGTGCCGCGCCGACACAACGAGGTTGCCGTACCTATGCGCCACGCTGAAGGAGCCCGCGGTGAGTGCTGACCAGACGCTTGCCTTCGACCCGAGCTGTCACATCTTCACCGGATGCGGCTTCCCGGCGCCGGGCCTCCACACGTTCATGTACGAGCCCATCGCCACCATCGGCGGCTTCGAGCTGACCAAGCCGATGCTGCTGGCCCTGCTGGGCTCGATCCTGATCGTCGGGTTCTTCTGGGCCGCCTTCGCGAAGCCGAAGCTCGTCCCGGGCAAGCTCCAGATGGTCGGCGAGGCCGGGTACGACTTCGTGCGCCGCGGCATCGTCTACGAGATCATCGGCAAGAAGGACGGCGAGAAGTACGTCCCCTTCATGGTGTCGCTGTTCTTCTTCGTCTGGGTCATGAACCTCTGGTCGATCATTCCGCTCGCCCAGTTCCCGGTCACCTCGCTGATCGCCTTCCCGGCCGGTCTGGCCCTGATCGTCTACGTGATGTGGGTCAGCCTCACCTTCCGCAAGCACGGCTTCGTCGGTGGCTGGAAGAACATCACGGGTTACGACAAGTCCCTCGGCGCGATCCTGCCGCTGATCGTCTTCCTCGAGTTCTTCTCGAACCTGATCATCCGGCCCTTCACGCACGCGGTGCGACTGTTCGCGAACATGTTCGCCGGCCACCTGCTGATCGTGATGTTCTCGCTCGCGAGCTGGTACCTCCTGAACGGCATCGGCATCGCCTACGCGGCCACGTCGTTCGTCATGGTCGTCGTGATGACCGCCTTCGAGCTCTTCATCCAGGCCGTCCAGGCGTACGTGTTCGTCCTGCTGGCGTGCAACTACGTTCAGGGCGCGCTCGCCGAGCACCACTGACGGCCCGGGCCCCGGCCCACCCCAAACCACCAGACGTCCGGTGGCCAACCCCCACCGGATCCTTGAAAGAGAAGGAAGAACCGGCATGTCCGCTCTCGACAACCTCGCCGCTGTCACCGGAAACGTCGCCTCCATCGGCTACGGCCTCGCCGCCATCGGCCCCGGCGTCGGCGTCGGCATCATCTTCGGTAACGGCACCCAGGCCCTCGCCCGCCAGCCCGAGGCGGCCGGTCTGATCCGTACCAACCAGATCATGGGTTTCGCCTTCTGTGAGGCGCTCGCCCTCATCGGCATCGTCATGGGCTTCGTCTACCCGTCCGCCTGATCCGGACCGGCAGACCAACCCCTTTCACGGAAGGCACTGATGTGAACGCTCTGTTCCTTGCGGCAGCGGAGGAGCCCCAGCCTCCTCTGATCCCGCATCTCGACGAGCTCGTCATCGGCCTGATCGCCTTCGTCATCGTCTTCGGCTTCCTGGCCAAGAAGCTCCTCCCGAACATCAACAAGGTTCTGGACGAGCGTCGCGAGGCCATCGAGGGCGGCATCGAGAAGGCCGAGTCGGCCCAGATCGAAGCCCAGAGTGTGCTGGAGCAGTACAAGGCTCAGCTCGCCGAGGCCCGTCACGAGGCCGCGCGGCTGCGTCAGGAGGCGCAGGAGCAGGGCGCCGCGATCATCCAGGAGATGAAGGCGGAGGGCCAGCGCCAGCGCGAGGAGATCATCGCGGCCGGCCACGCCCAGATCGAGGCCGACCGCAAGGCCGCGGCGACCGCGCTGCGCCAGGACGTGGGCAAGCTCGCCACCGACCTGGCCGGCAAGCTGGTCGGCGAGTCCCTCGAGGACGTCGCCCGCCAGAGCCGCACCATCGACCGCTTCCTCGACGAGCTCGAGGAGAAGGCCGAGGCCGCCCGATGAACGGAGCGAGCCGCGAGGCACTGGCTGCCGCACGTGAGCGTCTCGACGCGCTGACCGACAACACCTCGGTCGACGTGGCGAAGCTCGCCGGCGAGCTGGCCGCCGTTACCGCGCTGCTCGACCGCGAGGTGTCGCTGCGTCGGGTCCTGACCGACCCGGCGCAGGCCGGCGAGGCCAAGGCCGAGCTGGCCACGCGACTGCTGAGCGGTCAGGTGGGCGGCGAGACCGTCGACCTGGTCTCCGGCATGGTCCGTTCCCGCTGGTCGTACTCGCGTGACCTGGTCGACTCGCTGGAGGAGCTGGCGAACACCGCCGACCTCACGGCGGCGCAGAAGGCCGGCTCGCTGGACGACGTGGAGGACGAGCTGTTCCGGTTCGGCCGGATCGTCGCGTCCAGCACCGAGCTGCGGGCGGCTCTGACCGACCGGGCGGCCACCGTGTCCGCCAAGGTCGAGCTGCTGCGCGGCCTGCTCGGCGGCAAGACCGTTCCGGCCACGGAGCGGCTGGTCGTCCGTCTTGTGACGCAGCCGCGTGGACGTAGCCTGGAGGCGGGACTCGAGTCCCTGTCCAAGCTCGCCGCGGGGCGCCGGGACCGGATGGTCGCGGTCGTCACCTCGGCCGCGCCGCTCAGCGACCAGCAGAAGCAGCGCCTCGGCGCCGTGCTGGCGAAGCTGTACGGCCGGCAGATGCACCTGAACCTGGACGTGGACCCCACGGTCCTCGGCGGGATCTCGGTGCGGGTCGGCGACGAGGTCATCAACGGCACCGTCGTGAACCGCCTCGACGAGGCGGCCCGGCGACTGGCCGGCTGACCAGGCCACAAACTCAACAAGCGTTACCTACGGCCCGGTTGGGCCGTGCACAGGATGCAGAAGTTCTGGGGGGAGCCCCCAGATCCCCCAAAGAAACTTCGGGCCCAACAAGGAGAGCAGGGAACCCAGATGGCGGAGCTCACGATCCGGCCGGAGGAGATCCGGGACGCGCTGGAGAACTTTGTCCAGTCGTACAAGCCGGACGCGGCCTCGCGCGAGGAGGTCGGTACGGTCAGCCTTGCCGGCGACGGCATCGCGAAGGTCGAGGGTCTGCCCTCGGCCATGGCGAACGAGCTGCTGAAGTTCGAGGACGGCACCCTCGGCCTCGCCCTCAACCTGGAGGAGCGCGAGATCGGTGCCATTGTCCTCGGTGAGTTCAGCGGCATCGAGGAGGGCCAGTCGGTCACCCGCACCGGCGAGGTCCTGTCCGTCGCCGTCGGCGAGGGCTACCTGGGCCGGGTCGTCGACCCGCTCGGCAACCCGATCGACGGCCTCGGCGAGATCGAGACCAGCGGCCGTCGCGCCCTTGAGCTGCAGGCCCCCACGGTCATGCAGCGCAAGTCGGTGCACGAGCCGATGGAGACCGGCTACAAGGCCGTCGACGCGATGACCCCGATCGGCCGTGGTCAGCGTCAGCTGATCATCGGCGACCGCCAGACCGGCAAGACCGCCCTGGCCGTCGACACGATCATCAACCAGCGCGACAACTGGCGCTCGGGCGACCCGAAGAAGCAGGTCCGCTGCATCTACGTCGCCATCGGCCAGAAGGGCTCCACCATCGCGTCCGTGCGCGGTGCGCTGGAGGAGGCCGGCGCCCTGGAGTACACGACCATCGTCGCCGCCCCGGCGTCCGACCCGGCCGGCTTCAAGTACCTGGCGCCCTACACCGGCTCCGCCATCGGTCAGCAGTGGATGTACGAGGGCAAGCACGTCCTCATCGTCTTCGACGACCTGTCGAAGCAGGCCGACGCCTACCGCGCCGTGTCGCTGCTGCTGCGCCGCCCGCCGGGCCGCGAGGCGTACCCGGGTGACGTCTTCTACCTGCACTCGCGTCTGCTGGAGCGCTGCGCCAAGCTCTCCGACGAGATGGGTGCCGGTTCGATGACCGGTCTGCCGATCGTCGAGACCAAGGCGAACGACGTGTCGGCGTTCATCCCGACCAACGTCATCTCCATCACCGACGGCCAGTGCTTCCTGGAGTCCGACCTGTTCAACGCCGGCCAGCGCCCGGCCCTGAACGTCGGTATCTCGGTCTCCCGCGTCGGTGGCTCCGCCCAGCACAAGGCCATGAAGCAGGTCTCCGGCCGCCTCCGTGTGGACCTCGCCCAGTTCCGTGAGCTGGAGGCGTTCGCCGCCTTCGGTTCCGACCTGGACGCCGCGTCGAAGGCCGCCCTGGAGCGCGGTAAGCGCATGGTCGAGCTGCTGAAGCAGCCGCAGTACCAGCCGATGTCGACCGAGAACCAGGTCGTCTCCGTCTGGGCCGGTACCACGGGCAAGATGGACGACGTCCCGGTCAACGACATCCGCCGCTTCGAGCGCGAGCTGCTGGACTACCTGCACCGCGACCACAAGGGTCTGATGACGTCGATCCGCGAGGGCGGCAAGATGTCCGACGACACCCTCTCGTCCGTCGCGGACGCCATCACCGCGTTCAAGAAGCAGTTCGAGACGTCGGACGGCAAGCTGCTGGCCGAGGACGCGCCGGCCGCCGTCAACGTCTCGAAGTGACGACGGAAGGGACCTGACTCATGGGAGCGCAGCTCCGGGTCTACAAGCGTCGCATCCGGTCCGTCACCGCGACGAAGAAGATCACCAAGGCGATGGAGATGATCGCCGCCTCGCGCATCGTCAAGGCGCAGCGCAAGGTGGCGGCCTCCACGCCGTACGCGACCGAGCTCACCCGCGCGGTCACGGCGGTGGCGACCGGATCGAACACCAACCACCCGCTGACCACGGAGGCGGACAACCCGACCCGTGCCGCGGTCCTGCTCGTCACGAGCGACCGCGGTCTGGCCGGCGGCTACTCCTCCAACGCCATCAAGCAGGCCGACCGGCTCATCGAGCGGCTGCGCGGCGAGGGCAAGGAGGTCGACACGTACATCGTCGGCCGCAAGGGTGTCGCCTACTACGGTTTCCGTGAGCGGAAGGTCACGGAGTCGTGGACCGGCTTCACCGACAGCCCGAGCTACGCGGACGCCAAGAAGGTGGCCGCGCCGCTCATCGAGGCCGTCCAGCAGGACACCGCCGAGGGTGGCGTCGACGAGCTGCACATCGTCTTCACGGAATTCGTGTCGATGATGACGCAGACGCCGGTGGACAACCGGATGCTGCCGCTCAGCCTCGAGAAGGGCACGGACGAGACGGGTAAGGGCGAGATCCTTCCCCTGTTCGACTTCGAGCCGTCGGCGGAGGACGTCCTCGACGCCCTGCTGCCGCGGTACGTCGAGAGCCGGGTCTACAACGCCCTGCTGCAGGCCGCCGCCTCCGAGCACGCGGCCCGTCGCCGGGCGATGAAGTCGGCGACCGACAACGCGGGCGAGCTGATCAACTCGCTCTCGCGCCTTGCCAACGCGGCCCGCCAGGCCGAAATCACCCAGGAAATCAGCGAGATCGTCGGTGGCGCCAGCGCCCTGGCCGACGCGACCGCGGGGAGTGACAAGTAATGACGACCACTGTTGAGACGGCCGCCGCCACGGGCCGCGTCGCCCGGGTCATCGGCCCGGTCGTCGACGTGGAGTTCCCCGTCGACGCGATGCCGGAGATCTACAACGCGCTGACGGTCCAGGTCGACGACCCGGCCGAGGAGGGCAAGCGGAAGACGCTGACGCTCGAGGTCGCGCAGCACCTCGGTGACGGCATCATCCGTGCCATCTCCATGCAGCCCACCGACGGCCTGGTCCGCCAGGCCCCGGTGACCGACACGGGCGCGGGCATCTCCGTCCCGGTCGGCGACTTCACCAAGGGCAAGGTGTTCAACACCCTCGGTGAGGTGCTGAACGTCCCGGAGGAGAACGCCAACGTCGGTGAGCGCTGGCCGATCCACCGCAAGGCCCCCGCCTTCGACCAGCTCGAGTCCAAGACCGAGATGTTCGAGACCGGCCTGAAGGTCGTCGACCTTCTCACCCCGTACGTCAAGGGTGGAAAGATCGGTCTGTTCGGTGGTGCCGGTGTCGGCAAGACCGTGCTGATCCAGGAAATGATCATGCGTGTCGCCAACCTCCACGAAGGCGTCTCCGTCTTCGCGGGCGTCGGCGAGCGCACCCGTGAGGGCAACGACCTCATCGCGGAGATGGAGGAGTCCGGCGTTCTGGACAAGACCGCCCTGGTCTTCGGCCAGATGGACGAGCCCCCGGGCACCCGTCTGCGCGTCGCCCTCGCCGGTCTGACCATGGCGGAGTACTTCCGCGATGTGCAGAAGCAGGACGTGCTCTTCTTCATCGACAACATCTTCCGGTTCACCCAGGCCGGCTCCGAGGTGTCCACCCTGCTCGGCCGTATGCCGTCCGCGGTGGGTTACCAGCCGAACCTGGCGGACGAGATGGGTCTGCTGCAGGAGCGCATCACCTCGACGCGCGGTCACTCGATCACCTCGATGCAGGCGATCTACGTCCCCGCGGACGACCTGACCGACCCGGCCCCGGCCACCACCTTCGCCCACCTCGACGCGACGACGGTTCTGTCCCGTCCGATCTCGGAGAAGGGCATCTACCCGGCCGTGGACCCGCTGGACTCGACGTCCCGGATCCTGGACCCGCGCTACATCGCGCAGGACCACTACGAGGCCGCCATGCGCGTCAAGGGCATCCTGCAGAAGTACAAGGATCTCCAGGACATCATCGCGATCCTCGGTATCGACGAGCTGGGCGAGGAGGACAAGCTGGTCGTCCACCGTGCCCGTCGTGTCGAGCGCTTCCTGTCCCAGAACACCCACGCGGCGAAGCAGTTCACCGGCGTGGACGGTTCGGACGTGCCGCTCGACGAGTCGATCGCCGCGTTCAACGCGATCTGCGACGGCGAGTACGACCACTTCCCCGAGCAGGCCTTCTTCATGTGCGGTGGTCTCGAGGACCTGAAGAAGAACGCCAAGGAGCTGGGCGTCTCCTGAGCATCGTGCTCATGAAGGGGGCGGGTCCGTCCCGCCCCCTTCCGTACGCCCCGTAGAATTGACCCAACACCCGGCCGGGCGGCCGGGTGGTGACCCGAGGAGCCACCCTTGGCTGCTGAGCTGCACGTCGAGCTGGTCGCCGCGGACCGCAGTGTCTGGTCCGGCGAGGCCACCCTGGTCATCGCGCGCACCACCTCCGGCGACATCGGCGTCATGCCCGGCCACCAGCCGCTGCTCGGTGTGCTGGAGTCTGGCCCGGTGACCATCCGTACGAGTGAGGGCGGGACCGTCGTCGCCGCCGTGCACGGCGGTTTCATCACCTTCGCGGACAACAAGCTCTCGCTGCTCGCGGAGATCGCCGAGCTGGCGGACGAGATCGACACCCAGCGCGCCGAGCGTGCGCTGGAGCGCGCGAAGGCGGATTCGGACGCCGCGGCCGAGCGCCGTGCCGACGTCCGGCTGCGTGCGGTGGCGACGGCGGTACGCTGACGCGCCGCGCGCCGACAGTTGTGCCCTCAGCCGCGGCCCGGGCTGGAACCATCCAGACCGGGCCGCGGCTGAGGCGATGCAGGTGCAGGTTGTGATCCGAAACGGATCCCGGTACGGGACGATGCGAGGAGGTCGGTGGAGATGTTCCTCGCTCTGCTTGTGAGCGCCCTGGTCGTCGCCCTGGTGGTGATCGGGCTCTTCCTGTTCGGACTGCGCCGGCGCCTGATCCAGCGCTCCGGCGGCACCTTCGACTGCAGCCTGCGCTGGAACGTGCCGGAGGGCGGTGACCTGTCCGGCAAGGGCTGGGTGTACGGCGTCGCCCGCTACGGCGGGGACCGCGTCGCCTGGTTCCGGGTCTTCTCGTACGCGCCCCGGCCGCGCCGGATCCTGGAGCGCTCGGGCATCGAGGTGCTGGCGCGCCGGATGCCGGAGGGCGAGGAGGAGCTGGCGCTGCTGTCCGACTCGGTGATCCTCGGGTGTCTGCACCACGGCACGCGGCTGGAGCTGGCGATGAGCGAGGACGCGCTCACCGGCTTCCTGGCCTGGCTGGAGGCGGCGCCGCCCGGCCAGCGGGTGAACGTGGCGTAGGAACGACGAGCGAGGAGCCGCACCCGGAAGGGTGCGGCTCCTGCTGTTCACCGGGGTTCTCCCGTGGGGGCTACTTCAGGCCGCTGCTGATCGCACCGACCAGTTCACCGTTGCTGGTGTCGCCGCTGAACTCCCAGAAGAACGCGCCGCCCAGGCCCTGGCTCTTGGCCCAGGCCATCTTGGAGGTCACGGTGGCCGGGGTGTCGTAGCTCCACCAGTTGGTGCCGCAGTGGGCGTAGGCCGTGCCGGCGACGGTGCCGTTGGCCGGGCAGGACGTCTTGAGGACCTTGTAGTCCTCGATGCCCTGCTCGTACGTGCCGGCCGCCGGGCCCGTCGCGGTGCCGCCGGGCTCCTTCTGCGTCACGCCGGTCCAGCCGCGGCCGTAGAAGCCGATGCCGAGGAGCAGCTTGGCGGAGGGGACGCCCTTGGCCTTGAACTTGGCGATGGCCTCGGCGGAGTTGAAGCCGGCCTGCGGGATGCCGGGGTACGAGGTGAGCGGGGAGTGCGGGGCCGTCGGGCCCTTCGCCGCCCAGGCGCCGAAGAAGTCGTAGGTCATCACGTTGTACCAGTCGAGGTACTGCGCGGCGCCGCCGTAGTCGGCGGCGTCGATCTTGCCGCCGGAGGAGGCGTCCGCGGTGACGGCGGCGGTGACCAGGTTGTTCGCGCCGAACTTCGCCCGCATGGCCTGCATCATGTTCCTGAAGGCCGCCGGACCGCTGGTGTCGCAGGTCAGGCCGCAGGCGTTCGGGTACTCCCAGTCCAGGTCGATGCCGTCGAAGACGTCGGCCCAGCGCGGGTCCTCGACCAGGTCGTAGCAGGACTGGGCGAAGGCGGTCGGGTTCTTCACGGCGTCGGGGAAGCCGCCGGACCAGGTCCAGCCGCCGAACGACCACAGCACCTTGATGTGCGGGTACTTGGCCTTGAGCTTGCGCAGCTGGTTGAAGTTGCCGCGCAGCGGCTGGTCCCAGGTGTCGGCCTTGCCGTCGACGGACTGGTCGGCGGTGTACGCCTTGTCGTAGTCGGCGTAGGCGTCACCGATCGTGCACTTGCCGCCCTGGACGTTGCCGAAGGCGTAGTTGATGTGCGTGATCTTCGACGCGGAGCCGGACGTCACCAGGTTCTTGACGTGGTAGTTGCGTCCGTAGACGCCCCAGTTGGTGAAGTACCCGAGGTTGACCTTGGCGCCGGGGCCGGGGCCCGGGTCGGTGCCGCCGCCGGTGGTGCGCACCGCGCGGGAGCCGCTGACCGCACCGGTCTGGCCGGCGGTGTCGCGGGCCTGGACCGCGTACGAGTAGTCCGTGCCGGCGGTCAGGCCGGTGTCGGTGAACGTCAGGCCGGTCACGGTGGCGACCTTGGCGCCGTCGCGCAGGACGTCGTAGTTCTTGACGCCCTTGTCGTCGGTGGCCGCGGTCCAGCTGAGCTTCACCGAGGTGTCGGTGACGTCGGAGGCGGCGGGGGTGCCGGGAGCGGAGGGCGGGGCGTCCCCGGGGACCTCGGGGCCGCCGTCGCACGAGCCGCCGTTCAGCTTGCAGCCGGCGGGGGAGCCGGTCCCGGTGCCGTTGAAGCCGAAGGAGACGGAGGCGCCGGGGGCGAGCGTCCCGTTCCAGCCCAGGTTCTTGGCGGTCCAGTGGGTGCCGCTGCTGGTGACGGTGGCGTCCCAGGCGGAGGTGACCGACGTGCCGGAGGGGAAGTCCCACTCGACGGTCCAGGAGGAGAGGGCGGTGGTGCCGGTGTTCTTCACCGTCCACTTGCCCTCGAAGCCGGAGCCCCAGTCCGAGACCTTGGTGTAGGTGGCGGTCGCGGAGGTGGCGGCTTGGGCGGGGGTGGCGAGGCCGACCATGGCGGCCAGGGGGAGCAGCAGCGCGGTGACGCCCGCGGCCGCTCTCGTTCTGAATCTGCTCAACGGTGCTCCTGTAGTCGCGGACGGGCTAGGTGGGTCGACCCGTGAACAGTTGCGTGCCGCGAGAGTAGGAAGGTCTGGACCAATCGTCAATAGGTCCAGACCATTGTGCCGACGGTGCCGCCAGGTCGCCGCCGCCCGCCGGTCAGACCCCCAACTCCTGCGCGAGCACCGCCGCTTGGACCCTGCTGCGCAGCTCCAGCTTCCCCAGCAACCGGCTGACGTGCGTCTTCACCGTCGCCTCCGCCATGTCCAGCCGTACCGCGATCTCCGCGTTCGACAGCCCCTCGCCCAGACAGGACAGCACCTCGCGCTCCCGCCGCGTCAGCACGTCGAGCACCGCGGGGTCGGGCGTGCGCCGGCCGCGCACCGGCCTCGCCGGCGCGGCGAACTCGGCGATCAGGCGCCGGGTCACCGCGGGGGCGATGAGTCCCTCGCCGCGCGCCACCGTCCGCACCGCCTCGATCAGGTCCTTCGCCTCCGTGTTCTTCAGCAGGAACCCGGCCGCTCCGGCGCGCAGCGCCCCGAAGACGTACTCGTCCAGGTCGAACGTCGTCAGCACGAGCACGTCGGCCAGGGCCTCGCCGACCACCTCCCGGGTGGCCGACACGCCGTCGAGCCGTGGCATCTGAATGTCCATCAGCACGAGGTCGGGCCGCAACTCCCGGGCGAGCCGCACCGCCTCCTCGCCGTCGCCCGCCTCCCCGACCACCTCGATGTCCGCGGCGCTGCGCAGGATCAGCACCAGGCCGGCGCGCACCGCGCTCTGGTCCTCCGCCACGAGCACGCGGATCGGCGCGTGCGGAATCCTCGTCATGCCGACGGCTCCTTGTCGTCCTCCGTCACGGGCAGCTCCGCCCGTACCCGCCAGATCCGCGCGCCCCGCTCCTCGGCCGGGCCCGCCTCGAACACGCCGCCCAGCAGGGCGATCCGCTCCCGCATCCCCACCAGGCCGGCGCCCGACCCCGGCGCCCGCGGCCCCGGCCGGCTGCCGTACGGGCTCGTCACCTCGACCGTGAGCGCATGGTCGGCCGACCTCAGGGTGACGGCGACCTCGCCGGAAGCGGCGTGCTTGAGCGCGTTGGTGAGCGACTCCTGCACGATCCGGTACGCCGCGAGCTCGACGGGCGCCGGCAGCGCCGTGTCCGGTGCGCGGTCGTCGGCCAGCCGGAACGTCAGACCGCTCCCCGCACCGCTCGTGCGCGCCTGGCGCACCAGGGCGTCGAGTCCGTCGAGGGTCGGGGCGGCCGCGGGCTCGTCGTGCTCGCCGCTGTCGCGCAGCAGTCCGATGAGGCGTCGCATTTCGGCCAGCCCCTCGACGCTGTTCTCCCGGATGACACCGAGCGCGTCGCGCGAGGTGTCCGGGTCGTCCAGCGACAGCGCCGCGGTGGAGTGGATGGCGATCGCGGACAGGTGGTTGGCCACCATGTCGTGCAGCTCGCGGGCCATCCGGGCCCGTTCGGCGATGACCGCCTGCCTGCGGTCCATCTCGGCCAGCAGCGCCGTCTGCTCCGCCCGCAGCCGGGCTGTGTCGGCGGCCTCGCGGTGGTTGCGCACGACCGCGCCGGTGATCGCCGGGAAGAAGGTGATCAGGGCCGTGACGACCCCGATGAGCAGCGCCTCGGGCCGGCGATACCAGGCGAGGAAGCCGAGCGTCACCGCGACGGTGATCAGTCCGGTGGTGACCGGGATGCGGCGGGCCGAGGCGGGCGTGCCGTACACGACGGCGGCGTACACGATGTCGGCGAACATCACGACCGTCAGCAGATTGCCCCGGGTGAACTGGTCCGCGACCACCGCGGCCGTCCCCGCGAGCAGGGCCGTGCGCGGCATCGTCCGGCGCACCAGCGCCACCGCGGTCAGTGCGAGCAGCGGGATCAGCACCACCGGGCCGGCGGGCAGCCCGGTGCCCGGTCCCTGTGTGTGCAGCCCGAACGACCACAGCACCAGCCCGCAGGCGAGTCCGGCGGCCGCGATCAGCACGTCGTCGCGATGCGTACGGGGAAGTCTCACCCGGCCATCCAACACGGTCCTCCGGCCGCGGGCCTCGCCGCGCGGACGGAGGGCGGACTACATCGAAGGATGCAGTACCGATTCGTCACCGGAGACGACGGATCGGCGCCCGGCCGGCGGAATGCTGGAAGGCGTGCCGAAGGGAGAACTGCCGTGATCGTCGCGCTGATCATCATCTGCGAGGTCGGCTTCTGGGTCCTGCTCGCCGCGGGCCTGGCCGCCCGCTACGTGCTGAGGATGCCCCGCACGGGCGCGGCGATCCTGCTGTGCGAACCGCTGCTGGAGGTGGTGCTGCTGATCGCCACCGCCGTCGACCTGAGGAACGGCGCGGAACCCAGTGCGAAGCACGGCCTGGCCGCGCTGTACATCGGCTACACCGTCGGCCACGGCCACCGCACCGTGAAGTGGCTCGACGGCCACGCCGCCCACCGCCTCGCCGGAGCCCCCCGCCCGCCCGCGCCCCCGCGCTACGGCATGGCCCGCGCCCGCTACGAGGGCCGGCTCTGGCTGGGCACCCTGGTGGCGGCGGCGGTCGCCACCGCCCTGCTGTGGCTCGCGATGGAGTACGTGGGCGACGCCAGCCGCACCGGGTCGCTGCGGAACTGGATGGGCGTCGCGTGGCGGGCGGCCGGCATCCACGGCCTGGTCGCCCTCACGTACGCGATCTGGCCGAGGAAGGCCCCCGCACCGGACGGGGAGCGCGAACCGGTGCGGGTCGAGCGCCGCTAGCGGGTGTCCTGCCGATCAGGCTGGATCGGTGCGGTGCCGGGCGCCGCGAGCCCGGCGTGATCGGCAGGGCACCCCGCAGGGCTCAGCGCTCGCCGCCGGGTACCCACAGCACGTCGCCGACCGCCTTGTTCGCCGTCCGGGCCAGGATGAACAGCAGGTCGGACAGGCGGTTGAGGTACGTCGCCGTCAGGGCGTTCATGGTGTCGCCGTGCACCTCCAGCGCGGCCCACGTGGAGCGCTCGGCGCGGCGGACCACCGTGCACGCCTGGTGCAGCAGCGCGGCGCCCGGGGTGCCGCCGGGGAGGATGAACGAGCGCAACTTGTCCAGGTCCTCCAGGAAGCGGTCGCAGTCCGCCTCCAGTTTGTCGATGTACGACTGCTCGACCCGCAGCGGCGGGTACGCGGGGTCCGGCACGACCGGCGTCGACAGGTCCGCGCCCACGTCGAAGAGGTCGTTCTGGACGCGGACGAGGACCTTGACGACCTCCTCGTCGAGGCTGCCCAGCGCGATCGCCGTACCGATGACGGCGTTGGCCTCGTTGGCGTCGGCGTACGCCGCGATGCGCAGATCCGTCTTGGCGGTCCGGCTCATGTCGCCGAGCGCCGTCGTGCCCTTGTCGCCGGTGCGCGTGTAGATGCGCGTCAGATTGACCATACGGCCAGCCTAGTTACGCTCCCGCCTTCCGGAACACTCGTGTGCCCACCGTCACGGACAGCGCCGCGAACCCGGCGGCGACGAGCACTCCGGAGAGCATCGCGCCGCTCGTGTAGTCGCCCACGTACCCCGCCCGCACCGCGTCCACCAGGTAGCGGAACGGCATGAGGTGGGAGAGGGCGTCGAGCCAGGCGGGGGCCAGGGCCATCGGCAGCATCAGTCCGGACAGCAGCATCGACGGCATGCTCACCGCGTTGACGACGGGCCCGAACTCCTGCGGCTTGGACACCTTCAGCGCCAGCGCGTACGACAGCGAGGCCAGCGCGACCGTGAGGACGGCGACGAACGCGAACCCGATCAGGACCCCGCCCAGCGGCGCCCGCAGCCCCATCGCCACGGCGGCGAGCACGAGCAGCACCGCCTGGAAGACGAAGACCGCGGCGTCCCGCAGGACCCGCCCGAGCAGCAGCGCCAGCCGGCCGACCGGGGTGACCCGCATCCGCTCGACGACCCCCATCTGCTTTTCGATGATGATCGCGAACCCGGCGAACGAGGCGCCGAAGAGGCCGAGCTGCAGCAGCAGCCCGGGGACGAGGACCTGCCAGGAGTCGCCAGGCGTGCCCAGCGGCAGGCCGGTGAGGAGCGGGCCGAAGAAGAGCAGGTACAGCAGCGGCATCAGCACGCCGAAGAGCAACTGGAACTTCGAGCGCAGCGTCTGCCGGGCGTACCGCCCGAAGACCAGCGCGGTGTCGTGGAACAGCACGGGGAACTCCTAGACGGCCACGGGGGCCTGGTCGGCGGGTGCCGGGCCGCGCCCGGTGATGGCGAGGAAGGTGTCCTGGAGCGACGCGTCGGCCGACCCGGCGTGGCGCTCCTTGAGCGCGGCCGGTGTGCCCTCGGCGACGACCGCGCCCCGGTCGACGACGACGAGCCGGTCGGACAGCTCGTCGGCCTCGTCGAGGTAGTGGGTGGTGAGGAAGACGGTCGTGCCGTACGTGTCGCGCAGCCGCCGCACCAGCCGCCACAGGTCGGCGCGGCTGCCGGGGTCGAGGCCGGTGGTCGGCTCGTCGAGGAACAGGACGTCCGGCCGGTGGGTGAGCCCCATGGCGATGTCGAGCCGCCGCCGCTGCCCGCCGGAGAGCGCCGCGCACGGGCGGTCCAGCAGTCCGGTGAGGCCGAGCTCCTCGGCCAGCTCGTCCGCGCGGGCGGCCGCCTGCGCCGCGGAGAGGCGGTAGAGCCGGCCCTGGGTGACCAGTTCCTCGCGTACGGAGACGGAGAGGTCGACGCCGCCGGACTGGGCGACGTACCCGATCCTCCGCCGTACGCCGGCGGGGTCGGCGACCAGGTCGTGGCCGGCGACCGTGGCGGCGCCGCCGGTGGGCGGGAGCAGCGTGGTGAGCATGCGCAGGGTGGTGGTCTTGCCGGCGCCGTTGGGGCCGAGGAAGCCGAGGATCTCGCCCGCCTCGACGGTGAGGTCGATGCCCCGTACGGCTTCGACCGGTCCGTTGCGGCCGCGGAAGGTGTGGGCGAGTCCGGCGGTGCTGATGATTGCCATGGCCCCAGAAAATCAAAGTCACTTAAATTTTGCAACGACACCAAATTTTCAGTGCGCCCAACGAAGCTAGGATGAGGGCATGACGGCGACCGAGGGGCTGAGAGAGCGCAAGAAACGGCAGACGCGGCAGCACATCTCCGATGTGGCCACGGGCCTGTTCCTGGAGCGCGGCTTCGACGCCGTGACGATCGCCGAGATCGCCAGGGCCGCCGACGTCTCCGTCAACACGGTGTACAACTACTTCCCCGCCAAGGAAGACCTCTTCCTCGACCGGGGCAAGGGGATCGTCGACCGGGTCGCCCGCTGGGTGCGCGGCCGGCGGGCGGGCGAGTCCGCCGCCGAGGCGGTCCTGCGGGAACTGCGGGAGGCGGTCGAGACGCTCTCGCACACCGTGGGCCTCTTCGACGGCTACGCGGACTTCATGAAGGTGATCATCGAGGCGGAATCGCTGCGCTCCCGGCTCTGGGCGATCCAGCAGGAGAGCCTCCATATCCTGGAGCTCACCGTGCGCAAGGAGGTCGGCGCGGGGGAGGGCGACCTGCTGCCCGGCCTGGTCGCCGGTCAGCTGAACTGGCTGCACGCCACCCTCATGGGGTGGATCTCCGCCGAGATGCTCAAGCGCCGCGACCCCGCCGAGGTGTCCCGCGAAGCGCTCGTCCTCCTCGACGAGATGGAGGAACTCCTCGGCGACAAGGTGCTCTCCTACGCGGTCCGCTCCAACTGAGCCTCCCCGCCCCGGTCTCACCCCGTGGCCCGAACCGGTGTGATGTCCGTCATCTGAGACGTGACGCGCATCTCTTCGCCGCCACACCGGCGCCGCCGGGCGCTAACCTCCCGCCGAAGAGCCGAATAATTGGGCGTACCCCCATGCCGTCAGGCGTCGGGGGCAGGGGCGTTAAGGGGTAGATCGTGGCCAGGAAGCTCGCCGTCATCGGAGCCGGACTCATGGGGTCCGGAATCGCGCAGGTCTCGGCCCAGGCGGGCTGGGAGGTCGTGCTGCGCGACGTCACCGACGCGGCCCTGACCCGTGGCACCGACGGCATCAAGGCGTCGTACGACAAGTTCGTCGCCAAGGGCCGGCTCGACGCCGCCGACGCGGAGGCCGCGCTCGCCCGGATCACGACGACCACCGACCTCGACGCGGCCGCCGACGCCGACATCGTCGTCGAGGCGGTCTTCGAGAAGCTGGAGGTCAAGCACGAGATCTTCCGCACGCTCGACAAGCTCGTGCGCGACGACGCCGTCCTCGCCTCCAACACCTCCGCCATCCCGATCACCAAGATCGCGGCCGTGACGGAGCGCCCGGAGCGCGTCGTCGGCACCCACTTCTTCTCGCCCGTGCCGATGATGCAGCTGTGCGAGCTGGTCCGCGGCTACAAGACGAGCGACGAAACCCTCGCCACCGCCCGCGAGTTCGCCGAGTCCGTCGGCAAGACCTGCATCGTCGTCAACCGTGACGTCGCCGGTTTCGTCACCACCCGGCTCATCTCCGCGCTCGTCGTCGAGGCGGCCAAGCTGTACGAGTCGGGCGTCGCGTCCGCCGAGGACATCGACATCGCCTGCAAGCTCGGCTTCGGCCACGCGATGGGGCCGCTCGCCACCGCGGACCTGACGGGCGTCGACATCCTGCTCCACGCCACCAGCAACATCTACACCGAGTCCCAGGACGAGAAGTTCGCGCCGCCGGAGCTGATGCGCCGGATGGTGGACGCGGGTGACATCGGCCGCAAGAGCGGGCAGGGCTTCTACAAGCACTGAGCCACGTCCCGAGCGGGCGGTCAGCCACCGCCGACCGTTTCGCCATCACCCCACGGGGTGAATTCGGTATCGGTTCGCTTACAGGCGGCAACTTCCGGCCCGGTCCGGCAGTCAGTTGTTGCATAGAAAGACGTGACGACCACAGCACTCTCGGGGAGCGCATATGCACATCAGGGGCGACCATGCCGAGCTGGTCGTCGGGGGGCGCCTCGACGTCCGCAGCGCGGCGGACGCCCGTACGGTCCTGCACTCGGCCGTGGACGACGGAGCCGGCGACCTGGTGCTCGACCTGACCGGCCTCGACTCCTGGGACGCCACCGGGCTCGGGGTCATCATGGGCGCTCACCGGCGTGCGGGACGCTGCGGCCGCCGGCTGGTGCTGCGGGGCGTACCGCCCCAGATGCAGCGCCTGCTGGTGGCCACCCGGCTGCACCGCATCCTCGCCATCGAGGGCGGGCTCGCCGCGGAAACGTTGCCCCGCGTCTGACACCGGTCCCGGCCGCACAGGGCCGGTGACGGGTGCCGCGGGCCGCCCGGGCGCGTCCCGGGTGCACAATCCTCACGAGACCGTGACGTCTTGGGCGGCACACCACCCCGGCGCTTCCTGGATACTGGGCGAACGTCTAGGGTTCGGTCGCCTGCCGAATGACGAACCCACCGGCGGGCACCGGACCAGAAGCGACAGCGGCGTGCGGAACGGCCGGGAGGGGCTTCGGCGCGCACCGCTTTTGGGGGGCACAGACCATGAACCCGATGAACCGAGGGCCGGAAGAACACGGCCACGACAACGATGACAACGGCACCGGCGACGGCGGCGTGCACCGCGCGCGCCCGGCCCGCGACGACGCACCGCGCGAGCGGGCCGTCGAACGCGCCGGTGAACGGGCCGCGCCCGCCGGCCCCGCCCGCACCGCCCAGATCGTCTCCGGCGACTTCCTCCTCACCGTCAACCCGATAGACGGCAGCGAGATCGAAGTCTGTCCGCCCGGACGGCAGCCCGCGCCACCGGGCCGCCACACCGCGGACGAGCGCACCGAACAGGCCCGTGCGTCCGGCCCGCCCGTACCCCCCGGCCCCCTCGCCCGCCACCTGACGCTGCTGGAACGCCAGGAGGAGCGCGAGCGGCTGGTGCGCCTCCTCGCGCGCGGCCGCTCCGTCCGGCTGACCGGCCCGTCGGGCTCCGGGCGGACCGCCCTGCTCGACGCCGTCGCCGCGGACTGCGCCGACCTCGCCCCCGACGGGGTCGTCCGGCTCAGCGGCCACCACCGCACCCCCACCGAGCTGCTCCACGAGCTGTTCGCGGCCGTGTACCGCGCGCCCGGCCACCGGCCCGACCGCGCGGGCCTGCTGGCCGCCGTGCACGGCATCGGCGCCGTCGTGGTCGTCGACGACCTGGAGTTCGGCGGCTCCGCGCTGGACGAGCTGCTCGACGCCACGCCCGAGTGCGCGTTCCTGCTCGCGGCCACGCCCGAGGTGCCGGCACCCTCCCCGGACTCGCACCTCGAAGAGGTCTTCCTCGCCGGGCTGGGCCGCGGTTCCGTCCTCGAACTGCTGGAGCGCGCCGTCGACCGGGCGCTCACCGACGACGAGGCGAACTGGGCGGGCGACCTCTGGTTCGAGTCCGAGGGCCTGCCCCTGCGCTTCATCCAGGCCGGCGCCCTGCTGCGCCAGCGCGACGAACTGCGCGCCGGTCCCGCGGACGACGAGGTCCCCGGCGACGACGACGCGGCGGACGAGGTGTCCGGCGACGCCGATGTGTTCGCCGCCGGCCGCGACGTCCCGCTGCCGAGCCTCGCCGAAGGCGCCGCGCCCGCGGCGCTGCTCGCCTCCCGCCTCTCCGAATCGGCCCGTGAGACCCTGCGCTTCGCGATCGCGCTCGGCGGCGAGGTCCCGCACCAGGCGCACCTGCCGGCGCTCGTCGGGGACACGCACGCCGACGCCGCCCTCGGTGAACTGCTCGGCTGCGGGCTGCTCACTCCGGTCGGCACGCGCTACCGGCTCGCCTCCGGGGTGTCGGCGCAGCTCGTCACGAGCGGATACGACGAGGGTGCGGTCGGCCGCGCGCACACCGCCGCCCAGCACTACGCCTGGTGGGCCGCCCACCCCTCGGTCACCTCCGAGCGGGTGGCCGGCGAGGCGGACGCCGTGCTGGCCGCGATGGCCGCGCTGGTCGTGGGCCCGCCCGCCGGGCAGGGCTCCGGGGCAGGGGAGCCGGGCCACGCGAGCGCGGCGGTCCTCCTCGCCCGCAGCGCGGTGCCCGCCTTCGCCGCCGCACTGCACTGGGGCGCCTGGGAGCGGGCGCTGCGCACCGGCCAGGAAGCCGCCCGCATTTCGGGCGAAGTGGCCGAAGAGGCGTACTTCCACCACGAGTTGGGTGTCCTCGCGCTGTGCGCCGGGAACCTGGAGCGGGCCCGCGCCGAGCTGGAGGCGTCGATCGCCCTGCGCGGCGCGCTCGCCGACAAGCGCGGCACGGTCGCGGGCCGGCGCGCCCTGGCGCTGGTCGCCGACCGGGAGCGCGGACCGCTGCTCGGCGGGCGTACGGCCGCGGGCGAGGAAGTGCCCGCGGCACGCCACGAGGAGTCGGCCTCCCCGCCCGGCGGCGTACTCGCGAAGGGCGCCCCCGCCGGGCTGCCGCGACTGGCGGGCCTGTCCCGCGAGCCGTCCACCCTCCCCACCCGCAAGGACACTCCGGAGCCGGGCTTGACGGCCGCCGCCGCGGCGGGTGTCACGGCCGGCGCCCCGGCGGGCGCCGCGGCCGCCCGCCCGACGGCCCGGCGCACCATCCTGACCGGCGCGCGGCGCAACCTGGTCGCGGCGGGCGCGGGTGCACTGCTCGCCGCCGTCCTCGGCACGGTCGTGACGCTCGGCGCCACCTCGGGCGGCGCCGAGGGCGACGGCGGCTCCGGCCCCGTCACGTCGGACCAGTCGGTGAGCGAGGACGACGGCAACGGCGGCCTCGACGCGGAGGAGCCCGCCCAGGACTCCACGCGCCGCCCGGACGGCGGCTCCACCGGCGGGCCGGGCCCGACCGGCGGCTCCGGTGGCACCGGGGACTCCGGCGCCGCGGTCCGGCCCGGCGAGACCGGCTCGGCGCAGGACCCGTCCGACCCGGGTGACGGCTCGGCAACGGCGACGGGCGGCGGTACGCAGACGGGCGGGACCACCCCGTCCGGCGGCGGCTCCACCGCGACCGGCGGCAGCTCCTCGCCCACCAGCACGGGCGGCGGCAGCTCCTCCCCGACCAGCACCGGCGGGACCGGCGGCACCCCGTCGCCGACCACCACCGGGGGCGGCGGCAGCAGCTCGCCCTCGCCGACCACGAGCGGCAGCACCACGGGCTCGCCGACGACCAGCGGCTCCACCACGACCGGTGGCACGGACAGCGGCGGCACCGACAGCGGCGGGACCACCACCACGGGCGGCGGCGCGGGGGGCGGCACCAGCAGCGGCGGCACGGAGACCACCGGCGGCACCACGGGGGACGGCGGCTCGCCCAGCGTGTCCTGACGTACCGCCGCGGCCCGCGCCCGGCACACGACCGCGGCCCCGGGGGGCGATCGTCTCGTCCCCCGGGGCCGCGGCCGTACCGGTCCGTCCGTGCGTGCGGCGCCTCAGAACAGGCGCAGCTTGTCGTCCTCGATGCCGCGCAGCGCGTCGTAGTCCAGCACCACGCAGCCGATGCCGCGGTCCGTCGCCAGCACCCGCGCCTGCGGCTTGATCTCCTGGGCCGCGAAGACGCCCCTCACCGGCGCCAGGTGCGGGTCGCGGTTGAGCAGTTCCAGATAGCGGGTGAGCTGCTCCACGCCGTCGATCTCGCCGCGCCGCTTGATCTCCACGGCGACCGTGGCCCCGTCCGCGTCCCGGCAGAGGATGTCCACCGGCCCGATGGCGGTCGGGTATTCGCGCCGGATCAGCGAATAACCGTCCCCCAATGTCTCGATCCTGTCGGCGAGCAGCTCCTGGAGGTGTGCTTCCACGCCGTCCTTGATGAGGCCGGGGTCCACACCGAGCTCGTGCGACGAGTCATGGAGGATTTCCTCCATCGTGATGATCAGTTTCTCGCCCGCTTTGTTCACGACCGTCCAGACGCTGTCGTCACCCTCCTTGAGGGTGCACGGCGGGGACATCCAGTTGAGCGGTTTGTACGCCCGGTCGTCAGCGTGGATGGAGACGCTGCCGTCTGCCTTGACCAGGATCAGACGGGGGGCGGAGGGCAGGTGGGCCGTGAGCCGGCCCGCGTAGTCCACGGAACAGCGGGCGATGACGAGACGCATGGACGGCAACGCTACTCGACTCCTACGCTTCCGCGCGATTCGACCCTAAACCCCCTTACGTACATGGCCGGTTGTGGCCCCATTCTCCTGGTGCGCTCCGGACAGCGCGCTTACCGTGGAAGCGGGAGGTTGTCGCCCGGGCACTCTGCGTGGCGTACGGGGGCGTCCTCCTTCCCTGCCCGTAAGACCCCGCTACCGTCCGGGGTCGCGAGAGGAGAACCCATGTCGCTCGACGTCTCACCGGCGCTGTTGGAACAGGCCGAGCGAGGCGAGGTCGACGAAGCCGACTTCGTCGACTGCGTCCGGACCTCCCTGCCCTACGCATGGGAGATGATCAGTTCTCTGGTGGCACAGCTGAAGGTGGACGGTGGTGCGTTCGCCGACAACCAGACGCCGCCGCCGGACGAGCAGGCACGTGGACAGCTGCTGCGTGCGCTCGCGAGTGACGCGATCCGGGGTGCGCTCCAGCGGCACTTCGGGGTCCGTCTGGCCTTCCAGAACTGCCACCGCGTCGCGGTGTTCCCGTTGGACTCCTCGGTGGACGAGCGGTACACCCGCTTCACTTCCGTACGGGCCCAGCTGCTGAACCAGTCGCCCGAGCTGCGCGACTGCTGAGCCCGTGCTGCCGCTCCGCATCGCCGCCGGCCGCAGCCGGTGCCGGGGCGGCAGCACCGATGCGGACGGCATTCCCCGCGGGCCGCGCCCTCCTCGCCGCCGGTGACGGCCTCCGCCCCGTCAGCCGAGCAGCGGCAGCACGTCCGCGCCCAGCCGCCGTACGTTCTCCTCCGTCGCCACGATGTCCCCCGACCCCTCGACGAGCAGCGCGAAGCGGGTGATGCCGGTCCGCTCGGACGTCGCCGCCAGCCGGTCCGCCGCCCCGTGCGCCGTCCCCACCGGGTGCAGCCGGCACAGCAGCTCCGTGTACGCGTACGGGTCGCGCATCGCGCGGTGCCGGCCGTCGATCGTCACATGGGCGCCGAGCCCCTGCTTCAGCCAGCCGGGCATCGCCTTCAGCAGCGCCTGGGCCGCGTCCGCCGAGCGGTCCGCGATCTGCGCCACGCCCGCCGAGACATGCCGGGCGGCGGCGCCGGCGATCACCTCCGGCGGGTGTCCGGCGGCGTGCGCCTCCGCCCGCCACAGCGCCACCATCTCCGCCTTCTCCTCGTCGCCGCAGTGCATGCCCAGCAGCATCGGCAGGGCGCGCGCGGCGGCCAGCCGCACGCTCGCGGGGGAGGTGCAGGCCAGGATCGTCTCCGGGGCGGGATCGCCGTCGATCAGCTCGTCCGGACGCGGCACGACGGCGACCTCGCGGAACCGGTGGCGCGGCCCGCCGGCCGACACACGCGGTTCGCGCAGCCAGCGCAGCAGCAGGTCCAGCGCTTCCGGGAAGTGCTGCTCGTACGCCTCGAGGCCGGAGCCGAAGACCTCCAGGTCCACCCAGGGCCCGCCGCGCCCGACCCCGAGCGTGAACCGGCCGCCGGAGGTCACGTGCAGCAGCGCCGCCTGCTCGCCGAGCGCCACCGGATGGGTGGTCGGCAGCACGCTGACCGCCGTCCCGACCCTGATGCGGCGGGTCCGGCCGAGCAGCAGCGCGGCCAGCGTGACGGCCGAGGGGCACACGCCGTACGGCACGAAGTGGTGCTCGGCCAGCCAGACCGAGTCCAGCCCGGCCTCCTCGGCCACCTCGGCGGAACGCACCGCCCGGTGGAGCGTTTCACCCTGGCCCTGGCCGGGAAATTGGGCGGCCAGTACAAAAGTTCCCACACGCATCGCCTGATGCCTCCTAGCGCGGCCGACGCGACTCCCCTCACGGGCAACAACGTCTGGCAGGTGCCAAAGGCAACGGTCCGGGCCCAAGTTGTTCCGATATTCCGTTAACTGCCGCTGCCGTAGGCTGGACGGGCCCTGTTCGCGCCTGCCCCCTGTGAGGTGTCCCGTGTCCCCGCGCCGAAACCGTCCGCGTGGCGGCGACCAGCCGAACGAGAGCATCGCCGGCGAGGCGGGGGGCCGGTACGGCGGGTTCCAGCGCTTTGAGTCCTGGCAGGGCGAGGAGTGGGCGGTGCGGCACGTGGCGGGCGCGAGCGCCGTGGGCAAGCGGTACCGCTGCCCGGGCTGCGACCAGGAGATCCCCTCCGGCCTCGCGCACGTGGTGGCCTGGCCGTCGTCGTACGGCGGCGTGGACGACCGCCGCCACTGGCACAAGGCGTGCTGGAACGCGAAGGACCGCCGCACCTCGCGGGTGCAGCGGTCCCGTAACGCGCCGCGCTATTAGGGAGCGGCCGCCCCTTCCGGCTACACGTCCCGCTGGTCGAGGGCGAAGAAGGCGGCGATCATGGCAGCCCCGGCGAGACCGGCCATGATCCACAGCGGCTCCCAGCCGGACGGGCCGGACTGGGTCACCGCGTTGTCGTAGAGGACCGCGAGCTGGCTGGGGATCGAGTACTCGAACAGCGCCTGCTGCACGTCCCGCAGCGACTCCGAGAACATGAACATCGCGGCGACCAGCGGCAGCAGGACGAGACCGAGCATGACCGTGATCGCGCCGGCCGAGTGGCGCAGCAGCGCGCCGACGGCGAGCGAGAGCAGCCCGAGCGTCGCCACGTACAGGCCGACCCCGACGGTCGCGCGGAACCAGTCCTCACCGGTCGTGGTGCCCGACTCCACGAGCGCGGTCTGCATCATGCCTACCGCCGCGGCGACGGTGGTCGTGATCACGAAGACGAGCAGGAAGAAGACGATCGACTTCGCCGCCAGCACCCGCGCGCGGCTGGGGCACGCCGTCAGGGTCGTACGGATCATGCCCGTGCCGTACTCCGACGAGATGGTCAGTACGCCCAGGGTGATCACGCAGATCGAGCCGAGCAGCACGCCGAAGAAGCCCAGCCCCAGCGCGGACTGGCCCTCGAGGTTCGCGTCGGCGTCGGCGACGGCCACGGCGGAGAGCAGGCCGATGCCGACCATGAGGGCGATCATCACGCCGAGCGTCCACATCGTGGACCGCACGGACCGGATCTTGGTCCACTCGGACGCGAGCGCGTCCCCGAGGTGGGCGCGGCGGGCCGGGATGGGGGAGGTGTAGGAGTACGGCGCCGGGGCCGGGGCCGGCGGAGTGGTCGGGGTGGTCATCGGGCGTCCTCGGAGTCGCTCTTGGTCAGGGAGGCCGGGGGCTGCGCGGCCGGCGGCTGCGGGGCCGGGGCGGGCGGCGCGTCGTGCGGCGCCTGGGCCGGTGCGGCCGGTGCCTGCTGGGGGTGCGGGGCCTGCGGGGCCGGGGCGCCGGCCGCGTACGGGTTCTGCCCGGGCGGCGGCGGGGCGTACCAGCCCTGCTGCGGCACCTCGGGGATCACCGGCGGCGTGTACCCGCCGCCCATCATCTGCTGCGGCGGCAGTTCCATGAGCCCGGACCGCTGGTCCGTGGTGGACCGGTAGTCGACGGCCCCCTGGGTGAGCCGCATGTACGCCTCCTCCAGCGACGCCTGGTGCGGCGACAGCTCCCAGAGCCGTACGCCCGCGTCGTGCGCGAGGTCGCTGATGCGCGGCAGCGGCAGCCCGGTCACGCGCAGCGCGCCGTCCGGCTCCGACATGACCTGGCCGCCGGCCTCGGCGAGGACGCCCACCAGCTTCTCGCGCAGCGACGGCTCGGTCTGCGGCGTGCGCACCCGCGCGAAGTCCGCGGAGTTGGCCGAGATGAAGTCCTTGACGCTCATGTCGGCGAGGAGCTGCCCGCGCCCGATCACGATCAGGTGCTCCGCGGTCAGCGCCATCTCGCTCATCAGGTGCGACGAGACGAAGACGGTCCGGCCCTCGGCGGCCAGCGCCTTCATCAGGTTGCGCACCCACAGGATGCCCTCGGGGTCCAGACCGTTGACGGGCTCGTCGAAGAGCAGCACCTGCGGGTCGCCGAGCAGCGCGGCCGCTATCCCGAGCCGCTGTCCCATGCCGAGCGAGAAGCCCTTGGAGCGCCGCTTGGCGACGTCCTGGAGCCCGACGACCCCCAGCACCTCGTCGACCCGCCGCGCCGGGATCCCCGCGAGCTGGGCCAGCGAGAGCAGGTGGCTGCGGGCGCTGCGCCCGCCGTGCACGGCCTTGGCGTCGAGCAGCGCGCCGACCTGCCGCGGCGCGTTGGGCAGGCTGCGGAAGGGGTGGCCCCCGATGGTGACGTGCCCGGACGTGGGCCGGTCCAGCCCGAGGATCATGCGCATGGTCGTCGACTTCCCGGAGCCGTTGGGCCCCAGGAAGCCGGTGACGGTCCCGGGCCGCACCTGGAAGGAAAGGTTGTACACGGCCGTCTTGGCGCCGTAGCGCTTCGTCAGGCCGACTGCCTCGATCATTCTCCAGCCCCATCGACAGGTCAGGTCATGCAGGGCACAGGGGCCCCCGTAGGAGGTAAGAGCGTATCCAGCGCTTGACGGTTCCGGCCACGCCGTAAAAGCTGCCCGCTCCCCTCGGGGAGCGGGGTGCGTCCGGACCTGTCCGGCCGGTGCGAGAAGGTGATCACGTCACCGTCACGATGCCGTCCCAGGTTGCCCGCAGGTGATCACCGGCTCTCCACAGCGCCATAGGGTTGGCGCAGCCACGACAAGCCGGGCCCGCAGCGGGCCTCTACGGAAAGTTGCGCCATGCGAAGCACCCTGGTCCGCCGTACCGCCGTCACCGCCACCGCGGTCTCCCTGGCCGTGCTGGCCACCGCGTGCAGCGGCTCGGCCGACAAGGGCGGCGACAGCAGCGACAAGGCGAAGCCCTCCGCCGCCGCTCCGGAGGCCGCGGACGTCAAGGTTCCGTCCGCCGCCGAGCTGGAGAAGATGGCCCTGGCCGAGGGCGACGTGAAGCAGCACCAGGTCCGCCAGGCCGGGCCCGCGGAGAGCATCGCCGCCGGCGAGGCCACCGCCGACAAGACCGAGTGCCTGCCCGTCGCCCGTGCGATCGGCACCGCGCCGCAGGGCGAGCCCGCTGGTACGGCCGCGGCGCGCCGGGCCACCGAGACGGGCGAGAAGAACAAGGAGGCCATCGAATCCGGTGACCTCTCGGCGATGACCAACGTCACGACCACGCAGATCGGGCTCGCCTCCTACGACGGCAAGGGGGCCGAGGAGGCTCTGGCCGCGCTGCGCAAGGCGGCGGCCGACTGTGCCGGCGGTTTCACCGCGACCCTGAAGGGTCAGCAGATGAAGGTCAACAAGATCACCGAAGCCAGGATCGCGGGCGGTGACGAGGCCGGCGCCTGGAACCTCGCCGTCGAGCAGGGCAGCACCAAGCTGACCCTCAAGGCCGTCGCCCTGCGCAAGGGAGCCGTCCTCGCCTCCTTCAGCTCCCTCAACCTCGGTGCCACCGGCGGCAAGGACTACCCCCTGCCGACCGCCGTCGTCGACGCCCAGGCCGCGAAGCTCGGCTGACCGCCCGGCGGCAGGACGCCCCGCGCCGGACGGCGCGGGGCGGTCCGCGACCGCTGGCCAGGGCGACGTGCAGTCGTCGAGCACCGGCAGCGGCGGCACGTGCGCGCTTGTCGGCGCAGAGCGCACCACGCTCCGACCACCCCAGGGCGGCGCGGGGGCCCCCCCCGCCCGGGCCCCCCCCCCCCCCCCCACCCCCCCCCGGGGGCCCCCACCCCCCCACCGCCGCCGGGGCCCGGGACTCGACCA
>NZ_JBITEO010000024.1:0-112977 GCF_044455245.1 Streptomyces sp. NPDC051310
CCGCCCCCCGGCGCGCCCCCCCCCCCCCCCCCCCCCCCCCCCCCCCCGCCCCCCCCCCCCCCCCCCCCCCCCCCCCCCCCCCCCCCCCCCCCCCGGGGGGCCTTCGTCGTTCCCGCCCGCGTCTCCGCCTGCTTCCCCGTGGCTTCCCGGGCCGGCTGATCGCCGAATGGTCGAGACCTCTTGTGGGGGCCGTCGGGGCACCCTTACCCTCCTGCGTGTTGTGCAGCACGAAACGCGCGTTGCATATGTTGCAACGTGCGGGCTGTTCGTCTCGGAGGGACCCGCCCATGAAGCTTCCTGCCCGAACGCCGTCCCGACTGGCCGCCGCGGCCGTGGCCCTGCTGCTGACCGCCTGCGCCCCGCAGACCTCCGACACCTCCGCCGACCGGGACGACACCAGCGGCACCCTGCGCGTCTGGCTCTTCCGGGAAGTCGGCAACGCGCCGAAGGAGCGGGTCGTCGACGCCGCCGTGACCGCCTTCGAACGGCGGCACCCGGGGACGGACGTCCAGGTCGAGTACATCCCCGTGGAGAGCCGCGCCCAGCGGATCAAGGCCGCCTTCAACGATCCGGCGAGCGCCCCGGACCTCATCGAGTACGGCAACACGGACACCGCCGGATACGTCAAGGACGGCGGACTCGCCGACGTCACCGCCGAGTTCACGGCCTGGGCCGACGCCCGGGACACCGACCCCACCGCGCGCGCCTCCGTCACGGTGGACGGCAAGGTGTACGGGGCGCCGCTCTTCGTCGGCGTACGGGCCCTGTACTACCGCACCGACGTGTTCCGGGAGCTCGGGCTCGCGGTCCCCCGGAGCCAGGACGAGCTGATCTCCACCGCGAAGAGGATCCGGAAGGCGAAACCGGAGCTGTACGGGATCGCCGTCGGCGGCGCGTACACGTACGGGGCGCTGCCCTTCGTGTGGGCGCACGGCGGTGAACTGGCCGTGCGGAAGGGCGGTTCGTACACCGCGGCCATCGACTCCGCGGCGGCGCGCAAGGGCATCGCGGCCTACACCTCGCTGTTCGGCGACGACAACTGCCCGCCCGCGAAATGCGCCTCGATGGGCGGCAACGCGACGGTCGCCGCGTTCGCCTCCGGCAAGGCGGCCATGGCGATCGGCGGCGACTTCGGCCACGCGGCGGTCGAGGCGGGCACGGTGAAGGGCGCGTACGCGGTGGTGCCGCTGCCGGGCGTACAACCCGGTTCGGTGGCACCGGCCTTCGCGGGCGGGAACAACCTGGGTGTCCTCAGGAGCAGTTCGCACCGCACCCTGGCGGTGGACCTGATGAAGTCCCTGGCGGGCAAGGAGACACAGGACAGGCTCTTCGACGCCATGGGCTTCCTGCCCACGTACACCGACGTACGGGCGCGGGCCGCCCGGAAGCAGCCGTTCGCCAAGCCCTTCATCGACACCCTCGCGGCCGGCACGAAGTTCGTCCCGGCCTCGCCCGCGTGGGGCGGCATCGACGCCTCGCTCGTCCTGCCGACGATGTTCCAGGAGATCGTCAGCGGCCGGAAGGACGTGGCGGCCGCCTCGGGGGACGCGGCCAGGAAGATGAACGCCGCCTTCGCGTCGGCGGGTTGATCCCCATGGCCGACCGCACGGCCACGGCCGTGGAAGCGGACCCCACGGCGCCCCCGCCGGCGCCGTACCGGCCCGCCGTGCCCCGGCCCCGGACACGGCGGGCGGCCGGGCGGGGGAGCGGGGGCTGGACCCCCTGGCTCTACCTCGCACCCGCGCTCGCCGTGCTCGGCGGGCTCCTTGTGTACCCCATCCACCAGCTCGGGCTCATCTCGCTCCTGGAGTACACCCAGGCCCAGGTCAGCGGCGGCGAACCGACCTCCTTCCAGGGGTTCGGCAACTACGCGGCCCTCCTGCGCGACGAGCAGTTCCGGCAGGTCCTCCTCGCCACCGTGGCGTTCGCCGCCGCCTGCGTCGCCGCCACCCTCGCCCTCGGCTGCGCCCTCGCCGTCCTGCTCACCCGGGTCCGCGCCCTCCCGCGCCTCGCGCTCATGCTCGCCGCCCTCGGCGCGTGGGCCACGCCCGCCGTCACCGGGTCCACCGTCTGGGTCTTCCTCTTCGACCCGGACTTCGGCCCCGTCAACAAGGTCCTCGGCCTCGGTGACCTCTCGTGGACGTACGGCCGCTACAGCGCCTTCGCGCTCGTCCTGTTCGAAGTCGTGTGGTGTTCGTTCCCCTTCGTGATGGTGACCGTCTACGCGGGCATCAAGGCCGTCCCCTCCGAGGTCCTGGAGGCCGCCGCCCTCGACGGCGCCTCGTCGTGGCGGACCTGGCGCTCCGTCACGGCACCGCTGCTGCGGCCGATCCTGGCGGTGGTCACCATCCAGTCGGTGATCTGGGACTTCAAGGTCTTCACCCAGATCTACGTGATGACGGGCGGCGGCGGCATCGCCGGCCAGAACCTCGTCCTCAACGTCTACGCCTACCAGAAGGCCTTCGCGTCCTCCCAGTACAGCCTGGGCGCGGCGATCGGCGTCGTCATGCTGCTGATCCTGCTCGCGGTCACCCTGGTCCACCTCCGCCTCCTGCGACGCCAGGGAGAACACCTGTGAGCCTGCCGCGCCTGCGCAAGCCCGGCCGCCTCGCCGCCGAGGCCGCCGCCCTCCTGATCGCGGCCGTCGTCGCCTTCCCCCTGTACTGGATGGTCCTGTCCGCCCTGAAACCGGCGGGTGAGATCCAGTCCACCGCCCCCCGCCCCTGGACGCTGTCCCCGTCCCTCGACTCCTTCCGCCGGGTCTTCGAACAGCAGGACTTCGGCCGCTACTTCCTCAACAGCCTGACCGTCGCGGGCGCCGTCGTCGTCGCGTCCGCCCTCATCGCGTTCCTCGCCGCCACGGCCGTCACCCGCTTCCGGTTCCGCTTCCGCACGACCCTGCTGGTGATGTTCCTCATCGCGCAGATGGTCCCCGTCGAGGCGCTGACCATCCCGCTGTTCTTCCTGATGCGGGACCTCGGCCAGCTCAACACCCTCGGCGCGCTGATCCTGCCGCACATCGCGTTCTCCCTGCCGTTCGCCATCTGGATGCTGCGCGGCTTCGTCAAGGCCGTGCCCGAGGCGCTGGAGGAGGCCGCGTACCTCGACGGCGCGAGCAGGACCCGCTTCCTGTGGCAGATCCTCTTCCCGCTGGTGCTGCCCGGCCTCGTCGCGACGAGCGTCTTCTCGTTCATCTCCACCTGGAACGACTTCCTGTTCGCGAAGTCGTTCCTCATCAGCGACACCTCGCAGTCGACCCTGCCCATGGCGCTGCTCGTCTTCTTCAAGCCGGACGAGAACGACTGGGGCGGCATCATGGCCGCGTCGACCGTCATGACCATCCCGGTCCTGGTCTTCTTCGTACTCGTACAGCGCCGCCTGGTGTCCGGGCTCGGCGGCGCGGTGAAGGACTGACGGCCGGCATGGACGACAACGACCTCATCCCGGCGCCCCGCCGCACCGCGTGCCGGGCGGACTCCCCCGGGTACTTCTCCCTCGACGAGGACACCACCGTGGACGCCCGCCCCGGCACCGAGGGCGTCGCCCGGCTGCTGCGCGCCTCGCTCGGCGCCGCCACCGGTCTCCCGCTGGCGCCCGGCGGC
This sequence comes from Streptomyces sp. NPDC051310, assembly GCF_044455245.1. Classification (NCBI taxonomy): domain Bacteria; kingdom Bacillati; phylum Actinomycetota; class Actinomycetes; order Kitasatosporales; family Streptomycetaceae; genus Streptomyces; species Streptomyces sp. NPDC051310. The sequence goes on from NZ_JBITEO010000024.1 coordinate 3,603, forward strand.
GGCCCGCGCGCGATCGTGCTGCGGATCGGCGCGGACGTCGATCGGGAGTACGGCCCGGAGGGCTACCGGCTGTCCACCGACGGCTCCGTGGAGGACGCCGCCGTGGTCGTCGAGGGCGGCAGCGCCGCCGGCGTCTTCTGGGGCGTCCAGACGCTCCGTCAGCTGCTCGGGCCCGACGCGTACCGCAGGGCACCCGTCGGGCCGCCCGGCCGTGACTGGGACCTGCCGTACGTGACCGTCGAGGACGGCCCCCGCTTCCCCTGGCGCGGTCTCCTGCTCGACGTGGCACGCCACTTCCTCCCCAAGGACGACGTCCTGCGCTACGTCGACCTCCTCGCCGCCCACAAGCTGAACGTCCTGCACCTGCACCTCACCGACGACCAGGGCTGGCGCATCGAGATCGAACGCCACCCCCACCTCACCGCTGTCGGCGCCTGGCGGGCCCGCACCAAGCAGGGGCACCGCGCCTCGCCGCTGTGGAACGACACGCCGCACGGCGGCTACTACACGCACGCCGACATCCGCGAGATCGTCGCGTACGCCGCCGAACGCCACGTCCGCGTCGTACCGGAGATCGACATCCCGGGCCACGCGCAGGCCGCCATCGCCGCGTACCCCCACCTCGGCAACACCGACGTCGTCGACACGGCCGCTCTCCGCGTCTGGGACACCTGGGGCGTCAACCCGAACGTCCTCGCCCCCACCGACACCACCCTGCGCTTCTTCGAGGGCGTCCTGGAGGAGGTCCTCGACCTCTTCCCGTCGCCCTTCGTCCACCTCGGCGGCGACGAGTGCCCCAAGGACCAGTGGAAGGCGTCCCCGGCCGCGCAGGCGCGCATCGCGGAACTGGGCCTGGCGGACGAGGACGGGCTCCAGTCGTGGTTCGTGCGGCACTTCGACCGCTGGCTGGCGGAGCGCGGCCGCCGGCTGATCGGCTGGGACGAGATCCTGGAGGGCGGCCTGGCCCCGGGCGCCGCCGTGTCGTCCTGGCGCGGCTACGCCGGCGGGATCGCCGCCGCCGAGGCCGGGCACGACGTCGTCATGTGCCCCGAGCAGCACGTCTACCTCGACCACCGCCAAGCGCCGGGCGACGACGAGCCGGTGCCCCTCGGGTACGTCCGGACCCTGGAGGACGTCTACCGCTTCGAGCCCCTGCCGCCACAGCTCTCCCCGGAGGCCGCCGCCCACGTCATCGGCACCCAGGCCAACGCCTGGACCGAGGTCATGGACAACCGCTCCCGCGTCGACTACCAGGTCTTCCCGCGCCTCGCCGCCTTCGCCGAGGTCGCCTGGTGCGCCGGGCTGCCCGCCCCCGCCGAGCGGGACTTCGCGGACTTCGAGCGCCGGATGACCGCCCACTACGCGCGCCTCGACGCGCTCGGCGTCGACTACCGCCCGCCCGGCGGCCCCCTGCCGTGGCAGCGGCGCCCCGGTGTCGCCGGACGCCCCGCCGAAGGGCCGCCCCCGAACGTGTGAGACCCGCCCCGGGCCGCCCTGGGCGCACACCCCGCGCCCCGCGCCCCGCGCCTCGCCCCGCACACCGCGGAGGCCCCGCCGGATAAGTCGTACAAGGTCGCCGGGAAGTGGCAATCCGCACCAGCCATGGAGGATGCGGCAAACCGGTGCATCTCGCAGGTCACGGGATGTCCGGGACGGATGCGCCCTTCGTGGACCCTCGCGTCGAGCGGCCCGGAAGATGTGCCAGAGTTGCCACGTCGGGGCTGTGAGCACGTACGGTACGGCAACACAGGCGGGACAGCCGGGACGACCGGGGACACCGGGAAGGGGCAGCTGGGTTGACCACGCACGCACCGCAGGCGGCGCAGTCCGTGACGCTGCCGGCCACGCTCGACGCGGCCGTGGCGGCGCTCACGGCCATGCCCGCCGCCGTGCCCGTCGCGGGCGGCACCGATCTGATGGCCGCCGTCAACCGGGGGCAGCTGCGCCCGGCGGGCCTCGTCGGACTCGGCCGCGTCAACGAGATCCGTGGCTGGCAGTACCAGGACGGCCATGCCCTCCTGGGCGCGGGGCTCACCCACGCGCGCATGGGGCGCCCCGACTTCGCGGCGCTCATCCCGGCGCTCGCCGCGGCCGCCCGCGCCGCCGGACCGCCGCAGATCCGCAACGCCGGCACGCTCGGCGGCAACATCGTCAGCGCCGCGCCCACCGGTGACTCCCTGCCCGTGCTCGCCGCCCTGGAGGCCGAGCTCGTGGTGGCGGGACCGGGCGGCACGCGCGAGATCCCGGTCTCGTACCTGCTGGCCGGACGCGAACTGCTCGCGCCGGGCGAGCTCGTCGGCTTCGTCCGGGTACCGCTGCTGCACGCCCCGCAGGTGTTCCTGAAGGCCACCGGCCGCACCGGCCCGGGCCGCGCCACGGCGTCCGTCGCCCTGGTCCTGGACCCGGCGCGGCGCGGTGTGCGCTGTGCGGTGGGCGCCATCGCCCCGATGCCGCTGCGGCCGCTGGAGGCCGAGCGCTGGATCGCGTCGCTGATCGACTGGGACGGCGACCGCGGACTGGCGCCGGAGGCGCTCACCGCGTTCGGTGAGTACGTCGCGGCGGCCTGCATCCCGGACCAGCAGGGCGGGGAGCAGCTGCCGCCCGCCGTACTGCACCTGCGGCGCACGGTCGCCGCGCTGGCCCGACGAGCACTGGGGAGGGCGCTGTCGTGACCGCGGACGAGAACGCGAACGGGCGCGAGCAGGAGTACGAGCCGTACGAGCAGTACGGCCAGGAGTACGGCCACGGGCAGGGCGGCTGGCGGCCGACACCGCAGGGCGAGTACGACGGCGACGCCACCGCCTTCGTCCAGCTGCCCGCGGACCTGTCGCCGGACGGGGCCCCGCTCGCCGCGCCCGGGCACGGCTACGTGCCCGCCGAGGCGTGGGCGGCGCACGACCCGAACGCGACCGGGCAGTGGACCTACCCGCAGGCGGCGGCCCCGCAGTCGGAGCAGGCGCCGTCCGAGCTGACCGGCCAGTGGACGATCCCGGTGGCCCGGGGTGATCTTCCGGACGAGTCGGGCGAGTTCACGACGTCCGCGCTCGCCTCCGAGTGGACCAGCGGCAACCCTCCGGCGACGCTCCCGGGCGGCGCCCCCGCCCCCTGGGCGACGCCTGCCCCGCAGCCGGAGCCGGAGCCCGCCCCGCAGCCTCAGCCCGAGCCCGCCCCGCAGCCGGAGCCCGGGACGCACGAACCCGCCGCGTCCCCGGAGCGCCCCGAGCACCCCGCGTCCCCGGAGCAGCCGGCCCCCGAGCCGTCCGCCGAGGGCCCGGCTGACTCCGGCGCGGCGGCTGCCCAGGAGGCCCCGGCACAGCAGCCCGCCCCCGCCTCTGCCCCCGACCCGGCGCCGGAGCCCGGGCCGGCCCCGGCGCAGGAAGCCCCCGCGCCGGACGCCGCGGCCCCCACCCGCGTCACCGACAGCGACGAGCACCCGCACATCTCGTACGTCCTGCGCGTCAACGGCGCCGACCGCCCCGTCACCGAGGCGTGGATCGGCGAATCCCTGCTGTACGTGCTGCGGGAGCGCCTCGGCCTCGCCGGCGCCAAGGACGGTTGCTCGCAGGGCGAGTGCGGCGCCTGCAACGTCCAGGTCGACGGCCGCCTCGTCGCCTCCTGCCTCGTGCCCGCGGCCACCGCGGCCGGCAGCGAGGTCCGTACGGTCGAAGGACTCGCCGTGGACGGCGAACCCTCCGACGTCCAGCGGGCCCTGGCCGCGTGCGGAGCCGTCCAGTGCGGCTTCTGCATCCCCGGCATGGCCATGACCGTCCACGACCTCCTCGAGGGCAACCACGCCCCGACCGAGATGGAGACCCGCCAGGCGCTCTGCGGAAACCTCTGCCGCTGCACCGGCTACCGCGGCGTCGTCGACGCCGTGCGCGAAGTGGCCGCCGAGCGCGCCGCGAGCGCCGCCGCGGCGGCCGAGGCGGCCGAAGAGGCCCGCATCCCGCACCAGGTTCACCACCCGCACGACGGAGGCACGGCGTGAGCAACGACGCGGCCACCGCCATCCCGGCGGTCGACGGCCCCCAGCAGGAGCTCCCGGACCACGGGATCGGCGCGTCGCTCCCGTCCGCCGACGCCCGCGCCAAGGCCGAGGGCACCTTCCCCTACGCGTCGGACCTGTGGGCCGAGGGTCTGCTCTGGGCGGCCGTGCTGCGCTCCCCGCACGCGCACGCGCGCGTGGTCTCCGTCGACACGAGCGCCGCGGTGGAGATGCCGGGCGTCCGCGCCGTGGTGACGCACGCGGACGTGCCCGGCAACGCCACGTACGGCCGCAGCGTCGCCGACCGTCCCGTCTTCGCCGCCGACCTCGTCCGCCACCACGGCGAGGCCATCGCCGCGGTCGCCGCCGACCACCCCGACACGGCCCGGCTCGCCGCGGCGGCCATCGCGGTCGAGTACGAGGTCCTCGACCCCGTCACCGACCCGGAGAAGGCCTTCGCGGCCCCGCCCCTCCACCCCGACGGCAACCTGATCCGGCACATCCCCCTGCGCTACGGCGACCCCGAGGCGACGGGCGAGGTGATCGTCGAGGGCCTCTACCGCATCGGCCGCCAGGACCCCGCGCCGATCGGCGCGGAGGCCGGACTCGCGGTGCCGCGCCCGGACGGCGGCGTCGAGATCTACACCGCGTCCACCGACCCGCACACCGACCGCGACCTGGCCGCCGCCTGCTTCGGCCTGAGCCCCGATCAGGTGAAGGTCGTCGTCACCGGCGTCCCCGGAGCCATGGGCGACCGCGAGGACCCCGGCTTCCAGATCCCGCTGGGCCTGCTCGCCCTGCGCACCGGCTGCCCGGTCAAGCTGGCCGCCACCCGCGAGGAGTCCTTCCTCGGCCACGCCCACCGCCACCCCACCCTGCTGCGCTACCGCCACCACGCCGACGCCGAGGGCCGCCTGATCAAGGTCGAGGCGCAGATCCTCCTCGACGCGGGCGCGTACGCCGAGGCGTCGTCGGAGTCGCTCGCCGCCGCGGTCGCCTTCGCCTGCGGCCCGTACGTCGTGCCGCACGCCTTCGTCGAGGGCTGGGCCGTCCGCACCAACAACCCGCCCTCCGGCCATGTGCGCGGCGAGGGCGCGATGCAGGTCTGCGCCGCGTACGAGGCCCAGATGGACAAGCTGGCCTCGCGCCTGGGCCTGGACCCGGCGGAGCTGCGGCTGCGCAACGTCCTGGCGACCGGGGACATCCTCCCCACCGGCCAGACGGTCACCTGCCCGGCACCGGTCGCCGAACTGCTCCGCGCGGTCCGCGACGCCCCCCTCCCGCCGCTGCCCAAGGACTCCCCGGAGGACGACTGGCTGCTGCCCGGCGGCCCGGAGGGCGCGGGCGAGCCCGGCGCGGTCCGGCGGGGCGTCGGCTACGCGGTCGGCATGGTCCACATGCTCGGCGCGGAGGGCACGGACGAGGTCTCCACGGCCACGGTCAAGGTCCAGGACGGCGTCGCCACCGTCATCTGCGCGGCCGTCGAGACCGGCCAGGGGTTCTCCACCCTCGCCCGCCAGATCGTCCAGGAGACCCTGGGCATCGACGAGGTGCACGTCGCCTCGGTCGACACCGACCAGCCGCCCGCCGGGCCCGCCACCCACGGCCGGCATACCTGGGTCTCGGGCGGCGCGGTCGAGCGGGCCGCCAAGATGGTCCGCACCCAGCTGCTGCAACCGCTGGCCCACAAGTTCGGCATGTCCACCGAGCTGCTCCAGATCGCCGACGGCAAGATCACCTCGTACGACGGCGTGCTGTCGACCACCGTCATGGAGGCGCTGGACGGCAAGGAGCTGTGGGCCACCGCCCAGTGCCGCCCGCACCCCACCGAGCCCCTCGACGAGGCCGGCCAGGGCGACGCCTTCGTCGGCCTCGCGTTCTGCGCGATCCGCGCGGTCGTGGACGTCGACATCGAGCTCGGCGCGGTCCGGGTGGTCGACATGGCGGTCGCCCAGGACGTGGGCCGGATCCTGAACCCGGCCCAGCTCGCCACCCGCATCGAGGCGGGCGTCACCCAGGGCATCGGCGCGGCGCTCACCGAGAACCTCCGCACGGCCCGCGGTCTGGTCCGTCACCCCGACCTCACCGGCTACGCCCTCCCGACGTCCCTCGACGCCCCGGACATCCGCATCGTGAAGCTCGTCGAGGAGCGCGATGTCGTGGCGCCCTTCGGCGCCAAGGCCGCGAGCGCCGTCCCGGTGGTCACCTCCCCGGCGGCGGTCGCCTCGGCGGTCCGCGCCGCCACCGGCCGCCCCGTCAACCGCCTCCCGATCCGGCCCCAGGCGGCGGTGGCCGTACCGACGGCCTGAGCGGTGGACGCCTTCGGCCCGGCCGTCGTCCTCGTCACCGGCGTCATGGCGGCCGGCAAGTCCACGGTCGCCCAGGCGCTGGCCGAGCGGCTGCCGCGCGCCGCGCACGTACGCGGGGACGCCTTCCGCCGCATGATCGTGTCCGGGCGCGCGGAGATGCTGCCCGAGCCCGGTGAAGAGGCCCTCGCCCAACTGCGGCTGCGCCACCGGCTGGCGGCGGCGGCCGCCGACACCTATGCCGCCGACGGCTTCACCGCCGTCGTCCAGGACGTGGTGCTGGGCGAGCACCTGCCGGCCTTCACCCGTCTCGTACGGACCCGGCCGCTGTACGTCGTCGTCCTCGCCCCGCACGCGGGCGCGGTGGCGGCCCGGGAGGCGGGGCGCGGCAAGACCGGCTACGGCGGCGGGTGGACGCCCGAGGGCCTGGACCGGGTGCTGCGGGAGGAGACGCCGCGGACCGGGCTCTGGCTCGACACCTCGGAGCTGACCGTCGAGGCGACGGTGGAGGCGATCCTGGCCCGGCGGGACCGGGCCAGGATCTGAGGGGTCCTCAGGACCCTTCGGCGGAGACCGCGGCGGGAATCGAACCCGCGTAACTGGGTTTGCAATCCAGCCCCTCGGCCACTCGGGCACACGGTCCTGTGCGGTGCTGCGTGAACGACGGTAGGCGCCGCGCGGCCGGGGCCGGAAGGCCGCGGGGGAGGTCGCAACACGACTGCCATACCGCGTTCACGCTGCGGGTCGTACGACCAAGGGACCAGGGCTCTCCCACCCCTGGACAGGGGTCAAAGCATCGGTTGGCCCTTACGGTAAGGGGCATGACCGCCTTGGAGAGCAGTGCCCGGACACCCGCCGCCGACCCCGCGAAGGCCGGCGGCGTCCTCGACCGGGACCACCGCGCGCTCAGTACCGGGATCGTCTCCGTCGTCCTGCTGATCGCCTTCGAGGCGACCGCCGTCGGGACGGCGATGCCGGTGGCCGCGCGCGAGCTGAACGGGATCCCGCTGTACGCGTTCGCGTTCTCCGCGTACTTCACCACGAGCCTCTTCGCCATGGTCCTGTCCGGCCAGTGGTCCGACCGCGCCGGGCCGCTCGCCCCGCTCGCCGCCGGCATCTCCGCCTTCGCGGCCGGGCTGCTGCTCTCCGGCACCGCCGGGGCGATGTGGCTGTTCATCGCCGGCCGCGCGGTCCAGGGCCTCGGCGGCGGGCTGGTGATCGTGGCGCTCTACGTCGTCGTCAGCCGCGCCTACGCGGAACACCTGCGGCCGGCGATCATGGCGGCGTTCGCCGCGAGCTGGATCGTGCCGTCCGTGGTGGGGCCGCTGGTGGCCGGCACGGTCACCGAACGGCTCGGCTGGCGCTGGGTCTTCGTCGGCATCCCCGTGCTCGTCGTGCTGCCGCTGGCCCTCGCGCTGCCCGCGATACGGCGCCGGGCGTCCGGCCCGGCGGACCCCGCGGCGCCCCCGGTGCCGTTCGACGGGCGCCGCATCCGGCTGGCACTGGCGATATCGCTCGGGGTCGGGCTGCTGCAGTACGCGGGGCAGGCCGTGTCCGTGCAGGACGCGCGGTGGCTGTCGGTGCTCCCGGCGGCGGCGGGGGCGGCGCTCGTGGTGCCCGCCGTGCGCGGGCTGCTGCCGCGCGGCACCTACCGGGCGGCGCGGGGCCTGCCGTCGGTGGTGCTGCTGCGCGGCGTGGCGGCCGGGTCGTTCGTCGCGGCGGAGTCGTTCGTGCCGCTGATGCTGGTCAGCGAGCGGGGCCTGAGCCCCACCATGGCCGGCCTGTCGCTGGCGGTGGGCGGCGCGGCCTGGGCGCTGGGCTCGTACATCCAGGCGCGGCCGCGCGTGGAGCCGTACCGCGAGCGGCTGGTGGTGCTCGGCATGCTGCTGGTCGCGGCGGCCATAGCGACCGTGCCGAGCGTGCTGATCCCCTCCGTGCCCGTGTGGACCGTGGGCGTGGCGTGGGGCTTCGGCTGCCTCGGCATGGGCCTGGTCATCGCCTCGACCAGCGTGCTGCTGCTGAAGCTGTCGGCGCCGGAGGAGGTGGGCGCCAACTCGGCGGCCCTGCAGATCTCCGACGGCCTGGCCAACGTGCTGCTCCTCGCCGCGGGCGGGGCCGCCTTCGCCGCGCTGGGCGGCGGCTCCGCGGCCGGGCACGCCCCGGCGGCCGGAGCCGCGGGCGGGCACCCGGCGGCCTTCGCCGCGGTGTTCCTGCCGGTGGCGGCGGTGGCCCTGGCGGGGGCCTGGGTGGCGACGCGGCTGGCGGTGCGGGAGCGCTGACCGCGGCGCCGGCCGGGGCCGGTGTGAGCCGCATCGCAGTCCGCGCGGTCACGGCCGCGTACGGCCGGGAGGGGGCCGGGGCCACCGGTAGGGTGGCCCGGTTGTCGTACGTAACGCCGTAACCGAGGCCCGAAGCGGAGACCGTGACTACTACCGCCTCCCATCACCTCTCACCCGCCTTCCCCGGCCGCGCCCCCTGGGGCACCGCCAACAAGCTGCGCGCCTGGCAGCAGGCAGCGATGGAGAAGTACATCCAGGAGCAGCCCCGCGACTTCCTCGCGGTCGCGACGCCCGGCGCGGGCAAGACCACCTTCGCGCTCACGCTCGCGTCCTGGCTGCTGCACCACCACGTCGTGCAGCAGGTCACCGTGGTCGCGCCGACCGAGCACCTGAAGAAGCAGTGGGCCGCCGCGGCGGCGCGCATAGGCATCAAGCTGGACCCCGACTACAGCGCCGGGCCGCTCAGCAAGGAGTACCACGGGGTCGCGGTCACGTACGCCGGCGTCGGCGTGCGGCCGATGCTCCACCGCAACCGCAGCGAGCAGCGCAAGACGCTCGTGATCCTCGACGAGATCCACCACGCCGGCGACTCCAAGTCCTGGGGCGAGGCGTGCCTGGAGGCCTTCGAGCCCGCAACGCGCCGCCTCGCGCTCACCGGTACGCCGTTCCGGTCCGACACCAACCCCATCCCCTTCGTCACGTACGAGGAGGGCAACGACGGCATCCGCAGGTCGTCGGCCGACTACACGTACGGCTACGGCAACGCCCTGGGCGACGGCGTCGTCCGGCCCGTGATCTTCCTCAGCTACAGCGGCAACATGCGCTGGCGCACCAAGGCGGGCGACGAGGTCGCGGCGAAGCTCGGCGAACCCATGACGAAGGACGCGATCTCGCAGGCCTGGCGCACGGCGCTCGACCCGCGCGGCGACTGGATGCCGAACGTGCTGCGCGCCGCCGACCAGCGGCTCACCGAGGTGCGCAAGGGCATCCCCGACGCGGGCGGCCTGGTCATCGCCACCGACCAGGACTCGGCGCGCGCGTACGCCAAGCTCATCCGCGAGATCACCGGGACCAGGGCGACCGTCGTCCTGTCCGACGACGCGGGCGCGTCGAAGCGGATCGACGAGTTCAGCGAGGGCGACGACCGGTGGATGGTCGCCGTCCGGATGGTGTCGGAAGGCGTCGACGTGCCGCGTCTCGCCGTCGGCGTGTACGCGACGACGATCTCGACCCCGCTGTTCTTCGCGCAGGCGGTGGGCCGTTTCGTACGGTCCCGCAGGCGCGGCGAGACCGCGTCGGTGTTCCTGCCGACGATCCCGACGCTGCTGACGTTCGCCAATGAGATGGAGGTCGAGCGCGACCACGCCCTCGACAAGCCGAAGAAGGACGGCGCCGACGAGGACCCCTACGCCGAGTCCGAGAAGGAGATGGACGAGGCCAACAAGCAGCAGGACGAGGACACCGGCGAACAGGACATGCTGCCCTTCGAGGCGCTGGAGTCCGACGCGGTCTTCGACCGGGTGCTGTACGACGGCGCCGAGTTCGGCATGCAGGCCCACCCGGGCAGCGAGGAGGAGCAGGACTACCTCGGCATCCCCGGACTGCTGGAGCCCGACCAGGTGCAGCTGCTGCTGCGCAAGCGGCAGGCGCGGCAGATCGCGCACAGCAGGCAGAAGCCGGCCGAGGAGGCCGACCTGCTGGAGCTCCCGGCCGAGCGGCGTCCGGTCGTCTCGCACAAGGAGCTGCTGGAGCTGCGCAAGCAGCTCAACACGATGGTCAGCGCCTACGTCCACCAGAGCGGCAAGCCCCACGGCGTGATCCACACCGAGCTGCGGCGGGTGTGCGGCGGTCCGCCGAGCGCGGAGGCCACGGCGGGGCAGATCCGCGAAAGGATCAAAAAGGTGCAGGAGTGGGCCACCCGCATGCGCTGACCGGTCAGCGGTGCGGTGTGCCCGCGCCGGCGGACACCGGCGCGCAACCGTGGCTCCCGCGCCCGCGGGCGCCCCGGGGCATACCGGGATCAAACGCCCGGGTGGCAACCGCTTGCGCCCGGATTCTGGACGAGGTCTTCCGCTGAGCGGAGTCGCTCGCTACTGTCCCCGGCAATCGCAATGAAACGCCCCGTGGCAGCGCCGCCGCGGAGCGCAGCCGGTGTGCCATGGCCTGCCGGCGGCCTCTGTCGTGCGTCGCCGATGGGACCGGTGCCGCAACCGACGACGAGAGTGTCCGCCGCCACTCACTCCGAAGGAGAGGGCGTCGTGACCGCGGAGACCTCCCAGACGCTCGACCGGGGACTGCGCGTCCTCAAACTGCTCGCCGACACCGACCACGGGCTGACCGTCACCGAGTTGTCCAACAAACTCGGCGTCAACCGCACCGTCGTCTACCGACTGCTCGCCACCCTCGAACAGCACGCGCTCGTACGCCGGGACCTCGGCGGCCGGGCCCGTGTGGGTCTCGGTGTGCTGCGGCTGGGCCGCCAGGTCCACCCGCTGGTGCGCGAGGCGGCGCTGCCCGCCCTGCGGTCGCTGGCCGAGGACATCGGCGCCACCGCCCACCTGACGCTGGTCGACGGGGCCGAGGCGCTCGCCGTCGCGGTCGTCGAACCGACCTGGACCGACTACCACGTGGCCTACCGGGCGGGGTTCCGCCACCCACTGGACCGGGGCGCCGCCGGCCGCGCGATCCTCGCCGCCCGCCAGGGCGCCCTGGACGACCCCGGGTACACGCTGACGCACGGCGAGCTGGAGGCGGGCGCGAGCGGCGCTGCGGCTCCGCTGGTGGGCGTCACCGGGATCGAGGGCAGCGTGGGGGTGGTGATGCTCGCGGACGCCGTGCCCGAGCGCGTCGGCCCGCGCGTGGTCGACGCGGCCCGCGAGGTCGCGGACGCGCTGCGCTGAGCACCCGGACGCGGGGGTGCCGGGCGACGCGCGGCGGGCGGGGACGCGGCCGATAGATTGGCACCGTGCTGCTCTCCAGTCTCCTGCGTAACCGGACCCACGCGCTGCTGCTCTCCGGGCTGCCCGTGCTCGCGCTGCTCGGGGTGGCCGCGCTCGCGCCGCTGCCGTTCACGCTGGCGCAGCCCGGCTCGACCTCCGACGTGCTGGGCAGGCACCAGGGGCAGGAGGTGATCACCATTTCCGGAGCCCCCGTCCGCAGGACGCAGGGCCAGCTGCGCATGACGACCATCGTCGCCACCGGGCCCCGCACCGACGTCGACCTCGCGGACGTCGTCGACGGCTGGTTCCGCACGGACCGGGCGGTCCTGCCGCACGACTCCGTCTACCCGCCCGGCCGGACCGACCGGGAGATCGAGAAGCGCAACATCGCGCAGATGGAGGAGTCGCAGCAGGACGCCACCCGCGCCGCCCTCGGCTACCTCGGCAGGAGCCCGAAGGAGGTCAAGGTCACCCTGCGCCTCGCCGACATCGGCGGGCCCAGCGCCGGGCTGCTCTTCGCGCTCGGCATCGTGGACAAGCTCGACGGCGACGGCGCGGGCGGCGACCTCACCGGCGGGCGCACCATCGCCGGTACGGGCACGATCAGCCCGGACGGCACGGTCGGCGCCGTCGGCGGGGTGTCCCTCAAGACGCAGGCCGCCGGGCGCGACGGCGCCACCGTCTTCCTCGTACCGAAGGACGAGTGCGCGCAGGCGGTCTCCGAACTGCCCGGCGGCATGCGGCTCATCCCGGTCACCACGCTCAAGGACGCGGTGGCGTCCCTGAGGGCGCTGGAGCAGGGGACGAAGGTCCCGAGCTGCTGAGCGGCGGCGGCCGGTCCATCTGCCGCCAGGACGGGAAGAGCGCCGGGGCGAGCGTCACCAGGAAGTACAGGGCCCCGGTGCCGAGCAGGGCGGCCACCGGTCCGGCGCCCTCCACGAGGTAGCCGGTGCCCACCCCGCACAGCGGCGCCGCCAGCAGCACCCCGGCCGTGGTCACGCCGGAGACCCGGCTGCGCAGTGCGTCGGGGACGCGCTCGTACAGCACCGTGGTGAGGATCGGGTTGAGCGTCCCGACGGCCAGCCCGCTGACTCCCGCCGCCACCACCAGCGGCCACAGGCCGTCCGTCAGCCCCGCGACGACGTACCGCGGCGCCCCGCCGAGCAGGAACGCGACGGTGAACACCGGCAGCCGGCGGAAGCGGTGCCCGGCCGCCGCGTACAGCAGGGCGCCGAGCAGGGCGCAGCCGCCGAAGACAGCGGTGATCAGCCCGATGGCTCCGGCACCGCCGAGGTGCCGCTGCGCGTGCACCGGCAGCAGCACCGCGCTCCAGCCCTGGTTCAGCCCGTTGGTGAGCATCACCAGCACCACCACCGCCAGCAGCAGCCGGGTGCGCAGCACGAAGGCGTACCCCTCGCGCAGCTGGGCGCGGTAGTCGGCGAAGGAGACGGCGGCTGTCTGCTTGCGCGGCTCCGCGGCCGCGACGCCGCGGACGCCCGCGAGGATCAGCAGCGCCGACACCCCGAAGGTCGCGGCGTCCAGCAGCAGGACCGTCTCCGCGCCCATCACCGCGATGAGGACGCCCGCGAGCGCGGCCCCCGTCATGCGGGCACCCCGCGACACCGCGTCGAAGAGGCTCGCGGCCCGGGTCAGCGTGGTGCCGGCCCGTTCGGCGAGGTCCGGCACGAGGACGTGCCGGGCCGTCTCGCCGGGCGCGTGGAACAGTCCGGTGACGGCCATCAGCAGGCACAGGACCCAGAAGTCGAGCCGCCCGGCCCGGTGCAGGAACGGGATCGCGGCCAGGGCCAGGGCGCACACCAGGTCCGACGCGATGCTGACCCGGCGCCGGCCGACCCGGTCGATGACCGGCCCGCCGGCGAGCGCCGAGACGACGACCGGCAGGGTCGCGCAGAACGCCACCAGCCCGGCCTTGCCGGGGCTGCCCGTGGTCTGGAGCGCGAACCACGGGACGCCGATGAGGGTCAGCGCGTTGCCGGTGATCGATATCGCGTTGGCCGCCAGCACGGCGGCCAGCGGCGCGCGCCCGCCGCGCCGCGCGGTCACGCGGTGCGCGCGGCGGGGCCCCGCGTCCGGACCAGGCGCAGGCCCAGCTCCACGAGGACCCAGCCCACACGGACGCGTACGGCGGGGCGGCGCCGCCGGGGCGGTGCGGGGCGGCGGCGCGGGGGTGCGGCGCGGTGTAATTCGGCGGCCCGCCGGGCGTGGAGCTGCCGGTGGACGTCGGGGTGCATCACGGGAGGTCCTCTCCTTCGGTCTTTCGTTCCTTCGCGCCGCCGGCCGGGCGGTCCGTCAGTCGCTCCGCTGCGGGAACGCGTGCAGATGGAGGCGCACCTGCGTGGCGTCCTCGTCCGGCTCGGCGTCGCGGTAGCCGTTGATGACGGCGTGCACCTTCTCGTCGAGTTCGCGCAGCTGCCGGGCGCTCAGGCGCAGCGTGAAGTCGCTCAGGTCGGCGCTGCGGGCCCACTCGCCGGGCCAGTCGCGCATGGTGCCGATCCAGGTGTTGAGCTCCTGCGCGTGCAGGGTCGCGATCTCGTGCAGGAACACGTTGACCGCGCCGCGCGTCCCGGGGTCCTCGTCCTCGAAGAGCGAGGGGTCCCAGGACGTCCCCTGGTGGACCGCCTGCCACCAGCGCTCGCGGCCCTTGCCGCGCTCGGGGGCGTCCTCGACGAAGCCGTGGGAGGCGAGCTGGCGCAGGTGGTAGCTGGTGGCGCCGCTCGACTCACCGAGGCGGTCGGCCAGTTGGGAGGCGGTGGCGGGGCCGTGGTGGCGCAGGGCGGCCAGCAGCCGGATGCGCAGGGGGTGGGCCAGACCGCGCAGGGAGCGGGGGTCGAGCTGGCGGATCGGGCCGGGGGGCCCGCCGGGCTCGTTCTTCTCGGGCTCGGGCATGGCAGCAAGCGTAGGCTTGCAAAGGAAGGCTTGCAAGCACTTCTTTGCATGCCCCTCGGGTGCTCCCCGGCCACCTGCCGCCACCTCCTGGCGACCGCGCCCGGCAACTCCGCGCCGGGGCGCTCCCGCCCCCGGCCGGCTCACTCCCCGGCGGCCTGCTCCACCAGCGGGATGATCCTCAGCGGTACGGGGTTCTCCATGACGATCGCCGTGGACGCCCGCACGATGCCCCCGAAGCCGACGACCCGGTCGATCACCCGCTGCAGATCCGCGTTCGAGCGCGCCACCAGCCGGCACAGCATGTCCCCGTGCCCCGTCGTCGTGTGCAGCTCCAGCACCTCGGGCACCCCCGCCAGGTGCTCCCGCACGTCCGCGCCCTGCCCCTGCTTGATCTCCAGCGTCGCGAAGGCGGTCACCGGGTACCCCAGGGCCGCCGGGTCCACCTCCGGGCCGAAGCCCCGGATGACCCCGTTCGCCTGGAGCCGGTCCAGCCGGGCCTGCACCGTGCCGCGCGCCACGCCCAGCCGGCGGGACGCCTCAAGAACCCCTATACGCGGCTCCCGTGCCAGCAGTGCGATGAGCCGGCCGTCCAGATGATCGATCGCCATGCGGGCCTCCGGGGTGGTCATCCTGTACAGAACGCCCGGCCATAGTGCCCATCCACTGCACAGATTGCCCAGCCTCCGCGCAAACTATTGCGCACCTTGCGGAACGGAGAGAGCCTGCCGCCATGACTGAGACCATCTCCCACATTCCCGGTACCGCCCGGCAGGCCGACCCCTTCCCGGTGAAGGGAATGGACGCGGTCGTCTTCGCCGTCGGCAACGCCAAGCAGGCCGCTCACTACTACTCCACGGCCTTCGGTATGAAGCTCGTCGCCTACTCCGGACCGGAGAACGGCAGCCGGGAGACCGCCAGCTACGTCCTGACGAACGGCGCCGCCCGCTTCGTGCTGACGTCCGTCATCAAGCCGTCCACCGACCGGGGCCGCTTCCTCGCCGAGCACGTCGCCGCGCACGGTGACGGCGTCATCGACCTCGCCATCGAGGTGCCCGACGCGCGCAAGGCGTACGCGTACGCCGTCGAGCACGGCGCGACCGGCATCGAGGAGCCCTACGAGGTCAAGGACGAGCACGGCACGGTCGTCCTCGCCGCGATCGCCACCTACGGCAAGACGCGCCACACCCTCGTGGAGCGCTCCGGCTACGACGGCCCGTACCTGCCCGGCTTCGTCGCCGCGAACCCGATCGTCGAGCCGCCCGCCAAGCGCACCTTCCAGGCCATCGACCACTGCGTCGGCAACGTCGAGCTCGGCCGGATGAACGAGTGGGTGGCCTTCTACAACAAGGTCATGGGCTTCACCAACATGAAGGAGTTCGTGGGCGACGACATCGCCACCGAGTACTCCGCGCTCATGTCCAAGGTCGTCGCGGACGGCACGCTCAAGGTCAAGTTCCCGATCAACGAGCCGGCGATCGCGAAGAAGAAGTCGCAGATCGACGAGTACCTGGAGTTCTACGGCGGCGCGGGCGTCCAGCACATCGCGCTCGCCACGAACGACATCGTCGCCACCGTCCGCACCATGCGCGCGGCCGGCGTCCAGTTCCTCGACACGCCGGACTCGTACTACGACACGCTCGGCGAGTGGGTCGGCGACACACGCGTCCCGATCGAGACCCTGCGCGAACTGAAGATCCTCGCGGACCGCGACGAGGACGGCTACCTGCTGCAGATCTTCACCAAGCCGGTCCAGGACCGCCCGACGGTGTTCTTCGAACTCATCGAGCGCCACGGGTCGATGGGCTTCGGCAAGGGCAACTTCAAGGCGCTCTTCGAGGCGATCGAGCGCGAGCAGGCCAAGCGCGGCAACCTCTGACCCTTCCGGTCCCCCGCCCCGCGACGAGCCCCCCGCCCGGCCGCGGCCCCGCGCCCCGCGGGACCCGCGGAGGAGGTGGACGCCCGGGGCGGGGGGCCGGGCGTCCACCCCGCGCCGACGGGTACCGGCGGCGCACCGCCTCAGCGGGACGGACGCGCCCCCGACGGGGCTGCCGGAGCGCCCGCCGCGGGCCGCGCCGGCTGCGCGGCGGAGCCGTGCACATCCGCCGGCCCGCCCGCCGGCGGCTCGCCCAGCACGGCCAGCGCCCGCCGCGCCTGAGGCGCCAGCAGCGGCGAGAACGCGGGGTTCGTGCGCAGCGCCTGCGTCAGGTGCCGCCGCGCCGGCCCGTACCGCCCGAGCGCCCGCTCGATCTCGCCGCGGTGGTACGCGAACAGCGCACTGCGCAGCCCCTGGTCCGTCGCCAGCTCGGCGAACTCCAGGGCCTCCTCCCTCTTGCCCGCCCGGAACAGCGCCCACCCCAGCGCGTCCGCCACGTCCACGGACCGGTGTCCCCGCTCCCACTCCGCGGTCAGCCACTTCACCGCCGTCGCCGGATCGCCGTGGTCCGTCTCGTACCGGGCCAGCACCAGCGTCGCGTTCACCCCGTGCGCCAGCGCCTCCGCCGCACTCTCGCGCAGCTTCCGGTACTGGGCGTGCGCGTCACCGTCCAGCCCCCGCGACTCGTACAGCTCGCCCGCCTCCAGCGCGTACTGCGGCAGCGGCCGCTCCGCCAGGACCGCCGCGTAGTCCCGCAGCGCGTCGTCCACCCGCCCCAGCGCCGCGAGCGCCCGCGCCCGGCCGGCCAGCGACGGCACATGGCCCGGTACCAGGCGCAGCGCCGGCGCGTAGTGGGCGAGCGCCTCCGCCGGCTCGCCGCGCTCCCACGCCAGGTCGCCGAGGTGCTGGAGGCAGGCCGCCCGCTCGGCCGGGGTCGCGGCGAGCGCCACCGCGTCGGAGGCGAGCGCCGCGGCGTCCTCGCGCCAGCCCTTGTCGCGGTAGGCGCGCGACGCCCGCGACAGCGCCGGCACGCCCTTGTTCAGCGCGCGCAGCCCCTCCACGGCCTTGTCGGCGGCCTCGTACTCGCCGAGCCCCCGGTAGGCGTCGACGAGCAGCGCGTGCGCCTGCCAGCGCCGCGGCTCGCGCTGCCGTACCGCTTCGCCCCACCGCTTCGCCCGGGCGAAGTCGCCCCGCGCCCCGGCCAGGGCGGCCATCCCGAGCTGCGCGTCGATGTTCCCCCGGGCGGCCGCGCGCACGGCGAGGGACCGCCGCAGCGCCTTCTCGGCCCGTACGTACGCGCCCGTGTCGCCGTCCCGCGCGGCCCGCTCCACGTACGCCGTGCCCAGCACCGCCCACGAGGCGTCGTCGTGCGGATGGTCCCGCAGCCAGCGCTCGCGGTCGCCGATGAGCGCGGTCAGCTCGGGCAGCGACGCCTGGGTGCCGGTCCGCACCGCCTCCTGCGCCCGCGCCGCCGGGCCGGGCGCGGGCGGCGCCGCGCTCCCTCCCCGCAGGGCGTCCGGGACGCCGGGGACGCCCGGGACGTACACCAGCACCGCGCCGGCCACCACCGCGACCGCGCCAGCGAGCAGCACCGTGTGCGTGACCCGCTCCGCCTTCGTACGCCTCGTACGGATGGTGCGCTCCGCGCGGTCCGCACGGCTCTTCGTACGCCACTTCATGCGGCCCACTGTGCGCCAGTACGACCGGACCCCCGCGCACGCCAACCGCACCGGCGGACGGGTTCACACCGATGGCCCCGGATGCCAGGCTGGGATCATGGACGACCTCCTGACACGCCTCCGGGCCGGGCTCCCGGCGGAAGCGGTGCTCACCGATCCGGACGTCACCGTCTCCTACGCCCGCGACATGGCGAGCTTCTGCCGGGCGGGCACCCCCGCCGTGGTGGTCCTGCCCCGCACCGTCGAGCAGGTCCAGCACGTCATGCGCACCGCCACCGCGCTGCGCGTGCCCGTCGTCCCGCAGGGCGCCCGCACCGGCCTGTCCGGCGCGGCCAACGCCGACGACGGCTGCATCGTGCTGTCGCTCACCAGGATGGACCGGATCCTGGAGATCAACCCGGTCGACCGGATCGCCGTCGTGGAGCCCGGCGTCGTCAACGCCGCCCTCTCCCGGCGGGTCGAGGCGGCCGGCCTGTACTACCCGCCCGACCCCTCCAGCTGGGAGACGTGCACCATCGGCGGGAACATCGGCACCGCCTCCGGCGGCCTGTGCTGCGTCAAGTACGGCGTGACCGCGGAGTACGTGCTCGGCCTGGACGTCGTCCTCGCCGACGGCCGGCTGCTCAGCACCGGCCGCCGCACCGCCAAAGGCGTCGCCGGCTACGACCTGACCCGTCTCTTCGTCGGCTCCGAGGGCAGCCTCGGCGTCGTCGTGCGCGCCGTGCTGGCGCTCCGCCCGCGTCCGCCGCGGCAGCTCGCGCTCGCCGCCGAGTTCCCGTCCGCAACCGCCGCCTGCGCGGCCGTCTGCGCCGTCATGGAGAGCGGCCGCACGCCGTCGCTGCTGGAGCTGATGGACCGTACGACGATCCGGGCGGTCAACCGGCTGGCCGGGATGGGCCTGCCCGACTCCACCGAGGCGCTGCTGCTCGCGGCGTTCGACACCCCCGACCCGGCCGCCGACCTCGCGGCGGTCGGCGAGCTGTGCACGGCGGCGGGCGCGACGCAGGTGGTCCCCGCCGAGGACGCGGCCGAGTCCGATCTGCTGCTCCAGGCCCGGCGGCTGTCGCTCACCGCCCTGGAGACCGTCTCCACCGCGACGATGATCGACGACGTGTGCGTCCCGCGCAGCCGGCTGGCCGAGATGCTCGACGGCACGGCCGCGATCGCCGCCGCGTACGGCCTGACCATCGGGGTCTGCGCCCACGCCGGCGACGGCAACACCCATCCCGTCGTCTGCTTCGACCAGGCCGACCCCGACGAAGCGCGGCGCGCCCGCGCCTCGTTCGACGACATCATGGCGCTCGGCCTGGAACTCGGCGGCACGATCACGGGCGAACACGGCGTCGGCGTCCTGAAGAAGGAGTGGCTGGCCCGGGAACTGGGGCCCGTGGGCCTGGAGTTGCAGTGCGGCATCAAGCGGACCTTCGACCCGCTCGGCATCCTCAACCCCGGCAAGCTCTTCTGAACTCCCGCCGCCCGCCTGCGACCACGGATCTAGGGCCGATGTCCGATGGTTCCGGGAGGGAAGCGCGGCCTAGCGTGGAGGGACAGGAACACGGACAGACGAGGACAAGGAGAACAGCCGTGCCCGCACGCCTCGACCACACCATCGTCCGCAGCCGCGACCGCTTCACCGGCGCCCGCTTCCTCACCGAACTGCTCGACGCCCCCGAGCCGAAGCCCTTCGGGCCGTTCGCCAGCGTCCCGCTGGACGGCGGCGTCACCCTCGACTACCTCGACGACGACGCGCCCCGGATCGTCCCGCAGCACCTCGCCTTCCTGGTCTCCGAGGAGGAGTTCGACGAGATCTTCGCCCGGATCACCGAGCGCGAGCTGCCGTACTGGGCCGATCCCCACCACCACGAGCCCCAGCGGATCAACCACCTCCACCGGGGCCGTGGCGTGTACATCGAGGACCCCGACGGCCACTCGATCGAATTCATCACGCACACGTACGTGACGGACTGACCCGGCCTCCTCACGCCAGCAGCTCGGCCAGCTCGTCGTCCAGGCCGAGCTGCTCCGACTCCGCACCCGGCGGCACCACGCGCAGCGTCCGCTCCAGCCAGGCGGACACCGCGACGGCCGGGACCTCCAGCAGGGCGTCCCCGTCGGGCGACGACAGCGCCATCAGGACGACGCCGCGCCCGTCGAGCGTCGTGGGCCAGATCCGCACGTCGCCGTGGCCGCAGGGCCGGAAGACCCCCTCCACCAGCAACTCGCGGGCGAAGGTCCAGTTCACGGGGTGCTCGGAACCGACGTGGAAGGTGATGTGCACGGCGTACGGGTCGTCCGTGCGGTACGTCAGCCGGGCCGGCACCGGAATGCTGCGCTCCGGCGACAGCACCAGGGTGAGTTCCAGTTCGCGCTCGACGGCGGTGTGCTCCATGGGCCTGCTCCTTCTCTCCATGTCCGGTTCTCCGGGTGGTCCGGTACGGGGTCCTGGAGCGACCCCGCACAGGTGGAGAGGCGCTTCCCCTCCCGTCATTACGCGACGTGCGGCAAGAAGTTCTCATCACTTTCCGTACCACGTCCGTGACCGGAAGGGGGTGGTTGCGGCCGGACCGGTCCGTGGGCCCGCGGCGGTCTGATAGATGTGGTGCCTTGAATTGAGGCCTCGAGGAGATACGGGACCACGGTGATGAGCGCCCCAACCCCGGCAACCGGCGACGGCAGCCCCACGCCCGGCTACTACCCCGACCCGTCCATCCCCGGGTACATCCGGTACTGGAACGGTGCCGCCTGGGTGCCCGGCACGAGCCGCCCCGCGCCCAAGGACGGCGAGGCGGCGCCGGTACCGCCCGCCTCGGCCGCGCCCGCTCCGGCGCCCGCCCCGTCCGTGGAGGAGACCGGCCCGGTCTTCTTCGACGAGGAGGAGGCCGCGGCGGAAGCGGCGGCCCGGCAGGAGCCCGCGTCCGTCTGGCAGGCCGACGCCTCGCGCCAGACCGGCTTCGGCGGCGACCGCGACCGCCGGGTGTCCTGGGGCGCGGAGAGCGCCCAGGGGGCGGCCCCGCTGCCGCCGGCCGATCCACGGGTGCCCGCCGCGGGCACGGACCCGACGGGCGGCGCGCTCCCGGGCGTACGGCAGGTGCAGCCCCGCACCGACGGCACGGTCACGATCCGCGCGCAGAAGCCGGCGCCGCAGCCCGGCCCCGGGGGCCAGGAGGCCCCGCCGGCCGAGGGCACCATGACGATCCGCGCCCTGGGCGCGGAGGGGCCGCGCGCCCCGCAGGTCCCGGCCCAGCAGCAGACGCACGCGCCGGCGGCCCCCGCGCCCGCCGCGGCTCCGGCGGTCGCGCCCCACCCGGCCCCCGCTCCTTCGCCGGCCCCCGCTCCTTCGCCGGTCCCGGCGCCTGCTGCCGCTCCCGCGACGCCCCTCGCCCAGGGGCCCGGCGGCGGGGCCGCCTCCTGGGCGCAGCAGGTGCACCAGCTCGCCCGGCCGGACCAGCCCGACCAGCCGGTCGTACCGTGGAAGCCCCCGGTGAACGACCCGTTCCTGCAGGCGGCCCAGGCCCAGGCGGCCGCCCGCCCGGCCGCGCTCGGCAAGCGGCTCGCGGCCCGGCTGATCGACACGGTGGTCCTCGGGGCGGCCGTCGGCGCGGTCGCCGTGCCGTTCGTCAGCAAGGCCCTCGACCACATCGACGGCAAGATCCAGCAGGCCAAGCAGTCGGGCGAGACGGTCACCGTCTGGCTGGTGGACGGCACCACGTCGACGTACTTCGGCATCGCCCTCGCCGCCCTGCTGGTGCTCGGTGTGCTGTACGACGCGGTGCCGACCGCCAAGTGGGGGCGCACCCTCGGCAAGAAGCTGTGCGGTCTGGAGGTGCGGGACATCGAGTCGCACGAACCCCCGGCGTTCGGTGCCGCGCTGCGCCGCTGGCTGGTCTACAGCGTGCTGGGCATCCTCGTGGTCGGTGTCGTCAATGTGCTGTGGGCGCTGATCGACCGCCCCTGGCGCCAGTGCTGGCACGACAAGGCCGCGCACACCTTCGTCGCCGGCAGCTGACCGGCCGGCAGCTGACCCGAAGGGGTGGGGCTAGCCCGAACGGCGGGCGATCCGTTGCGGGGCCCCGGCGGGCGGGTTGCACTGCCCACATGAGCAACGAACCGCCGCCCGCCGGCCCGCCCCCCGAGGACGACCCCTTCCGCAAGAGACCGGAGGAGCCACCGGCGCCCCCTCCGCCTCCACCGGGCGGTGGCGGGCCCGGGCCCGGCAACCCGTACGGCGGAGGCGCCTCGGACCCCTACGGCGGGGGCGGCCCGTACGGCGGGGGCGGAGGCGGCCCCTACGGCCCCGGAGGACCCGGTGGCCCCGGTGGCCCCTACGGGTACGGCGGCGCGGACCCGCTCGCCGGGATGCCGCCGCTCGCCGACTCGGGCAAGCGCGTCCTGGCCCGGATCATCGACTGGTTCATCATCTTCGTGCCGCTCGCGCTCATCGGGCTGCCGTTCCGCATCTACGACAGGGTGGCCGAGGACGGCGACGTCGCGGACGTGTGGCGAGGGGACGGCGGTCAGTGGGTCCTGCAGCTCATCTCGATCGTGGCGTACGTCGCCTACGACACCATCATGACGGCGAAGCGCAACGGCCAGACGTTCGGCAAGCAGCTGATGGGCCTGCGGGTCGCGATGCTCAACGACGGCAGCGTGCCGAACACGAACGCCGCGCTGACGCGGGCGATGGTGCTGTGGCTGCCCGCGCTGATCTGCTGCGCCTGTCTGTGGCCGCTGCTGCTGCTGGTCCTCATCCTGCTCGACAAGCCGTACAAGCAGGGTCTGCACGACAAGGCGGCCAGGACGGTCGTCGTCTCAACGACGCAGTGAGTGCTCCTCGGCGTGAGCACGCGGGCGCGGCACCCGCGGGGCCGGCCGGCCCGGGGCCCCGTCGGCGCCGGCCGCGGCGGCCGCCCGGGCCCTCCGGGGCGCCGGCATGCCCAGCGTGACCAGGACACCGAGCAGCAGCGAGACCACTCCGACGAGCGCGACACCGAGCCCGGTGGTGGTGCGGGAGAGCAGCAGCAGGGCGACGGTCGAGAAGACGACGGTGGCCGAACCGTAGGCGAGCTGTGCGGCAGTCGGACGCGGCATGACGGAACCGTCCTCAATGCATCGGTAGGAGTGACTCGCAACTCGGTCGCACTATCCAACGACTCTACGACGGTGGATTCCCGAGAGGAACCGGTAGTAAGCGTGACCTAACCCACGGTACCGGTGCATGGGGGGCGCACAGCATCACGGCCTATGCCGATTGGCCGGAACGGGGCGCCCGCTGACGCGAAACACCGTCGGGATCCACTTCGCACAGGGGAGGACCGCAGCAAGTGACCCACAGGACGCGCGCGTTGAGCGCAGCCGCCGTGCTGCTGACGCTGGCGGCGGCCCCGGCGCCGCAGCCCCCGCCCGGCACCGGACCACCCGCCGCCGCCGTGGCGGGGGGCGCCCACGACGACGCCGCCCACGGCACCGCCGAGGGCAGGCACGACGGGCACGTCATCGACGGCCCCTACAGCGCCCGGCAGCGGCAGCAGCGCCAGGCCGCGCTGGAGCAACTCCTCGCCGGGCGCGCCAAGTTGGAGCGGCGCGGCGGCTCGCGGGTGGTCAGGCTCGGCGACCGCAAGTACGTCGAGCTGGGCCGTGAGCGCACCGACCGGATCTTCACGATCCTGGTGGAGTTCGGCGACAGGGTGGACGACTCCACGATGTACGACCCGGACGGGCCGGACGGCCCCGCGCCGGCGGTCGTGAAGTACGGCGGTACGCCGGGCCCGCTGCACAACCGGATCCCGCGACCGGACCGTACGAAGGACAACTCGACCGACTGGCGCCCGGACTACGACCGCGAGCACTTCCGCACCCTCTACTTCGGCGAGGGCGACGGCGTCGAGTCGCTCAAGACGTACTACGAACGGACGTCGTCGGGCCGCTACTCCGTGGAGGGCGAGGTCTCGGACTGGGTGAAGGTGGAGTACAACGAGGCCCGCTACGGCTCCAACTACTGCGGCAACAACAACTGCCCCAACGTGGAGGACCTGGTCCGCGACGGGGTGGCCGCCTGGGTGGCCGGACAGAAGGCCGCGGGCCGCACCGACGCCCAGCTCGCGGAGCAGGTGGCGCGGTTCGACGCGTGGGACCGGACCGACCACGACAACGACGGGGTCTTCGAGGAGCCGGACGGCTACATCGACCACTTCCAGATCGTGCACGCCGGCGAGGACGGCTCGGCGGGCGGCGGCGCCCAGGGCCCGGACGCGCTGTGGGCGCACCGCGGTTACGCGTACAGCAGGGACGACGGCGACCGGGGCCCGGCGGGGTTCAAGGCGGGCGGGGTGCCGGTCGGCGGCACCGGCGTCTGGGTCGGCGACTACACCATGCAGCCGGAGAACGGCGGCCTGGGTGTCTTCGCCCACGAGTACGCGCACGACCTGGGCCTGCCGGACCTGTACGACACCAACAACGTGCCGGGCGTGGAGAACTCGGTCGGCTTCTGGTCGCTGATGTCGTCCGGGTCCTGGCTGGGCACCGGCAAGGAGTCGATCGGGGACCTGCCGGGGGACATGACCGCCTGGGACAAGCTCCAGCTCGGCTGGCTGAGCTACGAGCGGGCCGAGGCGGCGACCGCGTCCACGCACACGCTGGGCGTCTCGGCGTACAACACCCGCCGGCCGCAGGCGCTGGTGGTGGAGCTGCCGGAGAAGACCGTCACCACCACCGTGGTGAGACCGGCCGAGGGCCTGCGCCAGTGGTGGAGCGACCACGGCGACAACCTGTCCCACACGCTCACCCTCGCCCGCCCGGTCGACCTGACCGGCCGGACCCGGGCGGCGCTGACCCTCGACGGCTGGTGGGACATCGAGAAGGACTACGACTACCTGTACACACAGGTGTCGACGGACGGCGGTGCCAGCTGGCGGACCATCGACGGCACGGCGGACGGCCGGCCGATCCCGCGCGACGGCGGCGACAAGCCGGCGCTGACCGGTGTGTCCGGGGAGTACCGCAAGCTGGTCTACCCCCTCGACGCGTACGCCGGGCGGCAGATCGGCATCCGCTTCCGCTACCGCACGGACGGCGGCGTGTCCGGGATGGGCTTCGCGGCGGACGGCATCTCCGTCACGGCGGACGGGGTGACGCTCGTCGCGGACGGGGCCGAGAGCGCCGACGGCCCGTGGAGCGCGCGCGGCTTCGCGCGGGTGGGCGGGACGGTCACCGGGGTCTTCCCGCAGTTCTACCTGGCCGAGAACCGGCAGTACGTCTCCTACGACCGGACCCTGCGGGTCGGGCCGTACAACTTCGGCTTCGGCAGGCCGAAGGAGAACTGGGTCGAGCACTACGCCTACGGTCCGGGTCTGCTGATCTGGCAGTGGGACACCTCGCAGCGCAACAACAACGTCACCGAGCACCCGGGGCAGGGGCTGCTGCTGCCGGTGGACGCCCACCCGGAGCCGATGCGGTGGACGGACGGCACGGCGATGTCCAACAAGATCACACCGTACGACGCGGCCTTCAGCCGTTTCCCCACCCCCGGGTTCACCCTGCACAAGCAGGACGTACCCCTCTACATCCAGCCGCGGAAGGGCAATCCGGTCTTCGACGACCACAAGGGCGTGTACTGGTCCGCGGAGAACCGGTACGCCGGGGTGCGCACCGCCGACACGAACACCCGGATCGCGATCGTCGCTCAGCCGCGGAGCGGCGCCACCCTCACCGTGGAGGTGGGTCCTTCGGTACCGTGAGGCCCTGCTGACCTGCGTCTGCTCCCGCCGGGCGGCCGCCACCGGAACTCCCGGTGGCGGCCGCTCGGTTCGTCCGGAATGCGGATCACGCGTGGCGCATAGTGGCTTGGTCTGTCCAAGTCAAGATCTGTCTTTTCTCTCGTTCATCCGGTCGAATGTCGTCACTTATGGCGCGACTCCGCACGCGGATAACACTTCGACCCCCCATCCGCGGATCGCGGGCGCGGGGAGGACATTAAGTGACCAGCAGACGACGCGCGTTCAGAGCGTCCGCGGTGATCGTGGCCCTGGCCGCCACCGCCGCGACCGCCTCGGCCCTCACCACGGCCCAGGCAGACAACCGCCCCACCGACGGCATCGAGCGCCACGACCCGGCGCCCGGCGCTCACGAGGCCCACGGGGCCCCGGGGCACGACCACGCCGCGAAGGTCGACCACGACCTCGACGGCCCGTTCAGCAAGCAGCAGGCTCAGGCGCGCGAGGCCGCGCTGGAGCAGGTGCTGGCCGGCGACCTCACGGTGGAGCGCAGGGGTGCCTCCAAGGTCGTCAAGCTCGACGACAGGAAGTACGTCGAGCTGGGCCGTGAGAAGACGGACAAGATCTTCACCATCCTGGTCGAGTTCGGCGACAAGGTCGACAACACGACGCTGGTCGACCGTGCGGACGACGACACCACCGAGCCGAAGCCGAAGTTCGGCGGCACGCCCGGCCCGCTGCACAACCAGATAGCCGAGCCGGACCGCTCGAAGGACAACTCGACGGCCTGGCAGAAGGACTACAACCGGCAGCACTTCCAGGACCTGTACTTCGGTACGGGCAAGGACAAGAAGACCGGTCAGCAGAAGCACTCGCTCAAGACCTACTACGAGCGCACCTCGTCGGGCCGCTACTCGGTCGACGGTGCCGTCTCCGACTGGGTCAAGGTCGAGTACAACGAGGCCCGCTACGGCTCGAACTACTGCGGCAACAGCAACTGCGCCAACGTGTGGGACGCCGTCCGCGACGGTGTGACCGCGTGGACCGCGCAGCAGAAGGCGGCCGGCAAGACCGACGCCGAGATCAAGGCGCAGCTGGCCCAGTACGACCAGTGGGACCGCTACGACTTCGACGCCGACGGCAACTTCAACGAGGCCGACGGCTACATCGACCACTTCCAGATCGTCCACGCCGGTGAGGACGAGTCCGCGGGCGGCGGCGCCCAGGGCTCCGACGCGCTGTGGGCCCACCGCTGGTACGCGTACGGCACCGACGCCGGCAAGACCGGCCCGGCCAACAACAAGGCCGGCGGCACCCAGATCGGCACCACCGGCATCTGGGTCGGCGACTACACCATGCAGCCGGAGAACGGCGGCCTCGGCGTCTTCGCCCACGAGTACGGCCACGACCTCGGCCTGCCGGACCTGTACGACACCTCCGGCAAGGCGGGCGCCGAGAACTCGACCGGCTTCTGGTCCCTGATGTCGTCCGGCTCCTGGCTCGGCCTCGGCAAGAACGAGATCGGCGACATGCCCGGCGACATGACGTCGTGGGACAAGCTGCAGCTCGGCTGGCTGAACTACGAGAAGGCCAAGGCGGCGACCAAGTCGAAGCACACGCTGGGCGTCTCGGAGTACAACACCAAGAACCCGCAGGCCCTCGTCGTCGAGCTGCCGAAGAAGAAGGTCACCACCCCGGTCGTGAAGCCCGCCGAGGGCGCCACGCAGTGGTGGAGCGACATGGGTGACGACCTCAAGAACACCCTCACCCGCTCGGTCGACCTCACGGGCAGGACCAAGGCCGAGCTGACGCTCGACGCCTGGTGGGACATCGAGAAGGACTACGACTACCTCTACACCGAGGTGTCGACCGACGGCGGCAAGCAGTGGACCGCCCTCGCCGGCACGGCGAACGGCAAGGCCATCCCGGCGGACGCGAGCGGCGCCCCGGCGCTGACGGACGTCTCCGGCTCCTGGCAGAAGCTGGCCTTCCCGCTCGACGCGTACGCGGGCAAGAAGATCGACCTCCGCTTCCGCTACCAGACGGACGGCGGCGCGGGCGGCAAGGGCTTCACGGCCGACGCCATCGCGGTGACGGCGGACGGCGCCCCGGTCTTCTCGGACAACGCCGAGAACGGTGACAACGGCTGGACCGCGAAGGGCTTCTCCCGGATCGGCGAATCCTTCACCAACGAGTACGAGCAGTACTACATCGCCGAGAACCGGCAGTACGTCTCGTACGACGGCACGCTGAAGGTCGGCCCGTACAACTTCGGCTTCGCCGCGCCGAAGGACAGCTGGGTGGAGCACTACCCCTACCAGACCGGTCTGCTGATCTGGCAGTGGGACACCTCCCAGAAGGACAACAACACCGCCGTCCACCCGGGCGAGGGCCTGATCCTGCCGATCGACGCCCACGCCAAGCCCATGAAGTGGACCGACGGCACGCTGCTGCGCAACCGGATCCAGGCCTTCGACTCGCCCTTCAGCCGGTACCGGACGGACAGCTTCACGCTGCACAAGGCCGACGTGCCGCTGCGGATCAAGAGCCAGTCCGGTGTCCCGGTCTTCGACGACCGCAAGGGCGTCTACTGGTACGAGGAGACCGCGCGCGCGGGCGTCAAGGTAACTGACACCAACACCAAGATCTCGATCGTGAAGCAGCCGAAGAACGGCCGCACGATCACGGTCCAGGTCGGCCCGTCGACGAAGTAAACCCTGTCGTCGCAGGTCAGAGCATGATCGGCCGTCGCCCTCTAGCGGGCGGCGGCCGATTCTGTTTAGGTGCGTGGGGGCCCGTTCCTATTGACACACCATCTCACGGGGGAGTGGTTCAGCATGCCCGGTGGAGGCTTCACCAAATTGCCCGGCGGCAACGTCGTGGTCGCGATCGGCCTGCCCAGCCCGGTCGGCGACGGCTCGACGGTCCGGATCCTGGTCCACGCGGCCAACCGCGCCCGCGCCCTGACCCGGCTGCGGAACCTGGGCCTGCGCGCCGTCTACCTGCGGGGCAACACCCACCCGCCGACGCCCGACGAGATCACCGCGGTCCTCCACCACCCGGACGGACTGCTGTGGCGGGCCTCCCCGCAGGCCGCCACGGAGCTCTGGCACCCCATCCGGGCCCTGCTGCCGCAGTCACGCGTCTGGGGAGCCCCACGCGGCGTCTGAGACCGGTCTCCGCGGCGGGTCCGGCCGGTCAGACGACCGGCTTGCCGGTCAGCTCGACGCCCGCCCCGCGCAGCTCGTCCAGGGCGCGCTGCGTGGTCTGCGCGGAGACGCCCGCCGTCAGGTCCAGCAGCACCTGGGTCCGGAAGCCCTCCCGGGCCGCGTCCAGGGCCGTGGCGCGCACGCAGTGGTCCGTGGCGATGCCCACCACGTCGACCTCGCTCACCTCCCGCTCGCGCAGCCACCGCGCGAGCGGGACGCCGTTCTCGTCCGCGCCCTCGAAGCCGCTGTACGCCGCCTTGTACGCGCCCTTGTCGAAGACGGCGTCGATCGCACCCGAGGCGACCGCGGGGGCGAAGTTCGGGTGGAAGCCCACGCCCTCCGTGCCGGCCACGCAGTGCCGCGGCCAGGAGCTCGCGTAGTCGGGGGTCTCGGAGAAGTGGCCGCCCGGGTCGACGTGGTGGTCCCGGGTGGCCACGACGTGCCGGTACACCGCGCCGGCGGACTCGCCGATCAGGTCGGTGATGGCGGCGGCGACGTCCGCGCCCCCCGCCACCGCGAGGCTGCCGCCCTCGCAGAAGTCGTTCTGAACGTCCACGACGATCAATGCGCGGTGCATGGCGGGTGTCCTTCGGTGGTGGGGGAGCGACCGGCGGTCATCGCCGGTCCTGATGCGGGGATGCCACCGAGCCTAGAGACTTCGCCCGCCCGGCGGGAGGGGGCCCGGCGGACCGCCCCGCCCCGGCGGTCAGAGGTACTCGGTCGGGATGACCGGCTCGCCGCGCGAGAGCTGCGTGGCCGACATCGGCAGCCCCGCGCGCGCCGCGATGTGCCGCTCGCGCGCCGCGTCCAGCGGTTCGCGGCCCACGATCCCGCCGCCCTTGACCAGCTCGACCAGCAGCTGCCGGCCGGCGAGCTCCGCCGGCACCGGGCCCGTGCCGACGACCTCCGCCTCGGCGGTCCCGTCCGCGCCCTGCCGCCGCGCGGCCCACTTGCGGCCGCCGATCGACATCTTGCCGCCCAGCGACTTCTTCGCCACCGGCTGCAGCGGGGCCCGCGGGTCCGCGGACTCGGCGCGTGCGACGAGCTTGTAGACCATGGAGCCGGTGGGGTGGCCGCTGCCGGTGACCAGCTGCGTTCCCACGCCGTACGCGTCCACGGGCGCCGCCGCCAGCGACGCGATGGCGTACTCGTCCAGGTCGGAGGTGACGATGATCCGCGTGTCGCGCGCGCCCAGCTCGTCCAGCTGCTGGCGCACCCGGTGGGCGACCAGCAGCAGGTCGCCGGAGTCGATGCGCACCGCGCCCAGCTCGGGCCCGGCCACCTCCACGGCGGTGCGCACCGCCTCGGCGACGTCGTACGTGTCGACCAGCAGCGTCGTCCCGCGGCCCAGGGAGTCCACCTGGGCGCGGAAGGCGTCCCGCTCGGTGTCGTGCAGCAGCGTGAAGGCGTGCGCGGACGTGCCCACGGTCGGGATGCCGTAGCGGAAGCCGGCCGCCAGGTCGGAGGTGGAGTCGAAGCCGCCGACGTACGCGGCGCGGGCCGAGGCGACCGCGGACAGCTCGTGCGTGCGGCGCGCGCCCATCTCGATCAGCCGCCGGCCGCCGGCCGCCGAGGACATCCGCGAGGCGGCCGCCGCGATGGCCGAGTCGTGGTTGAGGATCGACAGGATCACCGTCTCCAGCAGCACGCACTCGGCGAAGGAGCCCTCGACGCGCAGGATGGGCGAACCGGGGAAGTAGACCTCGCCCTCGGGGTAGCCCCAGATGTCCCCGCCGAAGCGGTACTCCGCCAGCCAGGCGAGGGTCGGCTCGTCGACGATGCCGTGCTCGCGCAGGAACCCGAGGACGCCCGCGTCGAAGCGGAAGTTCTCCACGGCGTCCAGGACACGGCCGGTGCCGGCCACCACGCCGTAGCGGCGGCCCTCCGGCAGGCGCCGGGTGAAGACCTCGAAGACCGAGCGCCGGTCGGCGGTCCCGCCCCGCAGGGCCGCCTGCAGCATGGTCAGCTCGTACTGGTCGGTGAAGAGCGCGGTAGACGGCACGTCCACCGGCAGCCCAAGATCCGCAGCGTTCATACGACGATGCTACCCCCAATACTCGTCAGAGTGACGATTTCCCCGAACGCCGTTTGCCCGGCCGGTTTGTGCGACCCCCCACCCCCAGTGGCAGCATTGGCTGGGTGAGTGTTGCTCCCACTGAGATCGAACGCCCCGAATCGGCCGAAGAGTCGTTCGCCGTCACCGAACCCGACGTGCCCTGGGTGACGATCGTCCACAATGACCCGGTCAACCTCATGAGCTATGTGACGTACGTCTTCCAGGCGTACTTCGGCTACTCCAAGGACAAGGCGCACAAGCTGATGCTCGACGTGCACCACAAGGGCCGGGCCGTGGTGTCCAGCGGCACCCGCGAGGAGATGGAGCGAGACGTGCAGGCGATGCACGGGTACGGGCTGTGGGCGACGCTCTCCCAGGACCGCGGCTGATGAGCGGGCACTTCGAGGCGCTGCCCGGCGGCGGCGCGGCCGTCCCCCTGGACGAGGTCGAGGTCTCCATCCTCCGCTCCCTGGCCGTGCAGATGCTGGAGCTGATCGGCCCCGGCGACCAGCCGGCCCAGGGCGAGGACCCGCTGGCCGCGCTCTTCCGCGACGGCCCGAGCGAGCCGCCGGCCGACCCGGCGCTGGCCCGGCTCTTCCCGAACGCGTACGCGGACGACGACGAGGAGCTGCGGGCGGCGTCCGCCGAGTTCCGCCGCTACACCGAGAACGACCTGCGCGCCCGCAAGCGCGAGGACGCCCTCGCCGTCGTACGGA
Organism: Streptomyces sp. NPDC051310; assembly: GCF_044455245.1. Classification (NCBI taxonomy): domain Bacteria; kingdom Bacillati; phylum Actinomycetota; class Actinomycetes; order Kitasatosporales; family Streptomycetaceae; genus Streptomyces; species Streptomyces sp. NPDC051310. The sequence goes on from NZ_JBITEO010000024.1 coordinate 35,261, forward strand.
GCCTCGACGCGCTCGGCGCGGCGGGCGAGGGCGGCGCGGTCCTGGAGCTGTCCGCCGACGACTCCCGCCACTGGCTCGGCGCGCTGAACGACCTGCGGCTGACCATCGGCACCCGGCTGGAGGTCAGCGACGAGGACGAGAACGATGACCTGTACCGGCTGCCGGACTCCGACCCGCGCAAGCCGATGGTGATGGCGTACCTCTGGCTGGGGGCGCTGCAGGAGACGCTCGTCGAGACGCTGATGCCCTGACCGCCGCCGGACCCGCCGTCGCGATCACGTTCGCTCAGCGGACGCTCGGATCCGCATAACGATCGGATTACCAGGAAGCCCCTCTTTGGCCGGAAGAGGGGCTTTTTGCCTGCTTTCCTCCGTCTCGATCAGGGGTGCGACCGTGGTAAATCTTCACGATCGCCCGGGAACGCCACCCATGTCCCCGGGTGCGCTTGGGCCGGCAGACCGCCGGTGGCACTCCATCCATATCCGGGGGGATCAGCGTGGAGAAAGGCGCATCAGAACCATGACCTCAGTGCAGGTCGACCAGCACGACGACGCGTCCGGCAAGGCCGCGGCCGACGGCGGCGAGGGCTACCAGCGGGGCCTCGGCGCCCGCCAGATCCAGATGATCGCGATCGGCGGAGCCATCGGCACCGGGCTCTTCCTCGGCGCGGGCAAGGCCATCTCCAAGGCCGGCCCCAGCCTCATCCTGGCGTACGCCATCGCCGGCCTCGTCATCTTCTTCATCATGCGGGCCCTGGGCGAGCTGCTCATGTACCGCCCGGTCTCCGGCTCCTTCTCGGAGTACGCCCGCGAGTTCGTCGGACCCTTCGCCGGCTTCGTCACCGGCTGGACCTACTGGCTCTTCTGGGTGGTCACCGGCATCACCGAGGTCACCGCGGCCGCCACGTACATGACGTACTGGTGGGACATCCCGCAGTGGATCTCCGCCCTCGTCTTCACGATCGTCCTGTACGGCGCGAACCTGATCTCCGTGAAGCTCTTCGGCGAGCTGGAGTTCTGGTTCTCGATGGTCAAGGTGACCGCCATCATCGGCATGATCCTGATCTGCGCCGGCATCCTCACCCTCGGCTTCTCCGACGCCGGTGACACCGCGTCCGTGACCCACCTGTGGGCCGACGGCGGCTTCTTCCCCAAGGGCATCGGCGGCACCGTCATGACCCTGCAGATCGTGATGTTCGCCTTCCTCGCCGTCGAGCTCGTCGGCGTCACCGCCGGTGAGTCCAAGGACCCCGAGAAGACCCTGCCCAAGGCCATCAACACCGTGCCGTGGCGCATCGCCGTCTTCTACGTCGGCGCGCTGATCATGATCCTGTCGGTCGTGCCCTGGACGCACTTCCAGCCGGGCGTCTCGCCGTTCGTCGCCGCTTTCGAGCAGATGGGCCTCGGCGTCGGCGCCGCGATCGTGAACTTCGTGGTGCTGACCGCCGCCCTGTCCTCCTGCAACTCGGGCATGTACTCCACCGGCCGGATGCTGCGCGACCTCGCCCTCAACGGGCAGGGCCCGGCGCTCTTCACCCGGCTGACGAAGTCCGGCACACCGCTGATCGGCACCACCTTCTCGGCCGCCCTGATGCTCGTCGGCGTGTGGATCAACTACCAGTGGCCCGGCGACGCCTTCGAGAAGGTCGTCTCGTTCGCCACCATCTCCGGCATGTGGGCCTGGATCATGATCCTGGTCTCGCAGATCCGCTACCGGGCCAGGGCCGACCGCGGAGAGCTGCCGCAGTCCTCGTTCAAGGCGCCGGGAGCCCCCTTCACCAGCTGGTTCGCCCTGCTGTTCATCTTCGGCGTCATCGTGATGATGGGCGTCGACGCGGAGGCCCGGGTCTCGCTGTACTGCGCCCCGCTGTGGGCCCTGATCCTGGGTGTGTCCTACCTGGTGCTCAAGGCGCGCAACCCGGAGAACGCCGCCTTCAAGCGGTAGCACCGCAGGCGGCCTCCCCGGCTCCGTCCAGCATGTGGGCCCGTCCGTACCAACCCTCGGTACGGACGGGCCCCTCTGCTTATCCTGATGCCCATGCTGACCATCACACGGGCCCTCTACGACCAGATCGTCGCGCACGCACGCGAGGACCACCCGGACGAGGCCTGCGGCGTGGTCGCGGGCCCGGCCGGCTCCGGCCGCCCCGAGCGCTTCATCCCGATGCTCAACGCCGCCCGCTCGCCCACCTTCTACGAGTTCGACTCGGGCGACCTGCTGAAGCTCTACCGCGAGATGGACGACCGCGACGAGGAGCCGGTCGTCATCTACCACTCGCACACCGCCACCGAGGCCTACCCCTCACGCACCGACGTCTCCTACGCCAACGAGCCCGGCGCGCACTACGTGCTCGTCTCCACGGCGGACACCGACGGGGCCGGCCCCTTCCAGTTCCGCTCGTACCGGATCGTCGACGGCGAGATCACCGAGGAAGAGGTCGAGGTCGTCGACGCCTACTGAGGCGCCCTTCTCGCATGATGGGCGCAAAGCGTCCGTCATGCGAGATCACACTCCGGATCCCGGACCGGGAATCGATACGATGACCGCATGGTTTTCCTCGACGTGAGCGAACAGACGCCGGGCACCGTGCTGCTCGTGGCGCGGCTGCACGTCGACCTGTGCCGCCTCGCCAGCGCCATGTGTCCGCGCTGCGCCGCCGCTTGACCGGCCCGACCGCGCACCACCCGCACGACCCGCACCCCGCCGCGCCCGTCCGTGCGCGCACGCGGCAGGCCCGCACCGCCTCCGCCCCACTCCGCCCTTCCGACAGGAGCCCACGCCATGGCCATCGAGGTCCGCATCCCGACCATCCTCCGTACCTACACCGACGGCGCCAAGGCCGTCGAGGGCAGCGGAGCGACCCTCGCCGACCTCTTCGCCGACCTCGAGACCCGGCACGCGGGCATCCGGGAGCGCATCGTCGACGGCGGCGAGCTGCGCCGGTTCGTGAACGTCTATCTGAACGACGAGGACGTCCGCTTCCTCGACGGCATCAACACCAAGCTGTCCGACGGTGACAACGTCACGATCCTGCCGGCCGTGGCCGGCGGCATGCGCTGAGCGGCACCGGCGCCGATGCGTTACGACAGCCCCCTCGCCGCGGTCGGCAACACCCCGCTGGTCCGGTTGCCGCGCCTGTCCCCTTCGGACGAGGTGCGCATCTGGGCCAAGCTGGAGGACCGCAACCCGACCGGCTCGATCAAGGACCGGCCGGCCCTGCACATGATCGAGCAGGCCGAGAAGGACGGCCGGCTCACCCCCGGCTGCACCATCCTGGAGCCCACCAGCGGCAACACGGGCATCTCCCTCGCGATGGCGGCCAGGCTCAAGGGCTACCGCATCGTGTGCGTGATGCCCGAGAACACCTCGCATGAGCGGCGTGAACTGCTCGCGATGTGGGGCGCCGAGATCATCTCCTCGCCGGCCGCCGGCGGCTCCAACACGGCCGTGCGGGTCGCCAAGGAACTCGCCGCCGAGCACCCCGACTGGGTGATGCTCTACCAGTACGGCAACCCCGGCAACGCGGGCGCGCACTACGCGACGACCGGCCCGGAGATCCTGGCCGACCTGCCGTCCCTCACCCACTTCGTGGCGGGGCTCGGGACCACCGGAACGCTGATGGGCGTCGGCCGCTACCTGCGCGAGCACAAGCCGGACGTGAGGATCGTCGCCGCCGAGCCGCGCTACGACGACCTCGTCTACGGACTGCGGAACCTCGACGAGGGCTTCGTCCCCGAGCTGTACGACGCCTCCGTCCTCACCACGCGCTTCTCGGTCGGCTCCGCCGACGCGGTCACCCGCACCCGGGAACTCCTCCAGCAGGAGGGCATCTTCGCGGGCGTCTCGACGGGCGCGGCGCTGCACGCCGCGATCGGCGTCGGGAAGAAGGCGGTCAAGGCCGGCGAGAGCGCGGACATCGTGTTCGTCGTGGCCGACGGCGGCTGGAAGTACCTCTCGACCGGCGTCTACACGGCCGCCACCACCGAAGAGGCCATCGCCACCCTCCAGGGCCAGCTCTGGGCCTGACGCCCGGCCGCGGGGAGCCGGGCGCCACCGGCCGGACACGACCGCCGCGGACCTCCCCGGGGCCTGCCTTCCGGAAGGGCGGGCCCCAGGGTTTTTCGTTCGGCACCCTCTAGGCGGACAAGTGGCGCACCCGGTCCCACACCAGGGGGTCCACCTCGCCCACGCGGCGGCGGAACCGTGCCAGCGGGACGTGGCGGAGCTCGTCCGTCTCCAGGAAGCTCGGCCGCCCCCGCGCGTCACCCACCGCACCGGGCCGCAGGGCGATCAGCCCCGGCCGGCCCTCCCGGTAGCGGCTGGTGATCTTGGCGACGAGCGCCGCGTCGCCGTCCCGCACCGCCAGGACCAGGCACGGGCGGTCCTTGGAGCCCGGCCCGTCCTCGTACGGCACGTCGGCCCACCAGATCTCGCCCGGCCGCGGCCGCCGCGCCGGCACACCGGTCGGCCGCCCCGGCGGACGGGCCGGGGGGCGCGTACGGCCACCCGGACGGCGGCCGCGCAACCGCCCGTCGGTCACGGCCGCCACCAGGGCGAGCACCACGACGGCGCAGAGCGCCGGCCACCAGGACGTGTCCATACGCCGGAACGGTACAAGCACGGTGCTCCGCCCGAACCGGTGACAGCACAGGTGAGTTCCCCCACAACGGGGCACTGCGAAGGAGCGACCCGCGCCACCGCGCCTTACGCTCGGTAAACCGCACGACCTCCCCCCGTCAGCGTCCCCCGCTCCCGTCCACGGAGGTTCTCGCTCCATGAAGCTCACCGTCGTCGGCTGCTCCGGGTCGTTCCCGTCCGCGGAATCGGCCTGCTCGAGCTACCTCGTCGAGGCCGACGGCTTCCGGCTGCTCCTCGACATGGGCAACGGTGCCCTGGGCGAGCTGCAGCGCCACATCGGTCTGTACGACCTGGACGCGATCTTCCTCAGCCATCTGCACGCCGATCACTGCATCGACATGTGCGGGTACTTCGTCGCGCGCTACTACCGCCACGAGGGCGGCCGCTGCCCCGCGATCCCGGTGTACGCGCCCGACGGCGCCGAGCAGCGCCTGACGACGGCGTACGCCGACACGCCGTCCGACACGTCGATGAGCGAGGTGTTCGACTTCCACGCGCTCAAGGCCGGCTCGTTCGACCTCGGCCCCTTCCACGTCCGTACGGAGAAGGTGTGCCACCCGGTCGAGGCGTACGGCATCCGCGTCGAGCACGGCGGGAAGTCGATCACGTACTCCGGTGACACCGGCGTGTGCGACGAGCTGGACGCCCTCGCCGACGGCACGGACCTCTTCCTGTGCGAGGCGTCCTTCACCTACGGCAAGGAGGACATCCCGGGCCTCCACCTGAACGGCCGCGAGGCGGGCGCGCACGCGGCCCGGGCCGGGGCGCGGCGGCTGGTCCTGACGCACATCCCGCCGTGGACCGACGGCGAGCGCAACCTGGCGGACGCGCGCGCCGTCTACGACGGCCCGGCGGAGCTCGCCCGGGCGGGCGCGGTGTACGAGGTGTGATCCCATGCGAAGGCCCCCGGAACCATGGGTTCCGGGGGCCTTCGGCGTGGGGCCGCTTACTTGGCTTCGGCCTTCTGGAGCTCGGCGAGCTCCTCGTCGGACTCCCGGCCCGGGGTCGGCAGGTTGAACTTGACGATCGCGAAGCGGAAGACGACGTAGTAGACGGCCGCGAACACCAGGCCGATCGGCACGATCATCCAGGGCTTGGTCGCGAGGTTCCAGCCGAGGCCGTAGTCGATCAGGCCGGCGGAGAAGGTGAAGCCCGCGTGGACGCCGAAGGCCCAGGTGACGGCCATCGAGATGGCGGTCAGGACCGCGTGGATCGCGTACAGGAGCGGTGCGATGAACATGAAGGAGAACTCGATCGGCTCCGTGACGCCGGTGACGAACGAGGTGAGCGCCAGCGAGACCATCATGCCGGTCACGGCCTTGCGGCGCTCCGGCCGGGCCGAGTGCGCGATCGCGAGAGCGGCGGCCGGGAGGCCGAACATCATGATCGGGAAGAAGCCGGACATGAACATACCGGCGCTCGGGTCGCCCGCGAAGAAGCGGTTCAGGTCACCGTGGACCACTTCGCCGGCGGCGTTGGTGAAGTCACCGATCTGGAACCAGGAGACGGTGTTCACGAACTGGTGCATGCCGACAGGGATCAGCGCGCGGTTGATGAGGCCGAACAGACCGGCGCCCGTCGCACCGAGACCCGTCATCCACTCGCCGAAGGAGCTGATGCCGTTGCCGATCGGTTCCCAGACCAGACCGAAGACGACGCCCATGAGGGTGCCGACGAAGGCCATGATGATCGGGACGAGCCTGCGGCCGTTGAAGAAGCCGAGCCAGTCGACCAGCTTCGTGCGGTGGAACTTCTGCCACAGCACCGCGGCCAGCAGGCCCATGATGATGCCGCCCAGGACACCGGGGTTGTTGTACTTCGCCGGGGTGTCCTCGCCCGCCTTGATGACCGCCTCGGCGACCGGGAAGGCCTTGAGCACGTTGCTGTAGACCAGGAAGCCGACCAGCGCGGCCAGCGCGGTGGAGCCGTCGGCCTTCTTGGCGAACCCGATCGCCACGCCGATGCAGAAGAGCATCGGCAGGTTGTCGAAGACGGCGCCGCCGGCGGTGGCGAAGACGGAAGCGACCTTGTCCCAGCCCAGTCCGTCCTTGCCGAACACATCGGGCTGACCGAAACGGAGCAGCAGACCGGCCGCGGGCAGCACGGCGATCGGCAGCTGCAGGCTGCGGCCGACCTTCTGCAGGCCCTGGAACAGGCCCGAGCTCCACTTCTTGCTCGGCGCCACCGAGGCGGTGTCCGTACTCATGCTTCCTCCAGTAGGCAAGGCGCCGCCCGGGGACATGGGAAAAGGGGGACGGCAGCGTCTTGGAAAACGCGGCACCGGAAGGCCGCGTGGTCTACACCACTAACTGGTGTAGACCTGTTTTAGCACGGTGAGGGTTAGATAAGGAACTTGCGATTTGATAACGCCGAAGAGGCCCCGGATCCGAGCAGGTCCGGGGCCCCTTCCGCGTCTCCGCGCAACACTCCCTACGGCTTGGTCACGTCCGTCTCGGCCTCCTCCGGCTCCCGGCCGGGGGTCGGCAGGTCGAACTTGGTGATCGCGAAACGGAAGATCGCGTAGTAGAGGACCGCGAAGACCAGCCCGATCGGAATGATCAGCCACGGCTTCGTCGCCAGGCCCCAGTTGATGACGTAGTCGATCAGACCGGCCGAGAAACTGAAACCGTCCTTCACCCCGAACGCCCACGTCACCGCCATCGACACACCGGTCAGCACCGCGTGGATCGCGTACAGCACCGGGGCGATGAAGAGGAACGAGTACTCGATCGGCTCGGTGATGCCGGTGACGAAGGACGTCAGCGCCACCGACAGCATCAGACCGCCGGTCTCCTTGCGGCGGTGCGGCTTGGCGCAGTGCGTGATGGCCAGGGCGGCGGCGGGCAGTGCGAACATCATGATCGGGAAGAAGCCGGTGGTGAACTGCCCGGCCTCCGGGTCGCCCGCCAGGAACATGGTGATGTCGCCGTGGACGACCGTGCCGTCCGGCTTGGTGTAGCTGCCGAACTGGAACCAGACGGGCACGTTCAGGAACTGGTGCAGGCCGATCACCAGCAGCGCGCGGTTGGCGACGCCGAAGATGCCCGAGCCCCAGGCGCCGAGCCCCACCAGCCAGTCGCTGAAGCTCTCCAGGGCGTCGCCGATCGGCGGCCAGATCCACAGGCACACCACGGCGAAGGCGATCCCGACGAACGACATGATGATCGGGACGAGCCGGCGGCCGTTGAAGAAGCCCAGCCAGTCCACCAGCTTCACCCGGTGGTAACGCTGCCAGAACCATGCCGCGAGCAGTCCCATGACGATGCCGCCGAAGACGCCCGGGTTCTCGTACGTGTACGCCACGAAGGTGTCGTCCGCGCCCATGCAGCCGCCGTTGAGATCCGTGGTGCCGGCCGGGCAGTCCTGGGGGAAGGCGCGCAGCACGCCCCGGTACACCAGGAAGCCGACCACCGCGGCGAGCGCCGTGGAGCCGTCCGACTTCTTGGCCATGCCGATCGCGACGCCCACGCAGAACAGCAGCGGCAGGCCGAGGTCGGCATCGAGCAGCGCCCCGCCCGCACCCGCCATCACCCTGGCGACGTCCGTCCAGCCGGCGCCGTCCGCGCCGAACACGTCCGGCTGGCCCAGGCGGTTGATGATGCCCGCGGCGGGCAGTACGGCGATCGGGAGCTGGAGGCTGCGCCCCATCTTCTGCAGCCCCTGGAAGACGCCCGACCACCGGCTCGGTCTCGGCGGGGCCGCACTCGCGGAACTCATCGGCGTCCTCCTCGTGCTCCCGCTGGGAGACTGGTGTAGACCAGTTGCGATATGGTAGGCGCTGGTGATCGTCATCCTTCGTTACAAGCCGGTCATGCGCCCGCGAAGATGGGCCAACCGTGCGTTACGGTGACGAAAGACCTAGGTGGGCCGAGTAGCGCTCAGGGCTCTTGAACGCAGGGAGAAAGACATGGCCAGCAAGGCTGAGAAGATCGTCGCCGGGCTCGGCGGCATCGACAACATCGAAGAGGTCGAGGGCTGCATCACCCGCCTGCGCACCGAGGTGGCCGACCCCGCCCTGGTCGACGAAGCCGCGCTGAAGGCCGCCGGCGCCCACGGCGTCGTCAAGATGGGCTCCGCGATCCAGGTCGTCATCGGCACCGACGCCGACCCGATCGCCGCGGAGATCGAAGACATGATGTGAGGTGACACCTCACCCGTGAGGGGCCCGTTCCGGCACCGGAACGGGCCCCTCGCACATCGGGGACTACGCTCGTCCCATGTCTCGAATCGACGGCCGCACCCCCGAACAGCTCCGCCCGGTCACCATCGAACGCGGATGGAGCAAGCACGCCGAGGGCTCCGTCCTCATCTCCTTCGGCGACACCAAGGTCTTCTGCACCGCCTCCGTCACCGAAGGCGTCCCGCGCTGGCGCAAGGGCAGCGGCGAAGGCTGGGTCACCGGCGAGTACTCGATGCTCCCGCGCTCCACCAACACCCGCGGCGACCGCGAATCCGTACGCGGCAAGATCGGCGGCCGCACCCACGAGATCTCCCGCCTCATCGGCCGCTCCCTGCGCGCCGTCATCGACTACAAGGCCCTCGGCGAGAACACCATCGTCCTCGACTGCGACGTCCTCCAGGCCGACGGCGGCACCCGCACCGCCGCCATCACCGGCGCCTACGTCGCCCTCGCCGACGCCGTCGCCTGGGCCCAGCGCCACAAGCTCGTCAAGGCCGGCCGCAAGCCGCTCACCGGCACCGTCTCCGCCGTCTCCGTCGGCATCGTCGACGGCACCCCCCTCCTCGACCTCTGCTACGAGGAGGACGTGCGCGCCGAGACCGACATGAACGTCGTCTGCACCGGCGACGGCCGCTTCGTCGAGGTCCAGGGCACCGCCGAGGCCGAGCCCTTCGACCGCAAGGAGCTCAACGCCCTCCTCGACCTCGCCACCGGCGGCTGCGCCGACCTCGCCGCCCTCCAGCGCGAAGCCCTCGACCTCACGCTCTGACACCGCGGCAACCACGGGCGCCCTCCCGGGCGTCCCCTCCAGTACGGGCGTACGGGCCGAACCGTACGCCCGTCCGCAGCCCTCGGGAGGACCCGTTCCATGCGCCGTCGCCGTACCGCAGCCCTCGCCGCCGCCACCGCAGTGCTCGCCCTCACCGCCGTGACCGGCTGCGGCGCCCTCGACAAGGCCCTGGACTGCGTCCAGGCCGCCGACGCCATCGCCACCAGCGTCAACAAGCTGAGCCAGGCCGTCTCCTCCGCCACCGACGACCCCACCCGGCTGAACGAGTCCCTCGACGAGATCGACAGGGAACTCGACACCCTCAAGGACAAGACGGACAACGCCGACCTGTCCAAGGCCGTCGACGACCTCGGCAAGGGCGTCGACAGCGTCCGCACCGCCGTCAAGAACGGCGACGCCACCCCCGACATCAAGCCGGTCACCGACGCCGCCACCGAACTCGGCAAGGTCTGCACCCCCTGAACCCCGCGATACTGGGGCCATGACCCGCCTGATCCTCGCCACCCGCAACGCCGGGAAGATCACCGAACTCCACGCCATCCTCGCCGACGCCGGGCTCGACCACGAACTCGTCGGCGCGGACGTGTTCCCCGAGGTCCCCGACGTCAAGGAGACCGGCGTCACCTTCGCCGAGAACGCCCTCCTCAAGGCCCACGCCCTCGCCCGGGCCACCGGCCTGCCCGCCGTCGCCGACGACTCCGGCCTCTGCGTCGACGTCCTCGGCGGCGCCCCCGGCATCTTCTCCGCCCGCTGGTCCGGCACCCACGGCGACGACCGGGCCAACCTGGACCTGCTCCTCGCTCAGCTCGCCGACATCGCCCCCGAACACCGCGGCGCCCACTTCGCCTGCGCGGCCGCCCTCGCCCTCCCCGACGGCACCGAACGCGTCGTCGAAGGCCGCCTCCGCGGCACCCTGCGCCACGCCCCTTCCGGCACCAACGGCTTCGGCTACGACCCGATCCTCCAGCCCGACGGCGAAACGCGCACCTGCGCCGAACTCACCCCCCAGGAGAAGAACGCCATCAGCCACCGCGGCCAGGCGTTCCGCGCACTGGTCCCGGTCGTCAGGGAACTGCTGGGCTGAGGCGCGGGATACGCGGCGGGGGGGGGGGGGGGGGGGGGGGGGGGGGGGGGGGGGGGGGGGGGGCGGGGGGGGGGGGCCCCCCCCCCCCCCCCCCCCCCCCCCCCCCCGCCGTACGTGGGCCCGGTGGGACTCGAACCCACGACACACCGGACCTAAACCGGCGCCCTCTAGGCCAGCTGGGGTACGGACCCGCGGTCGCTACTTTACTGGCCGGCCGTGGTGCTCGTGCGTCGAGATCCCTTCGAGTGGCTCCCCGTCTGGCTGTGGCAGGACGGGCACAGATACCGAAGGTTCTCCCGGCGGTTGTCCAACCGGTCGCCGTTGATGTGGTCGATCTCCAGGACCAGTCGTCTCCCTTGCCAGACGTCTCCGATGCCGCACGCGGCGCAGAGGTGCGGCACACGCAGATCGTCGAGCGCCCGGCGCAGCTGCACCGTCCTGGTCCGCGACGAACCGGGCGCGCTGCGCCGGAGGATGTCCTCGGCCGCCTTGCGCGTGGGCGAGGGCCGTCCGGCTCGGTGTCCCTGTCCGACGAAATGGGCCGTGGAGATCCCGTATGCCTCGACGCTCCGCTTCACCCGCGCCCGCGCCGCGCCGCTCCCCGGGCGGCCGAGCAGGCGCAGCACGTCGGCGATACTGCGCGACTGTGCGACCGCGAGGACGAGCTGCTCACGGGGAAGTAGATCGCTGCGGAGCCGCGGCCCGCTCACGACGCGGAGCTCCGCTTCCGGCCACGGTACGTGTCCGTCACCGCGTGGCAGTTCGGGCACAACAGCCGCAGATTCCCGGGCCGGTTGTCCCACCAATCACCGTTGAGGTGATCGACCTCCAGCCGGAGCGGCGCTCCGTTCCACCTCGGTCCCGTCCCGCACATCGCGCAGCGCTCCGCCACACCGATGTGCAACAGTTCGCGCCGCAACCGTTCCCCCGGAACTCTGCCGCTCTCGCGAGGGCGGAGGGCCAGAACGGGGACCGGTACCTTCCCGGCGCGGCGCTGCCGGGACTTCGGGAAATGGGAGGTGTCGATGGCCAGGGCACTGATCCGGCGGCTGATGTGCGCTTGGTTGCCACCCACCGGGCTGAGGCCCAGCCGGCGGACCACGTCCTTGACGCTCGTGGCCCCCGCGACCGCCTCCCTGAGCCGTTGCTCGGTGTGGCGCACGCCTTGCGGGGCGAAGTGCGAGGTGTCCACCCCGGCCTCCGCCATCCTCCTCCGCAGATAGCGACGGCGGCCGGGCGTCGGCGTGCCACCGCACCAGCGGACCGCTTCGTCCCAGCTTTTCGTCTCCCGCGCCGCCTCGGCCAGCAGCTCGCGGGTGTACCTCGCCCGCATCGTCCCCTCCGTCCTCGGCCGCGCGTTCGCAGCCTCGCACGGATCAACGAACCGCTTATCGGACGGTCACGCCGCGGGGGAGAGGACGTCCGGGCCTCCGCGGAGGGGACGGGGGGCGGCGGGCGCGCGCCGGGGCCGGGGCCCGGCCGCGTGGAGCTCGGTCACACGGCGGCAGGGCTTCCGCGCGGACGCCTCAGATGCCCAGGTCCTTGAGGATCTTGGCGACATGGCCGGTCGCCTTCACGTTGTAGAGGGCGCGCTCGACCTTGCCCTCCTCGTCCACGACGATCGTCGAGCGGATCACGCCCGTCACGGTCTTGCCGTACAGCTTCTTCTCGCCGAAGGCGCCGTACGCCTCCAGCGTCTCCTTCGACGGGTCGCCGACCAGCGTGACCTTCAGGTTCTCCTTCTCGCGGAACTTCGCCAGCTTCTCCGGCCTGTCCGGGGAGACCCCGATCACGTCGTACCCGGCGCCGGCCAGCACCTCGAGGTTGTCGGTGAAGTCGCACGCCTGCTTGGTGCAGCCGGGCGTCATCGCGGCGGGGTAGAAGTAGACGATCACCTTGCGGCCCTTGTGGTCCGCGAGCGAGACGTCGTTGCCGTCCGCGTCGGGCAGGGTGAAGGCGGGGGCGGTGTCGCCGGGCTGCAGTCGCTCGCTCATGGCTCTTCCTGGCTCCTCGGGTCCCTGGGGAGGGGTGGGCGTACGTCATCAGAGCCTAATGGGGGTCGGGGACGGTCGGCGGGCGGTAAAGCTGACAGACTGTCCACCACGGATTCGGACAGACCTACGGAGGCAGCGCGGTGTCGGATGCCAGGACCCCTGCGCAGATCGAGGCGGACATCGTCCGCCGGCGCGAGCAGCTCGCCGTCACTCTCGACGAGATCGGCGTACGCATGCACCCGAAGACGATCATCGGGGACGCGAAGGCCAGGATGGCGTCGACGGTCGACCAGACCGCGGGCCGCGCCTTCGTCACCGTGAACCGGGTCGTGACGGACGTGAAGGGCCGGTTCGTCGAGGAGGACGGCTCCCCGCGGCTGGAGCGCGTCGTCCCCGTGGCGCTGCTCGCCATCGGTGTGGTCGGCCTGCTGGCGATGAGTGCCCGGCGCCGCAGGGCCTGACCCGGCGCCGAAGACCTGGACCCTTCGGCGCGCACGGCGCGCCGGGCCAGGTAGTTTCGTGGGGTGAGCGAGAACACCCACGACAAGCTGCCCATCCGCATGCTGCACGACCGCGTGCTGGTCCGGAACGACACGCCCGAGGGCGAACGGCGCTCGGGCGGCGGCATCCTGATCCCCGCGACCGCGGCCGTCGGCCGCCGACTGGCCTGGGCCGAGGTGGTCGCCGTCGGCCAGAACGTACGGACCGTGGAACCGGGTGACCGGGTGCTGTACGACCCCGAGGACCGTGCCGAGGTCGAGGTGCGGGGCGTCGCGTACGTCCTGATGCGGGAGCGCGACCTGCACGCGGTCGCGGCCGACCGGTTCGAGGGGTCGGAGGACTCGACGGGGCTCTATCTGTAGTCCTGCGGTCCCGTGGCGGTTCGCTACGTTGGAAGGCCCCTGAGGGACCCGACGAGACGCGCCGTACCGGGTTGACGCAAAGACGACGCACTGTCCGTTCGCCGTTTTTCCGCGTCCCGGAGGTGCGCCGTCATGGCATGGGTCCTGTTGATCGTCGCCGGTCTGCTCGAGGTGGGCTGGTCGGTCGGGATGAAGTACACCGACGGGTTCACGCGGCTGTGGCCGAGCCTGCTGACGGGCGCCGGGATCGTCGCCAGCATGGCGCTGCTGGCCCAGGCCGCGAAGAGCCTGCCGATCGGTACGGCCTACGGCGTCTGGGTCGGCATCGGCGCGGCCGGGGCGGCGGTGGTCGGCATGGTCGTCCTGGGCGAGCCGGTGACCGCCGCGCGGATCTTCTTCGTCTGCCTGCTGCTGGTGGCGGTGGTGGGCCTCAAGGCCACCTCCGGCCACTGAGCCGGGCCGCCGGGGTCCGCGGCGCTCATGGTGACGGGCGGGCCGGCGCACCGGAGCGGCCGGCGCCGCCGGGCCGGCCGTTCTCGCCGGAGCGGGCGCCGGGGCTCGTGGCCCCCGTCGCCCGGGGCGCGCCGCGTCGGTTCCCGCCGGCGGCCGCGGGTGTCGCGGCCGCCCTCGGGGCCACGGGTCCGCCGAGGGGCGTGGCTGCCGCGGGGACTTCGGGCGCCGCGGGCACGGGGCTGCCGGCCGCACCGGCACCGGCACCCGTGTCCGGGCCGGATGGGCCGACCGGACCGGGCAAGGCGACCGGGTCGGGCAGGGCGGCCGGGTCGGGCAGGGCGGCCGGGTCGGGCAGGGCGGTCGGGTCGGGCAGGGCGGTCGGGTCGGGCAGGGCGGTCGGGTCGGGCAGGCCGGCCGGGCTTCCCGGGCCGCCGGAGGCGGCGGCCGCGTCACCGGGCCCGGCCGGGGCCGCGGGGCCCGCCGGCGGGGCCGGGGCTGCCGGGAGCCCCGGCGGGGCCGGGGCTGCCGGGGCTCCCGGCACGCCACCGCCCGGCAGGTCGTCGGAGGAGGCGTCCTCCAGGTGGCGCTCCCGCCGGCCGGACCCGCCGGGCTCGTCGGGATCGCCCGGCTCGTCCGGGGCGGCCGACTCCGAGGGGTCCTCCCGTGGCTCCATGCCCTCCGCGATGCGCAGGTCGAAGTCCCGTACCACCGTGCCCGCCAGGGCGTCGCGGGTGTACTGGCCCCAGATCTCGGCCGGCGCGCCGCCGCCGTTCATGCGGACCAGGCCCAGCGCTCCGTACAGCGGCTTCTGCGTGCCCGTCCCGGGGTCCTGGCCCATCACCGCGACCACGGTCGCCAGGTCCGGCGTGTAGCCGGCGAACCAGGCCGCCTTGTCGTCCTCCGCGGTGCCGGTCTTGCCGGCGGCGGGCCGGCCCGCCGCCTGGGCCGCGGTGCCGGTGCCGCCCTCGATGACGCTGCGCAGCATCGCGGTGGTGGTGTCGGCGGCCTCGCGGCTGATCGCCTGGGTGGCCTCGGCGGTGGGCAGCTCGATGTCCTCGCCGTTCTTCTGCACCCGCTCGACCAGGCGGTACGGGGTGTGCCTGCCGTGGTCGGCGAGTGTCGCGTACGCCTGCGCCATGTCGAGGGCCGACGCGGTGGCGGGGCCGAGGGCGATGGACGGCGAGGGGTTGAGGTCCGGGGTGTCGATGGGCAGGCCCAGGTTGATGGCGGTCTGCTCGACCTTGGCCGGGCCGACGTCGACGGCCAGCTGCGCGTACACCGCGTTGACGGACTTGTCGGTGGCGGTGCGCACGGTGATGGGGCCGTACGACACGTCGTCCTCGTTGGCCGGGTTGTACGCCGGTCCCGTCCAGCCCGACACCGGCCGCATGTTGGTGCCGTCGTACGTGGTGTTCGGCGTGATGCGCTCGCCGTGCTGGGTCTGCGAGCCGTGGTGGACGGCCGCGGCGAAGACGAACGGCTTGAAGGTGGAGCCGACCTGGTAGTCCCGGCGGGTCGCGTTGTTGACGTACTGCTTGGTGTAGTCGACCCCGCCGTACATGGCGACGACCTTGCCGGTGGCGGGCTCGATGGACACACCGCCGACCCGGACGAACCGGTCGGTCTCGTTGCCCGTGGGGTCCAGCCGCGCCGTGACCTGGTCCTCGACGGCCTGGGCGAAGGCGTCCTGCTTCTGCTTCTGCAGGGTGGTGGTGATGCGGTACCCGCCGCGGGCGAGGTCCTTCTCGTGCAGCACGCCGTGGTTCGTGAGGTAGTCCTGGACGGCCTGGACGACGTAGCCGCGCTGCCCGGCCAGGCCCGTGGTGGCCTTCGCCTCCAGCGGCGCCGGGAAGAGGGACTCGGAGCGGGAGCGGGGGGTGAGCCACCGCTCCTTGACCATCGCGTCGAGGACGTACACCCAGCGGGCGACGGCCCGCGGGCGGTTCTGCGGGTGGGTCGCGACGTCGTACGCGCTGGGGGCGTTGAGCAGCGAGGCGAGGTACGCGCCCTCGGCGAGGTCGAGGTCCTGGACGTCCTTGTCGTAGTACGCGCGGGCGGCGGCCTGGATGCCGTAGGCGTTGCGGCCGTAGTAGCTCGTGTTGAGGTACCCCTCGAAGATCTCGTTCTTCGTCTTCTCGCTGTCGAGCTTGATGGCGATGAAGAACTCCTTCACCTTGCGGGTGACGGTGCGCTCCTGGCCCAGGTAGTAGTTCTTGACGTACTGCTGCGTGATGGTGGACCCGCCCTGTGTGCCCTTGCCGCTGAGGGTGTTCCAGGCGGCGCGGACCATCGCCTCGGGGTCGACGGCGGCCGCCTCGTAGAAGTCGCGGTCCTCGGCGGCGAGGACGGCGTGCCGGACGTGTGCGGGGACCTGGGAGAGTTCGACGTTCTCGCGGTTGACCCGGCCGTCGCGGGCGATCTGGGTGCCGTCGCTGTAGAGGTACACGTTGGACTGGGCGGTGGCGGCGGCGTTGGCGGGCGGGATGTCGACGAGGTGGTATCCGGCGAAGAAGCCGCCGGCGAGCAGCAGGCAGAGGAAGAGGAACGCGCCGAGCGTCATCCGCCAGGTGGGCAGGAGGCGTCGCCACCCGCTGCGGCGGCGCCGCTTGCGCCGGGAGGCGCCGGCCGCCGCGGCCGGGCCGGTCGCCGCCGCGTCGCCGTCGCCGGGCTTCGTCGCCTTGCCGGGCGTGCGGCCGGGCTCGGGGGCCTTGTCGGCCTTGCCGGCCTTGTCGCGCTGGCCGGGCTTGTCGGGCGTGCGGCGGGACTCGGTGTGCGTACCGGCGGCCTCGGCGTGCGTGCCGCTGACCTGCGCGTCGCCCTCGCCGGGCCCCCGGGACTCCCCGGATCCGGTGCCTGCGGTGCCTGCGGGGCCTGCGGGCTGTCCGGTGCCTGCGGTGCCTGCGGGCCCATCGGAGCGGGCGGACCCGTCGAACCCTCCGGACCTTCCGGACTCGCCGGACCGGGCGGACCCTCCCAGCCCTCCGGACCCCCCGGACCGGGCGGACCCCCCGGACCGGGCGGACCCTCCGGGCCCGGACCTTCCGGGGCCTGCGGGGGTGGTGGTCCGGACGCCCGGGGCGCCGGCGTCCGTGGAGTTCCCCGAGTGCGGGGTGTTCGGCGGGCCGCCGCGGCGGCCGGAGCCGCCGGGGTTCCCCGGGGGCGTGCCGGCGACGGTCGGGTCGCGGGGTTCCCACGCCTGCTGCGGTGGCTCGTCGCTCATGTTCTCCGGCCTGTCCATGTGACGCTGCACTGTTTGTGACGATTTGTCCGATGCTCATCTTGCACCGAAAACCGGTCGCGACGACGGATTCCGCAGGGCTAGGCTCGTCAGCTTTGGCGGGGAGGCACGGGGAGCGGCAAGGAAGGAGTCCGGGTGCGGCTCTACGCGGCCGTGGCGGCCGGCGGGTTCCGGCGCCATGCGACGTATCGGGTGGCGACCGCGGCGGGAGTGTTCACCAACACGGTCTTCGGCTTCATCCTGGCGTACACCTACATAGCCCTGTGGGACGAGCGCCCCGGGCTCGGCGGCTACGACATGGCCGAGGCGCTCGCCTACGTGTGGATCGGCCAGGCGCTGCTCGCGGCCTGCGGCCTGATGGGCGGCGGCTTCGAGGACGAGCTGATGGAGCGCATCAGAACGGGTGACATCGCCGTCGACCTCTACCGGCCCGCCGACCTCCAACTGTGGTGGCTCTCGGTCGCCGTGGGCCGCTCCGCCTTCCTCCTGCTGGGCCGGGGCATCGTGCCGATGGCCATCGGGGCGTTGGCCTTCGATGTCGCGCTGCCCGGCAGCGCGCTGACCTGGCTCGCCTTCCTGGTGTCGGTGGCGCTGGGGGTACTGGTGAGCTTCGCGGTGTGGTTCCTGGTGGCGCTGAGCGCGTTCTGGCTGATGGACGGGGCCGGGGTGGTGCAGGTGGCGTGGCTGTCCGGGACGTTCTTCTCGGGGATGCTGCTGCCGCTGACCGTCTTCCCGGGCGCGCTCGGCGAGGTGGCGCGGATGCTGCCCTGGTCCTCCATGCTCCAGGTGCCGGCGGACGTGTTCCTGGAGAAGCGGACCGGCTGGGGCCTGGTGGAGGCGTACGCGTTCCAGGGCGGCTGGGCGCTGCTCCTGCTGCTCACCGGGCGGGCGCTCCAGGCCGCGGCGACACGACGGGTGGTGGTGCAGGGTGGCTGAGGTGCGCGAGGGACTGCGCGCGTACGGGCTCATCGCCGCCATGTGGGTGCGCTCGACGATGACGTACCGCTTCTCGTTCGCGATGACGCTGCTGTCGAACTTCCTTGCGACCGCCTTCGACTTCGTCGTCATCCTGCTGATGTTCGGTCAGGTGCGCGGGCTCGGCGGCTTCTCCTTCGCCGAGGTGGCCTTCCTGTACGGCACGACCAGCACCGCCTTCGGACTGGCGGACCTCGCGCTGGGGCAGATCCAGCGGCTGGGGAGACGGGTGCGGGACGGGACGCTGGACACGCTGCTGGTGCGGCCGGTGCCCGTGCTGGCGCAGGTGGCGGCGGACCGGTTCGCGCTGCGGCGGCTGGGCCGGGTGACGCAGGGGCTGCTGGTGCTGGTGTGGTCGCTGCTGATCCTCGACGAGGTGACGTGGACGCCCGCCAAGGCGGCGCTCGTACCGCTGATGGTGGTGAGCGGCTCGCTGATCTTCTCGGCGGTGATGGTCGCGGGGGCGGCCTTCCAGTTCCTGGCCCAGGACGCGGCGGAGGTCACCAATTCGTTCACGTACGGCGGCAACACGCTGCTCCAGTACCCGCCGACGATCTTCGCGGGGGACCTGGTGCGCGGCGTGGTCTACGTGGTGCCCCTCGCCTTCGTGAACTGGGTGCCCGCCCTGTACGTGCTGGGCCGCGGGGCGCCGGCGGGCCTGCCGTGGTGGTCGGCGTTCGCCTCGCCGGCGGTGGCGGCGCTCTTCTGCGTCCTGGCGGGGCTGGCCTGGCGGGTGGGGATTCGTTCGTACCGGAGCACGGGGAGCTGAGCACACATGGACGACTTCATCGAGCTGGACGGCGTCGAGAAGGTCTTCGACGTACGGCGCAGGGTGCCCGGCACCCTGCGCCGCGAGAAGCGCCGGGTACGGGCGGTGGACGGCATCTCCTTCCGCGTCCCGCGCGGCCAGATGGTGGGCTACATCGGCCCCAACGGCGCCGGCAAGTCCACCACCATCAAGATGCTCACGGGCATCCTGACCCTCAGCGGCGGCCGGCTGCGCGTCGCCGGCATCGACCCGTCGCGCGAGCGCACCCGGCTCGCACGGAGCATCGGCGTGGTGTTCGGGCAGCGGACGACGCTGTGGTGGGACCTGCCGCTGCGCGACTCCTACCGCCTGGTCCACCGTATGTACCGGATCCCGGAGGCCCGCTTCCGGGAGAACCTCGACCGGTGCGTCGAGCTGCTCGACCTGGGCGAGCTGCTCAACGTGCCGGTGCGGCAGCTCTCCCTCGGCCAGCGCATGCGCGGCGACATCGCGGCGGCCCTGCTGCACGACCCCGAGGTGCTGTACCTGGACGAGCCGACGATCGGGCTCGACGTCATCTCCAAGGCGAAGGTGCGGGACTTCCTGCGCGAGCTGAACGCCGAGCGCGGCACGACCGTCCTGCTCACCACGCACGACCTCACCGACATCGAGCAGCTGTGCAGGCGCGTGATGGTCATCGACCACGGGCGGCTGGTGTACGACGGCTCGCTGCAGGGGCTGCACGAGGTGGGGGCCGGCGAGCGCACCCTGGTGGTGGACCTGGAGCGCGAGCTGCCGCCGATCGATGCGCCCGACGGGGCGCGCGTGGTGAAGGTGGAGGGACCGCGGCAGTGGCTGGCCTTCCCGGCGGCGCGTTCGGCGGCACCGCTGGTGGCGCGGATCGCGGCGCAGTATCCGCTGGTGGACCTGTCGGTGCGGGAGCCGGACATCGAGGCGGTGATCTCGAAGATGTACGCGGAGCGGTCGGCGGCTCTGTGACGCCATGACCTCGGCGAGCGGTCCGCCCCCCTGCCCAGGGCGGCGCCGCCGGTGACGCTCTCCTCCGCGAGGAGGGCGTCACCGACCCCCGCCCGCCGCGCCGACGCCGGACATCATCGGGCAGGGACACGGGAACTCGGTGTGCGCCCCGGGAGTACCTGAGGTAGGGACCTGGGAGAGGACCTACGGACATGGTGGTGCGCATGAACCAGTCGAAGACCCCGCTCGTGGCGTTCTCGTACACGGCGGCGGACGAGGAGAAGCGCCGCGGTGTCCGCCGCATGAAGCTCACGGCGACCGGCCTGCTCCTGCTGGTGGCGGTGATCTACGTGCTGGCCACCTGGGCCCGCAACTCCGGCGTCGGCGGCTGGCCGGGCTACGTCGCGGCCGCGGCCGAGGCGGGCATGGTGGGCGCGCTGGCGGACTGGTTCGCCGTCACCGCGCTGTTCCGCCGCCCCCTCGGTCTGCCCATTCCGCACACGGCGATCATCCCGACGAAGAAGGACCAGCTGGGCGCCTCGCTCGGCTCCTTCGTCGGAGAGAACTTCCTCTCCGAGGGGGTCGTACGCGCCCGGCTGCACGCCCTCGGCATCGGTGGCCGCCTCGGCGGCTGGCTCGCCGATCCGGCGCACGCCGACCGGGTGACGGCCGAGCTGTCGACGGCGCTGCGCGGCGCGCTGACCGTGCTGCGGGACGCCGACGTCCAGGCGGTGGTGGGGGAGGCGATCACGCGGCGGGCGGAGGCGGTCGAGATCGCGCCCGGGCTCGGCAAGACCCTGGAGAAGATCGTCGGCGACGGCGCGCACCACGGGGCCGTGGACCTGGTCTGCAACCGGGCCCACGACTGGCTGGTGCTGCACTCGGACTCGATCATGGACGCGGTCCAGGGCGGTGCGCCGGGCTGGACCCCCCGGTTCGTGGACCGCAAGGTGGGCGAGCGCGTCTACAAGGAGCTGCTGCGCTTCGTCACGGAGATGCGCGACATGCCGGGGCACCCGGCGCGCGCGGCGCTCGACCGGTTCCTGACGGACTTCGCCGCGGACCTCCAGGGCGACACGGACACCCGGGCGCGGGTGGAGCGCCTCAAGTCGGACCTGGTGGTCCGGCCGGAGGTGCAGGACGTCATCGCGTCCGCCTGGTCGTCCGTACGCGCCATGATCATCTCGGCGTCGGAGGACGAGCGGAGCGAACTGCGGCTGAGGGCCCGCGCCGCGCTCCTCTCGCTGGGGACGCGGCTGGCCGGCGACGACCGCCTGCAGGCGAAGGTGGAGGGGTGGGTCGAGGACGCGGCGGTGTACGTCGTCACGACGTACCGCGCCGAGATCACCTCGCTGATCAGTGAGACCGTGGCGAGCTGGGACGCGGACCAGACGTCGCGGAAGATCGAGGCCCACATCGGCCGCGACCTCCAGTTCATCCGCATCAACGGCACGGTGGTCGGCGCGCTGGCGGGCCTGCTGATCTACACGGTGTCGCACGTGCTGGGCGGCTGAGGCGGGCTGCGGCGGCGGGGTGTGGCCGGCGGCCGGGGGTACCGGGGTACCGGGGTACCGGGCTGGGAGGCGCGGCCGGCAGTCGCGGTGCGGCGGTGGGGCGTGGCGGGCGGCCGGGGGTATTGGGCGGTAGCCGTCAGTCGGAGAGCCGCCGAACGGAGAACCGCTTAACGGCAAGTCGCCGAACGGGGAACCGTCGAACGGCAAGTCGCCGAACGGAGAACCGTCGAACGGCAAGTCGCCGAACGGCGAGCCCCCGACCGAGGAGCACTTGAACAGCGAGCCCCCGAACAGGGCGAGCCCCCGAACGGGGGAGAGCCGCCGGGCGGGGACCCGGGCCCTGCCGCCCGGTGCCCCGCCCGGCCGCTGTGGGGAGGTGCTGATTCATACGTACGCCATCGGGGTTGTGTTCACACGGCCCCGAACCGGGCAGCGGCCCGGCAGCCCGCGTACGGGAGCGGCCCGCCGCGGACGGGCGGTCAGCTGCTCCTGCGCCCGACAACCCACGACGCCGCGGCCATGCCCCCGGCGACGGAGAACACGGCGGGCCATGCCCCGACCTTCTTCGCCAGCGGGTGCGACCCGGCGAACGCGGCCACGTACACCGCGGTCAGTCCCGCCGCGGCCTTGCCGCCGCTGCGCCGGTGCCACTCCCGCGCGGCGACCGCCCCCGCGGCCGCGAGCGCGACCCCGCCGAGGGGCCGCTTCCTGGTCCACCGCGCGACGGCGTACCCACCGACGAGCCCACTCGCCGCCACGGCTGTTGCCGGAATCCTGGCCATCTTCCGCTGTCCTGCCTTCCGTACGCGTGTTCCTGCCTTGCCCCGAGGCTAACGCGGCGGGCGGGGGCGCCTGCGCCGCGCCCGGACGAGGACGGCCGCGCAGAGGGCGAGCGTGGTGCACAGGACGAGACCGGTGTACGTGTGCTCCGGCATGACGCGCCGGACGTCGTCGGGCAGCAGCAGCGTGCCCCCGGTCACCAGGAGGGCCGCGGCGCCGGAGCACAGCACGCCCAGCAGGAGCCGGCGCAGGAGCAGGGCGGGAGGGGATGCGGGGAGCCGTGGGGTCATGTCCTGGTCCACCTGTCACGTGACGAGCGCATGCTGAATGTGACGACCATATTGCACAAGGTGACAGCGGGATGCGGTGCAGGACCCTTCCTGCCACCACCCGGTAACAACCGTGGGGCGCACGGCATGGCCGCCCACGCCGTACGGGCACGAACCGCACATGCCGACCCCCACGCCGCCCGACCGCTTCGCCGCCGACCCGCTCGTCGCCGCCCAGGACGGAGTCGCCACCGTCCACCAGCTCATGGACCTGGGCTGCGGGTCCTCCGTGATCGCGGCGCACTGCCGCCCGCCCGGGCCGTGGCGCCGGCTGCTGCCGCGGGTGATCCTCCTGGGGACCGCCGCCCCCACGAGCCGGCAGCGCCTGCGCGGCGCGCTTCTGTACGCCGGCCCCGACGCCCTCCTCACCGGCCCGGCGGCCCTGGCGCTGTACGGGCTGGAGTCCGTACAGCAATTCGCCTCGCACCCGACGGTGGACGTCGTCGTCACCCACCGGGCCGTCCCCCGCGGCCACGCCTACGTCCGCATCCACTCCACCGTCCGCCCCGCCCTCCGGGTCCCGGTCCGGAACCTCGCCTGCGCGCCCTTGCCCCGCGCGGTGGCGGACACCCTCCCGCACCTCGCCGACCGGGCGTCCGCTGCCGCCCTCCTGACGGAGGTCACCGAGCGGGGGCTGTGCCGACCGGCCGAAGTGGCGGCCGAGATCCGCGCCGCGGGGCCCGCCGGCGGCCCTGCTCCGGCACTGGCGCCGCGTGACGTGCAGGCGGTGGTGGAGCACTGGATGTCGTGAGACGCCCTCAGCGTCCCAGCCTCCGCCCGTCCCTGCCCCTCAACCTGCCTCAGCCCGCAGCGATCGCCGCGTACGTGTACACATCGGCTGGCATCTCATGGCGGAGCTCCCATGTGATGGCCATCGGCTTGCTGCCCTGGTGTGTCACATAGGTGGCGGGGCCGAGCAGCATCCATGGTTGGGCGCCGCCGATGTCCGTGTTCTTGTAGCGGCGGACGAAGAGCAAGACATGGCTGCCCTCGGCGGCATGCCGTTGATAACGCAGTCCCGTCGGGGAGGTCTCGGAGGTTTGGTTCTGGGACTCCCAATGAAAGCGGGTCTCGTTGAGGGCGTAATCGTGGTAACGGGTCTGCGGGGAGAAGTCCTTCTCATCCTTCTCCAGGGTGATGAGGAGGGCATCGGTCCTGATCGACTCGCACCACTTCACGCCTTCCCGGAAATCGCCCGGCATGAAGCCGCCGATGACGGACTGACCGAGCGCCGGGAGGATCTCCTCTCGGCTGTACGAGGCGTGCACCGTTAGGGGCAATTCCGCGTGTGCTCCCGGCAGCGGGATCGGGACGTGTCCGGTGTGGGCCAGGTTGTACGCCAGGACCTGGCGGAGCTCCTCCCGGAAGGCGTCCTGGTCGCGCAAGGTGGCGAAGCCCTCGTCGTAGCTGGCGAAGCCCTTGCGAGTGGTGCCGCCGAGCGGCCAGAGCTGGAAGAACAACATGCGGGCATAGGCCCGGCTGGCGGCGTCGAGCTCGTCGTAGGCGGGGGCATCGTCCTCCAGGAGACGTGTGTACGCCGCCACCCTCTCGGGATCGTCCACGTGTAGGAACGCCGGGACTCGCTTCAGCAACGCGGTCTCGCCCTCCGGCGCGTCACCCTTCAGCAATCCGGCGCGCCGGAGGAGGCCCGTCCAGGAATTGCCGTTGCCACGGTAGAGCTCTGTGAGTTCGCGGCCGCTCTCCGCTAGGTAGTGGCTGAGCTGCGGAATGGCGTATGCGGCTACCTCACGGGCAAGGGCAGTGACGTTGACGCCGATCTGATCCTTGATGTTGGCGATGATCGCCTTCTTGGCCTTCTCCTCCAGGATGATCTGGCACCCTGACGGCAACTGCGGGAAGTCGTTCTCGATATGCGCGAGGAGTCGCTTGCGCGTGAGGTTGGTCAAGGCGCGGAACTGGTTCTCGAAGCGGAACTCCTTGCGGTGCTGGCCGATGAAGTCGAGAACGGTCAGCACGGCCTTGTTCTCAGTGCGGCGCAGGCCGCGTCCCAGTTGCTGGAGGAAGACCGTGGCGCTCGACGTCGGGCGCAGCAGGAGCAGGGTGTCCACGTCGGGGATGTCGAGCCCCTCGTTGAAGAGGTCCACCGAGAAGATCACTTGCAGATGTCCGGTCCTGAGGTCCGACAGGGCTTGCCGACGCAGTTCAGGAGGGGTCTCACCAGAGAGCGCGACGGCTTTCAGTCCGGCGGTGCGAAAGAACTCCGCCATGAAGTGCGCATGGGCGACCGTGACGCAGAAGCCCAGAGCTCTCATGCTGCCCGGGTCGGCGATTTTGTCCTGCACTGACCTGACCACGAGCCGGGCTCGCGCCTCGTTGCCGGTGAGTACGTCACCGAGCTCTGACGCGTCGTAGCCGCCCCGCTTCCACCGCACGGCACTGAGGTCGGTGTTGTCGCTGATGCCGAAGTAGTGGAACGGGCTGAGGAGGTCGTTCTCCAGCGCCTCCCACAGGCGCATTTCAGCGGCGATCCGCCCCTCGAAGAACTCATCCTGAATGTTCTTGCCGTCCATTCGCTCCGGCGTCGCCGTGAGTCCCAGGAGCTCCCGCGGCTGGAAGTGATCGACGATCTTCCGGTACGTCGGTGACGTGCCGTGGTGGAATTCGTCGATCACGATGACGTCGAAGTGGTTCGGTGCGAGCCTCTCCACCATCCCGGCGTTCAGCGACTGCACGCTCGCGAAGACATGCGTCCAACGCTCCGGAAGAGCCCTACCGTGAAATGACTCACCGAAATTCGCGTCCGTCAGCACGTCCTGGTACGTCCGCATCGACTGCTGCAGGATCTCCTTGCGGTGCGCGACGAAGAGTAGTCGCAGGGGCCGCCCGTGCCGCCGGCACAGTTGCTTGTAGTCGAGGGCGGCCATCACGGTCTTGCCGGTCCCGGTCGCGGCCACCAAGAGGTTGCGGTGACGACCGTGCACGGCTCGCTCCACCTCCAGGCGTTCCAGCATGTCGCGCTGGTGCGGATACGGCCGTACCTCCAGTCCAGAGAGGGTGATGCGCGTCGAGGCCGATGGAGAGGAGCCACCCGCGATGGTGAGCGCCTCGTCGAGTCGTGCCCCGTCATGCTGGGGGTCGTACCTCTCGAAGGACGGATCACTCCAATACGCGTCGAAGGTGCCCTCGAATTTTCGCAGGACGTCAGGGGTCGCGATGGAGGAGAGGCGGACGTTCCACTCCAGCCCCTCCAGCAGCGCCGCCTTGGAGAGGTTGGAGCTACCGACGTACGCCGTGTCGTAGCCGGTGGTGCGGCGGAAGAGCCAGGCCTTGGCGTGCAGGCGCGTGGAGCGGGTCTCGTAGTTGACCTTGACCTCGGCGTTGAACTCGTTGACGAGGCGGTCCAAGGCGCGCCGCTCGGTGGCTCCGATGTAGGTCGTCGTGATGACCCGTATCCGTACTCCACGCTGGCATGCGGCGCGTAGCGACTGCTCGATGATGCGTAGCCCGTGCCACTTCACGAAGGCGCAGAGGAGGTCGACGCGGTCGGCCGTGGCGATCTCGGTCCGGAGTTCGAAGCCGAGGCTCGGGTCCTCAGGCGCGTTGGTGATCAGTGCCGTTTCGGACAGTGGGGTGGCCGGGCGGACCGCGTACACGCCGGGAGCCTCTTGGCGTGCCAGCGCGAGCAACTCGCGCGGGCCGTCGGCCACGAGGTCCACCCACTGCCGCGCACCGTCCAGTGTGCTGATGGATTCCAGGATGTGGTTGGCGGCATGCACTTGCTCTTCAGGCGCCAGACTCTGGAGGACGCGGCGCACCGTCTCGGCAACGTGCCGGGCCAACACGTGTGGGACCGATTCGGTTCCCACGGTGTCACTGACCTGATGCCATCCGTCGTCGGCCAGCTGCGCCAGTTGCCGCTCCAGGCGCATGGTGATCAGTTGCTCGTAGAGCCCCGCGGACAGGGTGGATGATTCGCCGCTGGCCTGAGGCATGAGTCGCTCCCGTTGCGCGCCTGCACGTTCCATGGGTTCTACCAAGCAGCAAGCACTGCCGAGCGCTTGCCCGCCACCTGTCTCGAAGTGATCGTGATCCTGTCATTGAGTGATCGACGTTGGTTAGTTTTTGTGAATGTCGCTACGTGACCTGCTCATACGCATCGGCGAGCTCTACGAGCCTGACGGCAAAGCCTCCAGTGACCTGCCTGGCCAAGCCCTGCTGGGGAGCGTGCATAAGAGACAAGACCTGCCCTGGCCGCCCTGCTGCTTCGCCACCGGGTACGGGGGACAAGGGAACGCCAGTCGGACGCCATGGATCGGCGTGTACGACCGGACCATCAACGAGAACCCCCACGAGGGCCTCTACCTCGCCTACATCTACAGCTCTGACCTCAGCGCGGTGACGCTGACCCTGCAACAGGGAGTCACTCAACTGAGCAAGCGGTACGGGCGGGGCGCCACCCTCCATCGCTACTTGATCACGCAGGGCGAGACCTTGAGAGGCGCCTTGCGTCCCACGCTGGCCGAGAAGTGGCGGGACACCCTGCACCTGCTCGTCGAGCCCAAGGACTGGCGCCCGCGTGCGTACGAGAAGGCCAACGTGGCCGCACGGCGGTACGAGATGGCCAGCATGCCGTCGGACGACGAACTGGCGGGCGATCTGAGGGAGGCGGTCCAGCTCCTTCAGGACGCCGCCGCGGTCGACCGCTTCTGGCTCCAGCTCCCCAAGGCCGGTGATCCCGTCCTTGAATACCCCCACGCCGAACACGGCGACCCCCTCAGCGGCTTCCGCCCCAAGAGCAGCAAGGGCTACTCCGTGGTCCTCAAGGGCGGTACAGCGGAGCGGAAGCGGGAGCACGAGGCGCTCGTCCTGAGATTCGGGCACCATGCGCACGCCTGCGGCTTCAGCCCCACCACCGTGGGAGCGCACCCCCGTGACCTCGTCCTCAGCCACCCAAGCCAGCCCGACCAAGAGTGGCTGGTGGAAGCCAAGACGGTCGTCGTGGGCAAGGAGTACCTCGCCGGTCGTGAGGCCGTGGGCCAGCTCTTCGAATACCGCCATGTGCACTACGAACGCGCTGGAAAGCCCATGCCCCACCTACTCGCCCTCTTCTCGCGCGACATCGGTGACTACGCCGACTACCTGGAGACCCTCGGCATCGCGTCCGTCTGGGAGCGACCGGACGGCTGGGCTGGATCACGGCTCGCCGCCGAGTGGAAGTTGACGACCGTGGCCGGCTAGCCGTTGTCACACCCCACCCCGTCGTTGTCGCGGTCCAGGTGGCGGCCGTAGCCGGGCTCGCCGCGGTGGACCGGGGCGGCGCCGGCGGCGCGGGCCGCGGCGCAGTTGTCGTAGGAGACGTCCGCGCTGCCGCTGTCGTCACCGCCGCCCACCGAGGAGTCGTCGGCCGCGGCCTGGCGGGTCACCGTCGCGGTTGCCGTCACCGTGGCGGTGGCGGTGACCGTCGGCGCGGGGGCCGCCGCGGGGGTGGCGGTCACCGTGGCCGTGGCGGTGGCCGTCACGGTGGTGGAGGGCGCGGGCTTGGCGGCCGCGGGCTTCGCGGGGTCGCCCGACCCCAGGGCACCGCCGCAGCCCGTACCGATCAGGAGGAGCAGCAGACCTCCTGCCCACACGCGCTTCATGCGGTACAGGGGCCGGGCCTCGGGCGGCTGCTGGTACGGGTTGTTCATGGGCACACGTCTCCCTCACACAGGGACTGGAGCTGTGTGGGGGAACAGGAGCCAGTCAGGCGGCGGTAGTTCACAGCGAAACTACTGCACGCACAGGGCGAAGGGGAGGCGAACGGTCCATTTGGCCGGGCCCAGCCGTGCCCTGCTCAGCCAGCCCTGCCCTGTCCCGCTCAGCCCTGCTCCGCCCAGCCCTGACCCGCCCGGTTCGGCCGGGGCATGCAGCCCCGGCCGGCCTTCGCGCCCTACGGCTGCGCCGTCCCGTGGCAGTCGCCGTACGCCGCCTCCGAGCCGCACCAGCACGGGGCCGTGCGGGGCGGGGGCCACGGGACGGCGCGGCCGCGGGCGGCGAGGGTGGTGGCGTACTGGGGGAGCAGCGCCGCGTTCGACGGGGACGTGGCCTCGGAGGCGGCGAACGCCTCGTACGAGGGGACCGTGCCCTGGACGATGCCGAGGTTCGGGGTGCCCGCCGCCGAGAGCTCGCGCAGCGAGGCCTCCAGGTCGGTCAGGTGCGCCGCGTGCGTCGGGTACTCCGACTCCAGCTCCGGGTAGGCGGCCAGCAGTTCGTCCAGCTCGTCGGCCGGCCACAGCAGGACCGCCACCGGGAACGGCCGCGAGAGAGCCGTGCGGTACGAGCCCAGCTCGCTGCGCAGCCGCGCGATCTCGGCCTGGAGCTCGGCCGGGTCGTCCGAGCCCAGGGCCCACAGCCGCTTGGGGTCGTGCAGCTCGTCCAGCGGGACGGCGCCCCTGTGGAGGCGGTCGGCCAGGACGTCCCAGTCGTCGTGCCGCAGCCCGAGCAGGCGCCGTACGCGGTGGCGGCCCATGAGCAGCGACTGCGCCGGGTAGGGCACCTCGTCGTCGGGCGACGGGAGCAGGGTGGTCACGGCGGCGGTGAACGTCGCCTCGGACGACTCCAGCTCGTCGTGGGCCTCCAGCGTCTCCGCGACGATCTCCCACGCGGCCGCGTCCGCCGGGGTCGCCGTCCGCAGGCCGTCGATGATGATCCGGGCCTCGGCCTCGTGCCCGTACTCCCACAGGTTCGCCGCCTTGAGCGCCTTGATCAGGTGCGGGTTCTCCGGCGGCGGGGCGTCGGCGGTCAGGAGGTCGTCGTACAGCGTCGTCGCGCGGTCGCGGGCGCCGGCCAGCTCCAGATGGGCGGCCGCCCGGAGGAACAGCGGTTCGCGGTCCTCCGGGTACTGCGCCGCGGTGCGCAGCAAACGCTCGGCTTCGGTGATGTGGTCGGCAGGCGTGTCGGGGCGCATGGTGGACACCGTACTGCTGTACGGCGGGTCTGGTGGGTTGTCCGGGGAGCGCCTATGGTGCCGGCGTGCGTCGCCGGAAGCGGTCAACGGTGGTGGCTCTCCGCGTCCTGTGGGTGGGGGCCGAGCTCGCGGTCACCGTCGGGCTGGTGCTGCTCCTGCTCGTGGCGCACCAGCTGTGGTGGACCAACCGGCAGGCGCGCGCCGGCGCCGAGCGACAGGCACGGGCCCTGGAACAAGAGTGGAACGGCGCGCCGCAGGACGAGCCGGTGCCTTCCGCGCCCGCCGCACCGCCCGCTTCCCCCGGGTTCGCGGCGCCCTCCGCCGGCAGCCGGGAACCCGCACCGGCACCCGCACCGGCCGGGACCGCCCCGCCGGACGCGTACGCGATCCTGCGCATCCCCGCCCTCGGCCTCACCGTCCCCGTCGCCCGCGGCGTCAGCAGGCGCGGGGTCCTCGACCGGGGGTACGCCGGGCACTACCCCGGCACCGCCGGTCCCGGCGGGGCGGGGAACTTCGCCCTCGCCGGGCACCGCAACTCCCACGGTGAGCCCTTCCGCCGCATCGACCGGCTGCGCCCCGGGGACGCGATCGTGGTGGAGACGCGGGACACCGTCCACACCTACGCGGTCGACCGCGTACTGCCGCGGACCTCGCCCCGCGACACCGCCGTCATCGCCGCCGTACCGAAGGGGTACGACGAGCCCGGCCACTACCTGACGCTCACCACCTGCACGCCCGAGTACAGCTCCGCGTACCGGCTCGTCGTGTGGGGGAAACTCCGTGCGGTGCGGCCGCGTTAGAGTGCAGGGACGAAGGAAGGGGGGAGGACCCATGGGCGGGATCGCCGCACGGCTGCTGCTGTGGAGCGGGCTTGCCGGTTTCCTCTTCCTCCTCCTCACCGAGGGCCTGTACGGAGAGGGCGGGGCCCTCTCCGCCGCCGTCGCGCTCGCCGCCGTCGGGTCCGCGCTCGTCGCGTGCGCCGTCATCGCCGCGCGCCGCGTGCCCGCCGTGCCACCGACCCGGGTCCGGACCGCCATCCGCGACCGCGAGCAGCGCACCGCCTTCCTGCCGCTGCGCGATCCCGACGCACCGGGGCGCAGCCGGCCCCGGGCGCCCGGCAGCCGTCCGTCGTGACGGCTGCCGCGTAGTTCCGCACAGGCCCGCGCACATCCCGCGGGGTCTGTGTTCCGCGCGGTTCCGTCCTGCCGAGATCACTCCGTTCCGGTACGACGAGACCCCCGGAGGGCTCCCTTCCCATGTCCGTTTTCGCCTCGCTGGTCGAGCAGCTCGCCGACCTGCTCCAGCCGTTGTTCCGCGGCTCGGCCACCGCCGCCGCGATCGTCCTGTTCACCGTGCTCGTACGGCTGGCCGTCCATCCGCTGTCGCGGGCCGCCGCGCGCGGGCAGAAGGCCCGGATGCGGCTGGCCCCGCGCGTCGCCGAGCTGCGCGGGAAGTACGCCGCCAAGGACCCGGAGCGGCTGCGGAAGGCCGTGCTGGAGCTGCACGCCCGGGAGAAGGTGTCGCCGCTCGCGGGATGCCTGCCCAGCCTGCTCCAGGCGCCGGCGTTCTTCCTGATGTACCAGCTGTTCTCGGGCGGCGGCACGGCCGGGCACACGCTGTTGGGCGCCCCGCTCGGCGGGCGCTGGACCCAGGCCCTCGCGGACGGCGGGCCCTTCGGGCCGGCCGGACTGGTGTACGCGGGGCTGTACGCGACCGTCGCCGCCGTCGCCACGTACACCTACCGGCGCACCCGGCGGGAGATGGCCGGCTCGGAGCTGCCCGGCGCCCGTCTGATGCCCCTGCTCTCCTTCGGCACGCTCGTCACGGTCGCGGTGGTGCCGCTCGCCGCCGGTCTGTACGTGGTCACCAGCACCGTGTGGACCGCGGCCGAGCGCGCGTACCTGTACCGGGACGTGTACCGGGACGGGCCGGGGGGCCCGGAGCCCCGGAACACCCGGCGGAACGGCAGCCGGTCCGCCCGCCCGGTTACCGGCGCGTAAAGGTCCACTGTGTGAACGCGGTCTTGCCCGATGGTCCACCCTCTTGGAGGATCGGCCAATCCTGACGATGGCCGCACTCCATCGGCCGGGGCCTACCTCGACCACCGGGAGAAGACCATGAAGCTGCTGCGCGTCGGTACGGCGGGCGCCGAGCGGCCCGCGCTGCTCGACCAGGACGGGGTCCTGCGGGACCTGTCGGCGCTCGTCCCCGACATCGACGGGAACCTGCTCTCCGACGCGTCCGCGCTGGACCGGGTGCGGGCCGCCGCCGGCGCGGGCGTGCTGCCCGCCCTCGACCCGGCCGGGCTGCGGATCGGGCCGCCGGTCGCCCGCATCGGCAAGGTCGTGTGCATCGGGCTGAACTACCACGACCACGCCGCCGAGGCCGGCGCGGCGACGCCCGCCGAGCCGGTGGTCTTCCTCAAGGCGGCCGACACGGTCGTCGGGCCCGACGACACCGTGCTCGTGCCGCGCGCCAGCCGCAAGACCGACTGGGAGGTCGAGCTCGCCGTGGTCATCGGGCGCACGGCCCGCTACGTGGAGTCCGCGGAGGCGGCGCTCGGGCACGTGGCGGGGTACGCGGTCGCGCACGACGTCTCCGAGCGCGAGTTCCAGATCGAGCGCGGCGGAACCTGGGACAAGGGCAAGAACTGCGAGACCTTCAACCCGCTCGGCCCCTGGCTCGTGACGGCCGACGAGGTGCCCGACCCGCAGGCGCTGTCGCTGAAGCTGTGGGTCAACGGCGAGCTGCAGCAGGACGGCACCACCGCCGACCAGATCTTCCCGGTCGGTGAAGTGGTGCGCTACGTCAGCCGGTTCATGACCCTGCACCCGGGCGACGTCATCAACACCGGCACGCCGGCGGGCGTGGCCATGGGCCGGCCGGAGCCGAAGCCGTACCTGCGCGCCGGTGACGTGGTGGAGCTGGAGATCGAGGGGCTCGGGCGCCAGCGGCAGGAGCTCAAGGACGCCTGAGCCGCGTCCGCCGGCTGCGGGCCGGGTGCTTCGGGCTCGGGCCGGGTCCGCCGCGGAACCGCCCGTGACGGGCGGATGGACGGATGGGCGTACGGGTGCACGGACGGGCCGCCCGCCCTGGTGGGAGGGCGGCCCGTCGCCGTGCGGTCAGGACAGCAGCCGCACTTTCTCGGCGCGGTCCTCGAGCTTGACGCACTCCGTGTACGGGTACGGGTCGCCGTGCCGCTCGCGGCACTTCCAGCGCGCGTCGTCGGCGTGGACGACCACGACCTTGCGGTCGTCGTCGTGGGCGGCCTTGAGATAGGCCTCGGCCACCCGGTGGGCGGTGCCGCAGGCGGGGCTTCCCTTCGTGGTCAGCGCGACGACCTGCAAACCGTTGGATGCCTGCCCGCAGTCCACCGCCTCGACGGCTGGGTGGGGACCGGCGGTCGCCGCCGCGGAGGGGACGGCTGCCAGGGTCAGCAGGGTGGCGCTTCCCGCGAGGGCGACGGCGGCTGCTCCGATGGAGCGCATGACTTCCTCCTTCCGGCGCGCTTCGGCGAGGGTGATCGCACGCCTTCTCGACCGTAGGTCCGATCGGGTGACGCGGTGAGCTCGTACTGCTCCGAACGGGTGAACCGTCCCGCCCTGATGCCCGGTTTTGGGGCCCGCCCCGTTGCGCGTTACGCGTCGGCGAGGAAGCGCTCCAGCGCCTCGACCACCAGTGCGTGGTCCTCCACCTGCGGCAGGCCCGAGACCGTCACCGTGCCGATGACGCCGACGCCCTCCACCGCGAGGGGGAATGCGCCGCCGTGGGCCGCGTACAGATCGGGGTTGAGACGGGAGGCCGTGTCGAAGTCCTTGCCCTTGGCCCGGAAACGGGTGCCGACCAGAAGGGAGCTCTCGGCGTACCGCTCGACGACGCGGCGCTTGCGGTCGATCCAGGCGTCGTTGTCCGCGCTGGAGCCGGGCAGCGCCGCGTGGAAGAGCTGCTGCGGGCCGCGCCGGACGTCGATCGCGACCGGGGCCCTGCGCTCCCGCGCCAGCTCGACCAGCAGGGTGCCGAGCCGCCAGGCGTCGTCGTACGTGAAGCGGGGGAGCGTCAGGCGGGCCTGCTGCTCCTCCAGGACGGCGATGTCCTGGGCGGTGGACGGGGGAGTGCTCACAGCGTCACCGCCACGCCCTCGCGCGCCGAGCGGCGCGCGGCCTCCAGAACGTCGAGCGCCGCGGCGGCCTCATGGGCCGTCACCGGCGGTGGCGTCCCGTCGCGCAGGGCGCGCGCCACACCCGCGTAGTACGCCGGGTAGTCGCCGGGAAGGGTCTCCACCGGCGTACCGCCGCCCGTCGCCGGCGACTCGCCCCCACCGAGGCGGCCCCAGGCCTGCTCCGGCTCGACGCCCCACGGCGCGCCCGCGGACGGGCGCCGGCCCTCGCGCAGCGCCGCCTCCTGCGGGTCGAGGCCGTACTTGACGTAGCCCGCCCGCGAGCCGAGCACCCGGAAGCGCGGGCCGAGCTGGGCGGCCGTGGCGCTGACGTACAGGTGGGAGCGGACGCCGCCCGCGTGCGTCAGCGCGATGAACGTGTCGTCGTCCGCCTCCGCGCCCGCCCGGCGCACGTCCGCCTCGGCGTACACGCGCACGGCCGGGCCGAACAGCACCAGCGCCTGGTCGACGACGTGGCTGCCCAGGTCGTACAGCAGCCCGCCGATCTCCTCCGGGGCGCCCGACTCGCGCCAGCCGCCCTTGAGCTGCGGCCGCCACCGCTCGAAGCGGGACTCGAAGCGCTGCACCTCGCCGAGCTCGCCGCGCTCGACCAGCGAGCGGAGGGTGAGGAAGTCGTTGTCCCAGCGGCGGTTCTGGAAGACGGACAGCAGCAGGCCCCGCTCCTCGGCGAGCGCGGCGAGCCCGCGCGCCTCCGCCGCCGTGCCCGCGACCGGCTTGTCCACCACGACCGGCAGCCCGGCCTTCAGGGCGGCGGTCGCGACGGGCACGTGCGTCTTGTTGGGGGAGGCGATCACGATCAGGTCCAGCTCGTCGGCGCGCCGCCAGAGCTCGTCCGCCGACGCGGCGACACGGACGCCCGGGAACGCGGTGCGCGCCTGCTCCCGGCGCTCGGGGTTCGCGGTGACGACCGTGTCGAGGACCAGGCCCTCGGTCGCGGCGATCAGGGGGGCGTGGAAGACGGAGCCCGCGAGGCCGTAGCCGACGAGTCCGACGCGCAGCGTTCCAGTCATGCCCTCCACTTAAGCAACGCTGTTGCCAAAGAGCAAGCACACGCGACAATGGGTCCGTGAACATCGATACGGGGGCGAACCTGCCGGCGCTGCGCAGCCACAACGCGGCCC
The DNA here is from genome assembly GCF_044455245.1 of Streptomyces sp. NPDC051310. Taxonomy (NCBI): domain Bacteria; kingdom Bacillati; phylum Actinomycetota; class Actinomycetes; order Kitasatosporales; family Streptomycetaceae; genus Streptomyces; species Streptomyces sp. NPDC051310. The sequence continues at coordinate 70,030 of NZ_JBITEO010000024.1, forward strand.
TGCTGCTCGACCTTCTGCGCCGCGCGGGCGCGGAGGGGGTCAGCCGGCTGGAGCTCGCCGAGCGCACCGGCCTCACCCCGCAGGCCGTCAGCAAGATCACCGCCCGGCTGCGGGCTGAGGGCCTCGCCGTCGACGCGGGCCGCCGCGCCTCCACGGGCGGCAAGCCCCGCACCGTGCTGCGGCTGGTCCCGGGCGCCGCCCACGCCGTCGGGCTGCACCTCGACCGCGACGAGCTGACCGTCGTACGGGTCGACCTGGCGGGCACCGTCGTGGCGGCGCGCGGCGTCCCGATGGACCTGGGCGCCGGCACCGAGGCCGTGCTGGAGGCGGTGGCGCGGGAGGTGTCGGGCCTCCTGGACGGTGCGGTGCTCGGCGTCGGCGTCGCCATGCCCGGCCCGCTCGACCACGCCGCCGGCGTGCCGCACCGCGTGACCGGCTTCCCCGAATGGGACGGTTTCCCGCTGCGCGACGCGCTCGCCGGGCGGCTGCGCCTGCCGGTCGTCCTCGACAAGGACACCAACGCGGCCGCCTTCCGGATCGCCGTGCAGGGCCGGGGCGGTGAGTCGTTCGCCTACCTCCACCTCGGTACGGGCCTGGGGGCCGGCCTCGTCCTCGGCGGCACGCTGTACCGGGGGCCGCGCACGGGTGCGGGCGAGTTCGGGCACCAGACCGTGCGGCTCGACGGCGAGCCCTGCGGGTGCGGCGGCCGCGGCTGCCTGGAGGCGCTGTGCCTGGCCGCCGTCGCGCGCGGCGACCTCGACGAGGCGGCCCGGGTGCTCGGCGTCGGCGCCGCGAACCTGGTGGGCCTCCTCGACATCGACCGGGTGCTGCTCGGCGGCCGGGCCGTCACGGGCGCGGCGCTGCCCTTCGTCCGGGGTGTGAGCGCCGTCCTGGAGGAGCGCGCCCGGCGCGAGGGCGGCGGCACGGCGGTGCCGGTGGCGCTCGCGGAGGGCGGCGACCACCCGGTCGCGGAAGGCGCGGCGCTGCTGGCCCTGGCACCGGTGTTCGGCCTCTGAGTGCCACGCGGTCCGGGGGTTCGGACCGCCGTCCGCCCGACAGCCCGGGAGCCCGGTGGCCCGGGAGCCCGGTGGCCCGGACGGCGGTCGCACGCCCCCGGAGCCCGGGAGTCGCATGCCGGGGCCGCCGGGATGACGAGGGCCCGTGTGCGGAGGGCCCGCGATTCCAGAGCCCCCGTGCGGGGAGCGCCCGGATGACATGAGCCCGCGTGCGAGGGCCTTCGCATGACACGAGCCCGCGCGTTGGGCCCCCGCGGTTTCATGAGCCCGCGCGTTGGGTCCCGGCGGTTCCATGAGCCCGCGCGCTCGGGGCCCCGCCGTTCCATGAGCCCGCGCGTCCGGATGACATGAGCCCGCGCGCTGCCAAGAACCGGCTTCCGGCGAGCTCTCGCCGCCCGGCGCCCTGGGAGTCGGCCGATCGGGCGATTCCGTGCCGCCGGACGGCGGGTACCGGGAGCCGTCCCGGTGGGCGGGCGCCGGGGCGTGGGAAGTTCCCTGGGCACGACCGTCCGCGCCCCGCCGAAGGTGCCTGCCTCATGCGACTGCGTACTGCCCTCGCCGCCGGAGCCACGCTGGCCGCGCTCGCGCCGGCGGCGCTGACGGGTGCGCCCACCCCCGCGGTGGCCGTGACGGCGGACCCGGCACGGGGCCCCGCCGGACCCGCGGCCCCCGCCGCGGCCCCGGTCGCCGGCGGCAGGGCCGACACCTCCGGCGGCGCCGAGACCATCGCCGTGCCGGGCCGCCAGCCGACCTGCGGGAACGCCACCGACACCGCCTTCCCGATCCGTACGCGCATCACGGGCGGGCCCGCCGTCTACGTCCCCGGGGGCGGGTTCGGGACCTGGCGCGTCGAGCTGACCAACACCACCGGCCGCGCCTGCGACAACATCCACCCGGTGATCGTCTTCACCGACCGCGGCCAGAGCCTCCAGCCCTCCCAGATCCAGCTGGAGTTCTACGACGGCGAGGACCCGGCCGCCGCCGCGGACGGGGCCGGGGCGACCCAGCGGACCGTACCGCCGGGGGAGAGCGGCGGGCGCCCGCACCCCGTGACCGTCGAGCGGACCGACCGCAGCGAACTCGTCGGAGTCCTCGACGACGGCTTCCCCGGCTACACCGTCCCGCCCGGTCGCACCGTGACCGTGCCCGTGCGGCTCGCCTTCACCTCCGACGCCCGGCCCGACGAGGTCACCGCCAACGCCGCGATCGTGCAGCGCCGCGGGGACGACGGCGACTGGGTGGGCGAGTCCGGCGACTACCGCTTCACCGTCCGGGCCGGGGAACGGCCGCCCGCCGCCGACGGGTCCGCGAGCCGTCCCCCCGCCCCCGGCGTCGCCGAGGAACTGCCGAGGACCGGCCCGGACGCGCTGCTCCTCGCCGCGGCCTCGGCCGTCGCGTTCGTCCTCGGCGCCGGTGCGCAGCTGCTGGTGGGGCGGTTGCGGGCGCGCAAGGGCTGACGCCCGGACCCGAGCGCGGGCTTCCGTTTCCCGGGCGCCGGGGCGGGCAACCGGTACCGCGTGATCGACGGGGTGAAGATCACGGCATCGTGACTACCCTGGGGGCGTCGCCACAGTGCCGTCGCGGCGCCCCAGCATTCACGCACCACCTGTACGGCAGGAGTCCCGCCCCATGGCAGAGCGCAAGCCGATCGAATCCTGGCTCACCGACATGGACGGCGTCCTCATCCACGAGGGCGTGCCCATCCCCGGCGCCGATGCGTTCATCAAGAAGCTGCGGGACGCGGACCGGCCCTTCCTCGTCCTGACCAACAACTCCATCTACACCGCCCGGGACCTGCACGCCCGGCTCGCCCGGATGGGCCTGGACGTCCCCGTCGAGAACATCTGGACCTCCGCCCTGGCCACCGCGCGGTTCCTGGACGACCAGCGGCCCGGCGGCACCGCGTACGTGATCGGCGAGGCGGGCCTGACCACCGCGCTGCACGACATCGGCTACATCCTGACCGACCACGACCCGGACTACGTCGTGCTCGGCGAGACCCGCACGTACAGCTTCGAGTCCCTCACCAAGGCCATCCGGCTGATCAACGCGGGCGCCCGGTTCATCTGCACCAACCCCGACGAGACCGGCCCGTCCGCCGAGGGCCCGCTGCCCGCCACCGGCTCGGTCGCCGCGCTCATCACGAAGGCCACGGGCAAGGACCCGTACTTCGCCGGCAAGCCCAACCCGCTGATGATGCGCACCGGGCTGAACGCCATCGGCGCCCACTCCGAGTCCAGCGCCATGATCGGCGACCGGATGGACACGGACGTGCTGGCCGGCCTGGAGGCGGGCATGGAGACCTTCCTCGTGCTGACCGGGCTCACGACCCCCGCCGACGTCGACCGCTACCCCTTCCGCCCCTCCACGGTCGTCGACTCGATCGCCGATCTGGTCGACCGGATCTGACCCTTTCTGCGCCCGTCCGCGCAGGTCAGCGGTGGTATTGCGCCGGATGGCCGTCCCCTGGGGATGCGAAAAGCGGCGACACGAGTGAATCTTCGAGTACCAGGAGGTTCACGATGCGTTCAAGGCTCCTAGCTCTCCGTGCCGCAGGGGCGGCCGCTCTGCCGGCAGTCGTGCCGGCGGCCGTACTGGCGCCCGTACTCGTCCTCGCGCCGGCCGCCGGCCCCGCCCACGCCGGGGAGGAGGACCCGGGGAGCCACCACGCCCGGGTGACGGCGATGGTCCTGCCCGCGGTCGTCCAGCCCGGCGGCGACGTCGACATCCGCGTCTCCGGCTGCAAGCGCGACCACGGCCACGTCCGGTCGAAGGCCTTCGTCACCGACGCCGAGCTGTCCGCCCTCGACGGCCACGGCAGGCCCCTGCACGGCGACACCACGGTCAAGTCCCACCTCACCCCCGGCACCTACGACATCACCGTCCACTGCGACGGCCGCGACCACCGCGACGCCGGTCTCGTCCACGTCCTCCACCACACTCCGCCCACGCCCGTCGCCCCGGTCCGCGCCGGTGGCGGCGGCACCGCGGCCCTGACCGCCGACCCGGCCCCGGCACCGGGGCCCGCCGACGCCCCCAGCGTCGCCGACGGCATCACCGGCGCCGGCGAAGCCGGGCCCGGCACCCCGCACACCGTGATCGGCCTCGTCCTGGCGGGCGTGGCGGCCGTCGCCGTGGCGTTCCGCAGCGCGCGGCTGCGCCGCCACCGCCGTACGGACGCGGGTCACGGCGCGGACTGACGGTGATGGCCGAGAAGGAGCGCCCGGCCGGCACCGGGCGGCTGTTCACCGGCCTGGCCTGGGCGCTGCTCCTGCTCGGCCTGTGGCTCTGGGGCAAGGACATCACCGACGCCCCCGGCGTGCAGGGCGGTCCCGCCACCGGCGGCGCGGCAGCCGTCGGCGCCCTCGGTGTGCCGCTGCCGCCCGCCCGCGACCCGCTGGAGCCGGTGGCGCCGCGGCGCGTGGAGGTGCCGTCCCTGGGCATCACGGCGCCGGTCGTCCCGCGCGGCCTGGACGGCACCGGCGCCATAGACCCGCCGCCGTACGGGCAGCCGCACACCGTCGGCTGGTTCGCCACCGGCACCAAGCCCGGCGCGTACGGCGCCGCGCTCCTCGTCGGCCACGTCGACACGGAGACCAGACCGGCCGTCTTCTACGGGCTGAGCTCCGCCCGCCCCGGCGAACGGGTCCTGGTGACCCGGACCGACGGCTCGGTCGCCGAGTTCACCATCGACGACGTCCAGGTCTTCGCCCGGCACGAGTTCGACCCGCACCAGGTGTACGGGCCGCGGCGGCCGGGCCGTGCCGAACTGCGCCTGATCACCTGCGGCGGCACCTTCGACCGCGCCACCGACGCCTACACGGCGAACGTCGTCGTCTCCGCGTACCTGACCGGGGCCCGCTGATCAGCGCCGGGCCGGTGTGTCAGGATGGATTCGACCGGGCTTGTCCGGGGCAGGGGCGCCTGGGGGGTGGCCCCGTAGACAGTGCACCAAGGGGGAGTGGATGTACGGCAGTTGCACCAGGCGTGCGCGCGCGGGCGTGCTCGCGGTGGGAGCGGCCTGGGCCCTGCTGCTGGCGGGGTGTTCCTCCTCGGACGGCACGAAGGAGCCGCAGGGGGCGCCGCCGGTCAGCCAGCAGCCCAAGAACATCGACCCGTTCTGGGTCAACCCGGACACCAAGGCCGCGCAGGCGCTCGCCCGTCATCTGCGCGAGGGCGACACGAAGAACGCCGAGCTGATCAGGAAGATCGCCTCCCAGCCGGTGGGTGCGTGGGTGGGTTCCGAGAACCCCGAGCAGGAGGCCCGCGGCTACACCGAGGCCGCCGCCAAGGCCGACCGCGACGCGGTCCTCGTCCTCTACAACATCCCCCACCGCGACTGCGGCCAGCACTCCGCGGGCGGCGCCGCCGACGGCAATGCCTACCGCGACTGGCTGGACAAGGTCGCCAAGGGCATCGGCGACCGGCCGGCCACGGTGATCCTGGAGCCGGACGCCGTGATGCACATGGTGGACAACTGCACCGCCGCCCAGTACCACGAGGAGCGGTACGACCTGCTGCGGGGAGCCGTCGAGCGCCTGAAGCGGCAGCCGCGCACCAAGGTCTACCTGGACGCGGGCAACGCCGGCTGGGGCAAGCCGGACCAGATCCACGGGCCGCTGCAGCGGGCGGGCATCGCGCGCGCCGACGGCTTCGCGGTGAACGTGGCCAACTTCCAGACCACCGAGGCCAGCAAGGAGTACGGCAAGAAGGTCTCGGCGAAGGCCGGCGGCAAGCCGTTCGTCATCGACACCAGCCGCAACGGCAACGGGCCGTACACCGGCGGCGACCCCGCCGAGAGCTGGTGCAACCCGCCGGGCCGCGCGCTCGGCGAGACGCCCACCACCGACACCGGCGACCCGCTGGTCGACGCCTACCTGTGGATCAAGCGCCCGGGCGAGTCGGACGGCGACTGCAAGGGCGGCCCGAAGGCGGGCGACTGGTATCCGGAGTACGCCCTGGAGCTGGCCCGCAACACGAAGTAGGTCCCGCCGCAGCCGACGACGTACGACGAAGGGCCCCGGCGGCAGCCGGGGCCCTTCGGTGTGTCGTGTCAGCGGTGCCGGGTCACGGGACCTCGACCCAGACCGCCTCCGACGGCGTGCCCTTGTCGTCGGTGACGAAGAGCATGTACCAGCCGGACGGCACCAGGGAGCGGTTCTTCGGCACGGTCACCTCGATGCCGTCCGCCGTCTTCTCCACCTCCAGCGCGATCGACCGCTGGTCGACGTCCGTGACGTGCGTGACGGCGCTCGGCCGCATCAGCTTCGCCGTGGTGATCCTCGCGGCGTCCGGCGTCTTGAAGACCCCGCTGTCGCCGCGCTCGATGCTCTTCGGACCGGAGGTGATCGCCGGCCGCGCGTCGCGGTACAGGTACGGCGGGGTGTAGATCTCGATGCGCTGCTCGAAGACGCCCGGCTTGGTGTTGGCGTCGTCGGCGAAGAGCGAGTCCGAGCCGAAGATCATCACGCGGCCGTCGGGCAGCAGCACCGACCCGGAGTGGTAGTTGCGGCCCACCTGCGGATCGGCGACGCGCGTGTACCGGCCGCTCTTCGGGTCGTACGTGCGGGCCTCCAGGACGTTGGAGCCGCTGCGGCCGCGGTAGTCCTCCGAGCCGCCGGTCACCAGCACGCTGTCGTCGGGCAGCAGCGAGGCGCTGGGGTAGCGGGTGCCCTTGTCGAGGGAGGCGCCGTCCCGGAAGCGGGGGTTCGGGTCCTTGAGGTCGATCAGGCGGGACTTCTCGCTGGACTCCTGCGACTCGCCGACCCCGCCGCCACCGATGACCATGAACTTCTGGTCCTGCGCGGGCGGCAGCATGACGGTCGCGGAGGTCTCCATCCGGTCGGCGTCGCTCAGGCCGGGGAGCTTGGTGAACTTGTTGGTCTCCAGGTCCCATATACCGGGGTCGCGGCCGACGTCGGCCGGCCCGTACCCGGCGTTGGAGCCCGAGTAGAAGAGCTTGCCGTCGTCCAGCAGGAAGATCGCCGGGTACGTCGGGAAGCGGCGCTCGAACCCGGTGTACTCCCAGGTCTTGGTCTTCGGGTCGTAGATCTCGTCCTTGCCGGGGACGATCTGCCCGATCTCGTCCAGGCCGGAGAGGGCGAGGACCTTGCCGTCCTTGAGCGTGGTCAGCGTCGGGTACCAGCGCGCCTCGTTCATCGGGTCGACCTTGATGTACTTCTCGGCGACCGGGTCGAACTCGAAGGCGTCCTTGATGCCCTGGAAGTCCTTCTTGTCGAGGGCGAGCTTCTGCGCCATGCCGTAGACGTTGCGGGCGTCCTTGCCGGTCAGGCCGAGGACCTTGTAGTTGTCCTCGGTGCCGGTCTCGTACTCCTTGCCGGACTTCTCCGCCTCGACGTAGATGCGGCCGAGGCCCGGCTCGGTGCCCAGGAAGCGTCCGGTGGCCTTGTCGTGGAGCTTCTTCGCCTTCTCCACCAGGACCGGGTCCTTGGAGACGAACGTCTTGCCGTTGGCCTTGCCGGTGAAGCGGGTGCCCGCGGGCAGCGTGATCGGCTTGTCCGGGTCCTCGTTGTGGACGATCATCAGGCCGCCGGCCTTGGTGACGTCACCCTTGAGCTTCTCGTACCGCTTGGTGCCGCCCGCGACGAGCAGCTTGCCGTCCGGCAGCTGCGTGTGACCCGCGCAGAACATGTCCTTGGGGGTCTCGATCATCTTGAACTTGTTCGTCTTCGGGTCCCACAGGACCGACTCGAACTTGTTCGCGTCGAAGTTTTTCTGGTTGTTGCCGGAGCCCGCGATCAGCAGGACCTTGCCGGTGTGCAGCAGGGCCGCGTGGATGGTGTTGATGCGGAACTCGGAGGGGACGTCGAGGAAGTCCCAGTGGCCGTTGGCGGCCTTGTACTCCGGCTTGTTGATCTTGTAGTCGTGGTACTGCTCGGAGCCGTACCGGTAGAGGGCCGGTCCGTTGAACCCGGCGACCACAGCAACCACCGCCGTGCCGATCAGGATGCGGCGGGCACGGTTCCTCCGGTGGTTCGGCCGGACGGGCAGGCTGCTCATTTCTTGTGTCCTTCAAGGGCGATCTGCATGGTGTCGTTGTGCTCGGCCCAGCTCGGCTTGGCCTGGGGCGCGTGGTCCACGGCCGGTGCGGGCGCGGGCTGGGACGGCTGTCCGCCGCGGTGCCGGGCGGGGCGCTTCTTCTTCTCCTCGCGCAGCATGTGCCGCCAGACGAAGATCGGCGTCGCGGTGATCAGGGTGGCGAAGGAGGCCCAGATGATCATCGCGGGGTGGGAGTGCCCGAACACGAAGCCGGCGACGATGGAGGCGCCGAAGATCCCGATGAAGTACCAGTGGTACCGGAAGGTCCCGAACCACCTGTCCGGGCTCGCCGAGTCGCCCTTGGGGGTGACCACGAACTTGCTCTTGCGCCGCAGGGCGGAGTCGATCAGCGCCTTGGCGTAGAGCGGCGCGGACAGCGCGGACATGAGCATGCCCGCCACACCGCCGGACCCCTCCGGCTCGTGCGGGGAGACGTTGTGGCGGCGGTTCCAGACGTACAGGCCGATCTGCAGCGCGGAGGCGTTGCCGTAGAGCATCAGCCACACGGTCGGGTCGATGTTCACACCCGAGGCGCCCAGACCCAGGAACAGCGCGCAGCTCAGCGCCGCGAGGATCCAGTTGAGGGCGGACATCGGGTAGAAGATGATCATCATCGTGTAGTTGAAGAGCTTGCTCGGCGGCAGCGAGTACCAGCCCTTCCAGTACTGCTTGAGGATCGTCTCGTACGTGCCGCGCGACCAGCGCATCTGCTGGGTGAAGAAGTCCGTCCAGGCGCTGGGGCCCTCGCCGACCGCGAGCACGTCCGGGGTGTAGACCGAGCGCCACTTGTTGCCCGTCGCCGGGTTCTTGTGGCGGTGGATCTCGAAGCCCGTCGCCATGTCCTCGGTGATCGAGTCGTACAGGCCGCCGATCTGCTTGAGCGCCTTGATGCGCACGGCGTTCGAGGTGCCGACGAACATCGGCGCGCCGTAGCGGTTGCCGGCGCGCTGGATCAGGGCGTGGAAGAGGAACTGCTGCGACTCGGCGGCCTTGGTGACGAAGTTGTCGTAGTTGCCGTAGACCTGCGGGCCGATGACGAAGCCGATGTCCGGGTCGCGGAAGAAGCCGAGCATCCGCTCCAGGTAGTTCGGCAGCGGCACGTGGTCGGTGTCGACGGAGGCGAAGAAGTCGTAGTTGTCGCCGTGCGCGTCGAGCCAGGCGTTGTAGTTGCCGTGCTTGGTCTTGGCGCGGTGGGCGCCGGTCGCCTGGTTCCACTTCGCGATGCCCTTGCGGGAGAAGTGGTGCACACCCAGGCGCTCGCAGACGGCCTTGACCTCCGGGTCGTCGCCCTCGTCGAGCAGCCAGACGTGCATCAGGCCGCGGTGCCGGATCCTGACGGCGGCCTCCAGCGTCTTCGTCACCATCTCCAGGGGCTCCTTGCCCGGGACGAAGGAGGTGAGGAAGGCGACCCGGGTGCCGGACTCCGGCACGACCGGGATCGGGTCGCGGGCGACCAGCGTCGCGTGTGCGTTCGACAGCACGTTCATGCAGCGGAAGAACTCGATCAGACCGATCGAGACGAGCATCACGACGTCGAGGGCGGGCAGCCAGTCGAAGGCGGGGTAGTCGCGCTCGGTCCAGTGCGACGGCTGCAGCAGCCAGACCAGCAGCACCAGCGACAGCACCGGCGCGGCGGCGAGCATCAGCGCGACGCGGATGCGGTGCGGCTCCTGGGATATGAGCGAGCGGTACTGCACCGTGTACGGCTTGTTCGGGTCCGGCTGGGTGAGGGGCCCGGCCAGCCTGCTGTAGTGCTCGTAGTCGTAGCGCGGCAGCGGCTTGGGTGTGCGCTGCCGGGCACCGCCGGTCCGGAGCTGCGGGGGAACCCGAAGCTGAGTGGTCCGGGATGGGTCGTTGTCCTGCCGGGCGCCGGTCGGCGTCGACGTCATGAGTCATCCCCCCGCACGCATGCTGGCTGCGTGATTGGTCGTGTTTCGTACCACGCCCGGGCCGTGCTGTCCCCCTCGACCGGCACGTCCTGGCGTATCAGTGGTGGGCCACCGTTTCCACAGACATGAAACGGAGACCTTCCGGTTGCATGATGCCTGGCGCGTGATCGGCTTGTGAACGGGGCCCCCACCCCATTGATCCCGTCACGTGCGCCCCGCCCCCCTGCGCCGCGCCGGGCGTGGGAGGGGACTTCCGGCAACCGCCCCCAACTGTTCGCGCCTCATGCCCCATTGGGGGGGGCACCGGCTCCAGGATAGGTTCCACGAGCCCTGTATTGATCGCAAGGTCGAAACGCCGTGCGCACCTGCCCCCGCGCGGTGGCCGGCGGCCGCCGTGAGCGGTGGGAACGACCGAGGCCCCCTCACTTGTGGTGAGGGGGCCTCGGCCTCGCGTGCGCCGCCAGGGACTCGAACCCCGGACCCGCTGATTAAGAGTCAGCTGCTCTAACCAACTGAGCTAGCGGCGCCTGCTGACCTGCACAACTCTACCGGACTCCGGGGGGTGGTCCTGACCACCGGCTGCCGCATTCCGGCCTGTCAGGTGGTCGTTTTTTCCCTTTCAACCGTCAAAATGCGACATGTCAGGACGGTTGAGACACTGACGCCCGTACCGCAGTGAGGAGACGATCGTGACGAGTGTGGAGGGGAACCGCATGACCGCCGCCCTGGTCTTCGAGGAGTACGAGCCCGCCGCCGACTGCCCCTGCCCGGGCTGTGCCCGCCACCGGCGCGAGCTGGCCCTCGGGCTCGCCGTGCGCGCCGGCGGCCACCCCGCCGCGCACGGCGCCCGCCGCGCCCTGGTCCTGGCCACCGCCGCGGGCGTGGCGCTCGGTACGGGCACGGCCCACCAGGCCGCCGCCGTCCCCGCCGCCCACCCGGCAAGATCCGCGGGCCCGGCCGGCACCCTGGTCCGGGACGAGCCCGGGTCGGACACACCGCAGGGGCAGGCGGGGCCCCTGCACGGCTGGCCGCTGCCCGGGCCGACGGCGGGTCAGGCCGGGCTGTCCGCGCCGTCGCTGCGCCGGACGACCCGCGTCGACATCATCAACCGGGCCGAGCGCTGGGTCGCCGCCCGGGTCCCGTACTCGATGGAGAAGTACTGGACCGACGGCTACCGGCAGGACTGCTCGGGGTTCGTCTCCATGGCCTGGGGCCTGCCCGGCAACGAATGGACCGGCACCCTCCACCGGTACGGCACCGCCCTGAGCCGCGCGGAGCTCCAGCCCGGCGACATCCTGCTCTTCCACAACACGGCCGAGCCGAACAAGGGCTCCCACGTCACGATCTTCGGCGGCTGGACCGACTACACGCACACCTACTACATCGCCTACGAGCAGGCGCGGCCGCACGCCCGGCGGCAGGCCACGCCCATGGCGTACTGGGACAACTCCAGCCGGTACGTCGCCTACCGCTACAACGGCCTGAGCGCCGCGCCCGCCGCGGGCTCCACGAGCGGCCGGGGGTCCTCGCCCTACCCGGGACCGGGGTCCTTCGGGCCCGGGGCCGACAACCGGTACGTCACCCAGCTCGGGCGGATGCTCGTGGCCCGGGGCGGCGCGCGGTTCTACGGGTCGGGGCCCGGGCCGCGGTGGAGCGACGCCGACCGCGGTGCGACCCGGGCGTTCCAGCGGGCTCAGGGCTGGACCGGGCGGGAGGCCGACGGGCTGCCGGGGCCGGACACCTGGCGGCTGCTGGTGACGGGGCAGGGCCGGGACGTCCCGGGCGCGGGCCGCGGCGCGGCCGCGTCGGCGCCCGCGTTCCCGGGGCGCGGGCACTTCCGGCCGGGCCGGTCCAGCACCCACGTCGAGAAGCTCGGGCGCCGGCTGGTGCAGCGGGGGTTCGGCACCCACTACCGGTCGGGCCCCGACCCGCGCTGGACGGAGGCGGACCGGCGCAACGTCGAGGCGTTCCAGCGCGCGCAGGGCTGGCGCGGCGGTGAGGCCGACGGCTACCCGGGCCCCGAGACCTGGCGGCGGCTGTTCCGATGACCGATCGCGATCACGAGGAGCGAGTGGTGAGTACGGCGACGCCGGAAGGCGGGGCGGCGGGGCGGCGCGTCCCGGTGATCGGCAACGAGACGACCGGTCCCATCCCCGTCCACCTGCTGTTCCGGGACGACGGCGACGACACGGCCCCCGGGGTGGCGGGCGGCATCGGCGTGGTGGGCGGTCCTGTGGCGGCTGTGCGGGTCGGTACGCGCGAGGGGGGCAGGGACGCGGTGCGCGAGGGGGCGCTGCCGCGTCCGGCCGGGTCCGGGGCGCACGCCCTGCCGGCGCCCGCGCGGGCGCGGCCCGTCCCCTCCGGCGACCCGGCTCTCGTCGAGCGGCCCGGTCCGGTGCTGCCCGGCTGGGCGGGGGTGGCCGTGGGGGCCGCCGCGCTCGCCGGGTGCGCGGCGGTGCTGTGGTGGGTGGGCGTGGTGCCGCCGGTGGTGCAGCTGGTGCTGCGGCTGCCGGTCCTGCCGTACAACGGCATCGCGCTCGGCTGGTGGGCGCTGCTCGCGCTCGGCGTGCTGGTGGGGTTGTTCGCCTTCGGCGGGCTGGCGCGCGGGCGCGTCGGGTACGCGTGGGTGCTGACGCTCTTCGGCGACTACCGGGGCAGCGTGCGGCGCACGGGTCTGGTGTGGGTGAGCCCGCTGATGCTGCGGCGCCGCGTCGACGTGCGGCTGCGGCACTGGCGCAGCGAGCCGCTGGCGGCCGTCGACGCGAACGGCACCGCGCTGCGGGTCGTGGTGCTGGTGGTGTGGCGGATCCGGGACACGGCGCAGGCGGCGCTGGGGGTGGCGGACCACGAGCAGTACCTGCGCGAGCAGGTGGAGGCGGTGATGGCCCGGGTGCTCTCGCAGCTTCCGGCCGACGCGCCGACCGCCTACGGAGGGGGGACCCCCCTCCACGAGGACGCGCCGATGACCTTGCGGGACGCGGAGGTGGTGGGGGACGCGCTGACGCGGATGCTGTCGGCGGAGTGCGCGCCCGTGGGGATCGACGTGTTCTCGGCGCAGCCGACGCGGATCGAGTACGCGCCGGAGATCGCGGCCGCCATGCAGCGGCGGCGGGTCGCGGCGATCGACGCCAAGCACCGGGACATGGTGCTGACGTCCGTGGTGGACGCGGTGGACGACATGGTCCACCGGCTGACCACGCGTGGTCTGGTCGAGCTGGACGACTACGACCGCAAGGCGCTGGTCAAGGACCTGACGGTGGCCTTCTACACGGGTCGCACTGGTCCGGTCGAAGGCGCGTGATTGGTATGGACATGTTCAACCCGCGTCCATACATTGGTACTTGGTCTAGACCGGAACCAGCACCACCGCACCACTAGTACCACCCGCACCACCACGCGCGCGTGCAGCACGGCTCACGGAACATCCCCCACGTTCATCAGGAGCACCAGCATGCGAAATCGCAGGATCGGCGCGGCCGTGGTGGCCCTCGGCGTCGCCGGCGTCTCCCTCCTCGCCACCGGCAGCGCCAGCAGCCACGGCTACACCGACAGCCCCATCAGCCGCCAGAAACTCTGCGCCAACGGCACCGTCACCAACTGCGGCAACATCCAGTGGGAGCCGCAATCGGTCGAAGGCCCCAAGGGTTTCCCGTCCGGCGGCCCCGCCGACGGGCGGATATGCGCCGGAGGCAACCCGCAGTTCGCCCAGCTCGACGACCCGCGGGGCGGCACCTGGCCGGCCACCCGGGTGACGGGCGGCCAGAGCCACACCTTCCGCTGGCAGTTCACCGCCCGGCACCGTACGACCGACTTCAAGTACTACATCACCAAGAACGGCTGGAACAGCAGCGCTCCGCTCACCCGCGCCGCCCTGGACCCGCAGCCGTTCCTCACGGTCCCGTACAACGCCCAGCAGCCGCCGTCCACCCTCTCGCACCAGGGGACGATCCCCAGCGGCAAGACGGGCAAGCACCTCATCCTGGCCGTCTGGACGATCGCGGACACGGCGAACGCCTTCTACGCCTGCTCCGACGTGCAGTTCTGACGGCCCGTGACGGAGGGGCGGTGGCCGTCCGGCCACCGCGCAGGTAGGGCTGGGCATACCGGCCGTACACCCGCCCGGGAGATGGTGGCGCCGACAGCTCCGCGCCTACCGTGACCCCCATGGATCCCCGTACGCCCCGGACTCCCTGGCAGGCCCTGACCAGGGGCGACTACCTGCGCGGCGGCTGGCCCTGGCGGTCGGCCGGGTACCTGGCGAGCGGTGTGCTCGTCGGTGTGCCCGTGCTGGCCGCCCTCCTGGTGTCGGCCGCCTTCTCGCTCCTGCTCGTCGGCATACCCCCGCTGCTGCTCGCCGGAGTGGCCCTCGGCGGCCTGGAGCGCCGCCGGCTGCGGCTCGTCGACACCGAACCGGCCCCCGATCCGCACCGGGTGCCCGCCGAGCCGGGACTCGCCGCCTGGCTGCGCCTGCGGGTACGGGAACAGGCCACCTGGCGAGAGCTGGCGTACGCGCTGCTGCACGGGTTCGTGCTGTGGCCGCTGGAGCTGCTGGCGCTGGCGGTCGCGCTGGGCGCTCCGCTGGCGATGGCGGCCGCCCCCGTGCAGCTCGCGCTGGACGGGCAGGAGGTGCGGGTGCTGAAGGGGCCGCTCGTCACCACCTACCCGGTGGCCTGCGCGGTGGCGCTCGGCGGGCTCCTGCTGCTGCCCGCGCTGCTGTACCCGCTCGGCGCGCTGGCCGGTGCGCGGGCCGCGCTGACGCGGGTGCTGCTCGCGCCGCGCGAGGCGGAGCTGCGCGACCGGATCGGCGAGGTCACCCGCTCCCGCGCCCGGCTGGTGGCCGCCTTCGAGGCCGAGCGCCGCCGCATCGAGCGGGACCTGCACGACGGGGCCCAGCAGCGGCTGGTCGCGCTGACCATGACGCTGGGTCTGGCCCGGCTGGACGCCCCGCCCGGCCCCCTGGCCGACCAGCTCGCCAGGGCGCACGACGAGGCGGGCCGGGCCCTGGCCGAGCTGCGCGAGCTGATCCACGGCATCCATCCGCAGGTCCTCGCCGACTACGGCCTGGGCGCCGCGCTCACCGACGCCGCCGACCGGTCGGCCGTGCCCGTGGACACCGGCATCGAGCTGCCACGCCTCCCGCCGGCCGTCGAGAGCGCCGCGTACTTCGCGGTCTGCGAGGCCCTCGCCAACGTCGGCAAGCACAGCGGCGCCACCCGCGTGCGGCTCATCGCCCGGCACGCGCGCGACCGCCTGCGGGTCGAGGTGGAGGACGACGGCCGGGGCGGCGCGGCGGCCTCGGCGGGGACCGGTCTGACCGGGCTGGCCGACCGGCTCGCCGTCCTCGATGGCACACTGACGATCATCAGCCCGGCGGGCGGGCCGACCGTGCTTCGAGTGGAGATCCCGTGCCGACCGCACCAGACAGCACCCTGCGGATAGTCCTCGCCGAGGACGGCGTGCTCCTGCGCGAGGGCCTCGTCGGCCTGCTCGGCCGCTTCGGCCACGAGGTCGTCGCGGCGGTCGGCGACGCGGACGCGCTGCGGGACGCCGTCGGGGAGCACGATCCGGACATCGTCGTCACCGATGTGCGGATGCCGCCCGGCTTCCAGGACGAGGGGCTGCGCGCGGCGGTCGCGCTGCGCGCCGAGCGGCCCGCGCTGCCGGTGCTGGTGCTGAGCCAGTACGTGCAGCGGGCGTACGCCGCCGAATTGCTGGACAGCGGCGACGGCACCGGTGTCGGCTATCTGCTCAAGGACCGGGTGGGCCAGGTCGGCGAGTTCGTGGACGCCCTGTCCCGGGTGGCCGCGGGCGGCACGGTCGTCGACCCGGAGGTCGTACGCCAGTTGCTGCGCCGGCGCCGCGATCCGCTGGAGGCGCTCACGCCGCGCGAGCGGGAGGTCCTCGGGCTGGTCGCGGAGGGGCATTCGAACGGGGCGATCGCGCGGCGGTTGGTGGTGACCGAGGCGGCGGTGGGCAAGCACATCGGCAACATCCTCGGGAAGCTGAACCTGCCGCCGGCCGAGGACACCCACCGCCGCGTCCTCGCGGTGCTCACCTATCTGCGGGCCTGACCCGTGCGGGTGTCGCGGAGACCAAGAAGGCCCCCCGCTCGCGCGAGGGGCCTTCTTGTCGTCTGTGCGCCGCCAGGGACTCGAACCCCGGACCCGCTGATTAAGAGTCAGCTGCTCTAACCAACTGAGCTAGCGGCGCCTGCTGACAGAGTTAATACTACCTGGTCCGAGGGCTGCTCCCGACCATGAGCGCGTGAGTCGGGTCACATTCGCGCGGTGGAGGTTTAGAGCGCCAGCGAAAGGACGACCGGAGCCGCTCTGCGGTTCAGCGCGTCGGCCGCCGAGCGCAGCCGGTGCGCGTGCTCGATCGGCAGGGAGAGCGCCAGGCATCCCACGGCCGACCCGGCCGTCAGCGGCACGGCCGCGCAGACCGTGCCCACGGCGTACTCCTGGAGGTCGAGCACCGGGACGGTCGGCGGCTGGCTGTCCAGCTTGGAGAACAGCACCTTCTCGCTCGTGATCGTCCGCGAGGTGAGCCGCGCGATCTTGTGGCGGGAGAGGTGGTCCCTGCGACTGTTCACGTCCAGCTGCGTCAGCAGGCACTTGCCGACCGCGCTGGCGTGCGCGGCGGAGCGGAAGTCCACCCACTCGTTGACCTTGGGCGTGTGCGGACCGTCGGCCATCTGCGTGATCTTGACCTCGCCGTCGATGTACCGGCTGATGTAGACCGCGGCGCCGACGGTGTCCCGCAGCTCGGTCAGGGTTTCCTGCAACTTGTTCTGCAGGGCTTCGCGGCGGGTGGCGCCGGAGCCCAGCAGGACGAGGGAGTCCCCGACGACGTACGCCCCGTCCGAGACCTGCTCCACGTACCCCTCACGGCGCAGCATGCGGAGCAAGGGGGCCAGATGGCCGGTGGGGAGCCCGGTCTCGCGCGCGATCTGGACGTCGGTGACGCCACCGCCGTGCCGCGAGATCGTTTCGAGGACGCGCAGGGCGTACTGCACCGAATGGAACGGCGCGGTCGGCTCGGGCTTCAGCGCCACGGTTTCCCCCTACCAGGTTGTGACCGCATGCTTCTGTACCACGATAGCCGCCAAGAACCGTTTGAGGGGGCCCCGTTGACAGAAAAGTGTCCCGTCCGCCGGTCATACGCTGGGACGGGACACTCTGGCATATGCCATTGGCACACTTACCCGGAAGAGTGAGAGGTCAGAGCACCGCACCGAGGAAATCGCGCGTGCGTTCGTGCTCGGGCGCGGTGAAGATTTTCTCCGGCGCGCCGGACTCGATGACCTTACCGGAATCGAACATGAAGACCTCGTCCGAGATGTCGCGCGCGAAGTTCATCTCGTGCGTGACGCACAGCATGGTGATGTCGGTGCTCCGGGCGATGTCCCGGAGCAGATCCAGCACCCCCGCCACCAGTTCCGGGTCGAGCGCCGACGTCACCTCGTCCAGCAGCAGCACCTGCGGCCGCATCGCCAGCGCCCGGGCGATCGCCACCCGCTGCTGCTGGCCGCCCGAGAGCTGCGCCGGCCGGGCGTCGCACTTGTCCGCGAGCCCCACCAGTTCCAGCAGCTCCCGGGCGCGCTGCTCCGCCTCGTTCCTGTCCAGACCGAGCACCCGCACCGGCGCCTCGGTGATGTTGCGCAGCACGGACATGTTCGGGAACAGGTTGAACTGCTGGAAGACCATGCCGATCTTCTTGCGCACCTCGCGCCGGTGCTTCTCACCGGCCGGGAAGAGCCGGCTCCCGTTGACGCTGATGGTGCCGGCGTCCGGCTTCTCCAGCGTCATCAGCATCCGCAGGATCGTGGTCTTGCCGGACCCGGACGGGCCGATGAGCGTGACGTGCTTGCCCGCCTCCACCGAGAAGCACAGGTCGTCCAGGACGGTGTTGTCACCGAAGCGCTTGGTGACGTTCTCGAAGCGGATCAGTTCAGTGGGCAAGGCGGCGCTCCAGGGCTCGGACGAGAAGGGATGCCGGATAGGCGATGAGGACGAAGGCGACACCGATGACCGTCAGCGGCTCGGTGTACTGGAAGGTCGCCGCGCTCTCCAGCCGGGACTGCTGGAGCAGCTCCAGCACGCTGATCGCGGCCAGCAGCGGCGTGTCCTTCAGCATCGCGATGACGTAGTTGCCGAGGGCCGGCGCGATCCGGCGCAGCGCCTGGGGCAGGATCACCGCGAGCCAGGTGCGGTGCCGCGGCAGGCTCAGCGCGGTGGCGGCCTCCCACTGCCCCGCCGGGACGGCGTCGATGCCGGCCCGGTACACCTGCGCGGTGTACGTCGAGTAGTGCAGCCCGATCGCGAGCGTGCCCGTCGTCAGCGCGGAGAACTGCACCCCCCACTCCGGCAGGACGAAGAAGAGGAAGAAGAGCTGCACCAGCAGCGGCGTGTTGCGGATGAACTCGGTCACCGCGTTCACCGGCCACCGCACCGCCCGGCTCCGCGCGCGCAGCCCGGCCGCCCAGACCAGGCCCAGGCTGAACGAGATCAGCGACCCCAGGACGAGGATCCGCAGCGTGATCAGCAGCCCGTCCCAGAACCGCGGCATGAAGTCCGCCACCGCGGACCAGTCCCAGGTCATGCGCCCACCACCCCTATGTTGGCCTTGGTCTTCCGTTCGAGGGCCTTCATGGAGCGGGTGATGGCGAACGCGATCACGAAGTAGACCACCAGGACGACCGAGTAGATCTGCGCGCTCTCCTGGGTCGCCAGCCGCACCAGGTAGGCGGCGAACGACACGTCGCCGACGCCCAGCAGCGACACCAGCGCCGTCCCCTTGAGCAGCTCGACGAGCAGGTTGCAGAAGGACGGGATCATCTCGGGCACCGCCTGCGGCAGCACGATCAGCCGCATCCGCTGCCCGGGCGTGAAGCTGAGCGCCACGCCCGCCTCGCGCTGCGCCGGGGCGACGGCGTTGACCGCGCCGCGGACGATCTCGGCCCCGTACGCCCCGTACGACAGGCCGAGCGCGAGGACGGCCGCCCACATGGGCACCAACTGCCAGCCGAGCAGCGGCGGCACCACGAAGAACAGCCAGAACATCAGCACGAGCGCCGACGTGCCGCGGAGGATCTCGGTGTACGCGCCCGCCAGGAAGCGGACGAACAGCGAGCGGTGGGTGCGGGCGAGGCCGACCGTGAAGGCGACGAGCGCGCCGAGCGCGGCGCTGCAGACGAGCAGTACGAGGGTCGTCCAGATGCCGGGGAGCACCCAGTTCTGCCAGAGTCCCGCGGTCATCGGCACAGCTCCTCGGCGGTCAGCGTGGTCATCTCGGCCTGCGTGAAGCCGAAGCGGCGCATGATGCGGAAGAGCTCACCGCTCTTCTTCATCCGGTGGATCTCGGCGTTGAACGCGTCCCGCAGGGCGCGGTCCGTGGGGCGGAAGGCGAAGCCGCCGCCGTCGGTCTTCCTCCTGCCGTCGACGACCGGCGCGAAGGGCGCGGTCGCCTCGGCCCTGCCGCTCTTCGCCACCACCAGGCGGGCGGTGAGCGCGGTGGCCGCGAAGACGTCCACCCGGCCCGACTCGACGGCGTTCAGCCCGGCCACCTGGTCCTGGAGAATGACGACGTCCTTCTCGGGGTACCCGGCCGCCACCGCGTAGTCGAGCTGCGCGTAGCCGGTGCCGGTGGCCAGCCGCGCCCCGGTGCGCACCACGTCCTCGTACGACCGCAGCTTGCGGGGGTTGCCCTTGCGCACGACGAAGGAGTCGAGCATCCGGTACTCGGGGTCGGAGAAGATGACCTGCTCGCAGCGCTCCTTGTTGATGTACATCCCGGCCGCCACGACGTCGAACTGCTGCGAGTTGAGGCCGGGGATCAGCGAGGCGAAGTCGGTGGCGACCGGCTGGACGCGCTCGATGCCGAGCCGCCGGAACACGGCCCTGGCCAGTTCCGGCGCCTCACCGGTGAACTCGCCGTCCTCGTCGACGTATCCGTAGGGCACCTCGCCGGCGATGCCGAGGCGCACGACGCCCTGGGATCTGAGCCGGTCGAGGGCGTCGCCGGAGGCGACCCTCGTGCAGCCGGCGGCACCCAGGGCCGCCGCGGCCGAGCCCAGCAGCAGGGTGCGCCGCCGCAGCGGTCCCGTTCTGTGTCGACGATCAGTTCGAGCCATGGGCGCGCCGCTACCCGACTCCCGGCGGGGTATGCCTGGGCGAGGTGTATTCGGCGGAAGCCGGGGCAGCCGTCACGGGCCGGCGCCGCACACAGGAGGGTGTGACATGACCACTGTCGGACTGCTCTACCCCGGGCACTCCGCCGAGGACGACTACCCCCGCATCGAGGCGCTCCTCAACGGCCTCAACCTCCCCATCGTCCACACCGACATCGGCGAGGACGCCCACCGCGTCGACGTGCTCCAGGAGATGGGCTCCCGAAAACGGCTCGCGGCCGGCGTCGAGGAACTGCGCCTCTCCGGCGCGGAGTCCGTGGTGTGGGCCTGCACCAGCGGCTCCTTCGTGTACGGCTGGGAGGGCGCGCACGAGCAGATCCGCGCCCTGGCGGCCGCGGCCGGACTGCCCGCGTCCAGCACCGCGTTCGGCTTCGTCCACGCGGCGCGCGCGGTGGGCGCGGAGCGGGTGGCCGTCGCCGCCACGTACCCGGGCGACGTCACGGAGCTCTTCGTGCGGTTCCTGGAGGCTGCGGGGCTGGAGGTCGTCGGGCAGCGGTCGAGCGAGATCGTGACCGCGGCGGAGGTCGCCGCGTGGGACCGCGAGCAGGTGGTGCAGCTGGTGCGTACCGGCGACCACCCGCAGGCCCAGGCGGTGCTCGTGCCGGACACGGCGCTGCACACGGTGGCGTACCTGCCGGAGCTGGAGGCGGCGCTCGGCAAGCCGGTGCTCACGGCGAACCAGGTGACGGTGTGGGAGGGCCTGCGGCTCGCCGAGCGGCGCGGGGCCTGGTCCACGGATCTGGGCAGGCTGTTCGCCCGCGAGGCCTGAGACCCGGGCGGTGGCCCGGCGCGGTGGCGCGCGCGGGGCTGCTCGTCGGTGGCTTCCGCCGTGGTGCCGGGCGGGTGCCGGGGCCTCCGGTGGGAGGCGGCCAAACTTCGTTCACCGCGCTTCGCGCGAGTTCGGTCGTTCCACGTCCGGCCACCCCCCAGGCTCCGACCCCGTCCCCCTCACGCGCGTGGTCGTGTCGGGTCCGGGGCGGTTCTCGTTCGCTCCGTCTCGTGTGTGGTCGCGTCGGCCGCGCTGGCCTGCGGGAATAAGCGGAGAGAGCCTCCTGTTCCTGTGTTCGCTGTACGCAAGCACATGTAGTGGAGGCTCCGACGGTGAACGACGACGCGATACGAGGCACGGCGCCCGGGACCGCACCCGTACCCCTGTCCGTGCTGGACCTGGTCACCGTCGGCAGCGGCCGTACGGCCGCCGACGCCCTGGCCACCAGCGTCTCCCTGGCCAGGCTGGCCGAGCGGCGCGGGTACCACCGGCACTGGGTCGCCGAGCACCACTCCATGCCCGGGGTCGCCTCGTCGTCACCGGCCGTGATCCTCGCGCACCTCGCCGCTCACACCGGGCGCATCCGCCTCGGCTCGGGCGGCGTCATGCTGCCCAACCACGCGCCGCTCGTGATCGCCGAGCAGTTCGGCACCCTGGAGGCCATGGCCCCCGGCCGCATCGACCTCGGCCTGGGGCGGGCGCCCGGCACGGACGGCGCCACGGCCGCGGCCCTGCGCCGCACGGACCGCCTCCAGGAGGGCGCCGACGAGTTCCCGCAGCAGCTCGCCGAGCTCGTCCGGTTCCTGGACGACGACTTCCCCGACGGGCATCCGTTCGCGCGGATCCACGCCGTGCCCGGTCCGGTGCAGGGGCCCTCGGCCCGGCCGCCGATCTGGCTCCTGGGCTCCTCCGGGTTCAGCGCCCGGCTGGCGGGGGCGCTGGGCCTGCCGTTCGCCTTCGCCCACCACTTCTCGGCGCGGAACACCGTCCCCGCGCTGGAGCTGTACCGGGACTCCTTCCGCCCCTCGGCAGTGCTGGACGCCCCGTACACCCTCATCGGCGTCTCCGCGCTCGCAGCCGACGAGGAGCGCGAGGCCCGCCGGCAGGTCCTGACCGGCGCGCTGTCGATGGTCCGGCTGCGCACCGGCCGCCCCGGTCTCATCCCGACGCCGGAGGAGGCGGAGGCGTACGACTTCACCGCCGTCGAGCGCGACTTCGTCGACGACTGGCTGGCGAACGTCGTCCACGGCACCCCTGACGCGGTCCGCGACGGGCTGGACGGCCTGCAGAAGCGCACCGGCGCGGACGAGCTGATGATCACGGCCAATGCCCACGGCGCGGAGGCACGCCTGCGTTCGTACGAACTGATCGCCGACGCTTACGACCTGCCGGGCGGCGCCGCGGGGTGAGGCCGGGTGGTTCTTCCTCGGGAACGGGCGCACAAGCTTCCTAAGGGAGCCTTAAACCGCTCGTCACACCGGTGGCGGGCGGTTCTTTCATGCCCTTGTACCCCTCTGACGAGGGCTTTCGGTGCGAAATTGGTCTAGTCCTCATTTGGTCCGGACCATTGACGTGCCGTTCGCGCGGCGGCTATCACTGCTCCAACTCCCGTACCGCGCACCCCTCTCGGAGGTCGCACGTGCTCCACCGCAAACCCCTCGTCGCCGCGCTCACGACCGCGGCGCTCGCCGCCGGCGCGCTCGTCGCGTCCGCCGGCGCCGGCACGGCCACCGCACAGGCCCCCGCCGCGGCCGCCGCGCCCTCCTCCGGCGGGGTGAAGATCGCGTACTACGACCAGTGGAGCGTCTACGGCAACGCCTTCTACCCCAAGCACCTCGACACCCGGGGCATCGCCGCCAAGCTGGACGTCATCAACTACTCGTTCGGCAACATCCACCCGACCGACCTCACCTGCTTCATGGCCAACAAGGCGGCGGGCGACGACGCCAACCCCAACGCCGGTGACGGCGCGGGCGATTCGTACGCCGACTACCAGCGCAGCTTCAGCGCGGCGGACAGCGTCGACGGCGTCGCCGACAAGTGGGACCAGCCGATCGTGGGCGTCTTCAACCAGTTCAAGGAGCTGAAGGCGAAGTACCCCAAGCTCAAGATCAACATTTCGCTGGGCGGGTGGACGTACTCCAAGTACTTCCACGACGCGGCCAAGACCGACGCGAGCCGGAAGAAGTTCGTCGCCTCGTGCGTCAAGCAGTACATCGCGGGCGACCTGCCGGTCGAGGGCGGCTACGGCGGTCCCGGCACGGCCGCCGGCATCTTCGACGGCATCGACATCGACTGGGAGTACCCCGGCTCGCCCGACGGCCACCTGGGCAACCACCACGGGCCCGAGGACAAACAGAACTTCACGCTGCTGCTCGCCGAGTTCCGCAAGCAGCTCGACGCGTACGGGGCGGCCCACGGCGGCAGGAAGTACCTCCTGACCGCCGCTCTCCCGGCCGGCCAGGACAAGATCAGGCACATCGAGACGGACAAGATCGGCGCGTACCTCGACTACGCGAACATCATGACGTACGACATGCACGGCGCCTGGGACGGCGACGGGCCGGCGTACCACCAGTCCCCGCTGTACTCGGGCGCGGACGACCCGACCGACCCGGTCAAGCCCGGCACCGAGAAGTACTCGGTCGACAACGCCATCGACTCCTGGATCGACGGCAAGCCGGCGTACGGCATCGCGGGCGGCTTCCCGGCGAACAAGCTGACGCTGGGGTACGAGTTCTACTACCGGGGCTGGAAGGGCGTCCCGGCCGGGGCGAGGAACGGCCTGGCGCAGAGTGCGACCGGGGCCTCGGCCGCCCGGCCGGTCAGCCGGCAGGCCGGTATCGCGCACTACAAGGAGCTCGGCGGCATCGTCGACAACGCGGCGACCACCTTCTGGGACGACGCGGCGAAGGCGTCGTACTTCTACAAGGACGGCGAGTTCTTCACCGGCCTGGACAAGCGGTCGATCGAGGCCCGGGCGGACTACGCCCGCAGCCGGGGTCTGGCGGGCGCGATGATGTACTCGCTGCTCGGGCTGGACGAGGGCACCACGCTGCTGAACCACATCGTGGCGGCGGTCGGCCCGTCCCCGGTGGACCCGACCCCCACTCCGACGCCGACCCCCACTCCGACGCCGACGCCGACGCCGACGCCCACTCCGACCCCGACCCCGACTCCCACGCCCACTCCGACGCCCGGCGGCTGTGCGGCGGCGGCCTGGTCCGCGACCGCGGAGTACACCGGCGGGGCCCAGGTCGCCCACCAGGGCCGTACGTACAGGGCCAAGTGGTGGACGAAGGGTGAGGAGCCCGGCACCACCGGCGAGTGGGGCGTGTGGCAGGACCTCGGCGCCTGCTGATCCGGCTCCCCCGCACCACCCCCCACGACCACCGCCCCTGCCCGGCGAACACACCCGGGCAGGGGCGGTTCTCACGACCTCGCGCCGGCCGTGGCCACGTCGATCAGCTCGCCGATGCGCTCCGGGGTCACCGCCCGCGAGTACAGCCAGCCCTGCCCGGTGTCGCAGCCGATGCGCCGCAGCCGGGCCGCCTGCCCGGACGTCTCCACGCACTCGGCCGTCACGGTCAGCCCGAGCCGGTGCGCGAGCTGCACCAGCGCCTCGACGATCACCTCGTCGGCCGGGTTGGGGTGTTCCTCGTCCTGGAAGCCGCGTACGAACGAACCGTCCAGCTTCAGCACCGAGACCGGCAGCCGGCTGAGGTAGGCGAGGTTCGAGTACCCGGTGCCGAAGTCGTCGATGGCGATCTGCACGCCCATGTCGCTGAGCGCCTGCAGCGCCTGGAGCGGCCGTCCCGCCGACCCCATCACCGCCGACTCGGTGAGCTCCAGCTGGAGCAGGTGCGGCGCCAGCCCCGTCTCCGCGAGGATCTCGGCGACGTCCGCCACCAGGTCCGAGTCCCACACCTGCCGCACCGCGACGTTGACGCTGACGAACAGCGGACGCTCGCGCGGGTGGTCCTTCTGCCACTGCCGGGCCTGGCGGCACGCGGTGCGCAGCACCCAGCGGCCGAGCTGGACGATCGAGCCGTCCTCTTCAGCAATTCCGATGAACCGATTCGGCGCCAGTGAGCCGAACTGCGGGTGGTTCCAGCGCACCAGCGCCTCCACCCCCCGGACCGAACCGTCCTCCATGCCCACCAGGGGCTGGTACTCCAGCGCGAACTCGCCGCGCTCGACAGCCGGCCGCAGGGTGGAGGAGAGCGACTGGCGGGTCATCCGGTGGGCGTTGCGCTCGGGGTCGAAGAGCGTCCAGCGGGCCTTGCCGTCGGCCTTGGCCCAGTACAGCGTCGTGTCGGCGGCCTGCATCAGGCCGGTCACGGTGGTGCCGGCGGCTGCCCGCTCCACGACGCCGATGGAGGCCGACACCGACAGGCGCTGCCCGGCGAGGTCGAACGGCCGCTGGACGGCGGCCAGTACGGAGCGGGCGAGGTCGGCGAGCTGTTCGGTGCCGGTCGAGTCCTCGACCAGGATGGCGAACTCGTCACCGCCGAGCCGGGCCACGAGGTGACCGCCGCTGCGGGTGTACCCGTCGCTGTCGGCGCACTCGGTGAGCCGCGAGGCCACGGCCGCCAGCAGCCGGTCGCCGACCCGGTGGCCGAGGGTGTCGTTGACCGCCTTGAAGCCGTCGAGGTCGAGGTACAGGAGGCCGATACGCCCTGATCCGCCATCGCCGTACCTGTCCGTGTACGCCTCTCCGTACGGTCCGCCGTACACGTCGCCGCCCACGTCGTACGCGGCGTTCTCCAGCGCCGAGGCGAGGCGCTCGAAGAACAGGGTGCGGTTGGGCAGCCGGGTGACCGGATCGTGCATCTGGAGGTGGCGCAGCCGTGCCTGGAGCTCCCGCCGGTCGCTGATGTCCGCGATGGACAGCAGCACCCGGCGGCTGTGCGGCACGGGCGCCACGGTCACCTCGGCCCACAGGGACCGCCCGTCGGGGTGCTTGAGGCGGCGGGTGCAGCGGAAGCGGGATCTGCGGCCGCGCAGGACCTCGCGGTACGCGTGCCAGGTCCGGCTGTCGGAGGTCAGGTCGACGAGGTCGGCGGCGGCCTGCTCGCGCAGGGAGGCGGCGTCGGTGCCGAGGAGGGCGGCGAGGGCGTCGTTGGCGCTGACGACGAGGCCCTCGGGGTCGATGACGGCCATGGCGAGGTGGGCGGCGTTGAACGCGGCACGGTAGTCCCGCAGTTCGGCGTCGCCCGGGCCGCCGCCCTCGTGACTCTCCGTGATCACGGACCGGGTGGTGTCGGTCGGTGAGACTGCCGCAGCTCCCGGTCCTTCGGGGGTTCCGCTGGAGGTTCCGCTCACCGCTCGCTCCCGCAGGGCAGTTGTGACGCACAGATGTGGTCGGAATGGTCAGCCATCGAAAGTGTGCCGATCATAGAGGCTGTCGCGGCGGCCGTTCCAGCGTCGCCACTGGATGAGACGGGCGCGGAGGGTGTGAAGCGGCCCACCCCGCGCGCCGTCCACACCCCCCGGATGATCGTTTCTGCACGGCTCTGGCAGGGGTGTGGTGGGCCCCGCCCCGCCGTGAACAGTTGTGACTGTCCGTGAACTACCGGATCGGGTGCGGCGCGTCGCGCCTCTCACCCATGTGGGGCAGCGGAACAGGACGTATCACCATAAACCGTCACAGGGTGGTGGGACGTTCCGCATCCCGCACCCCGGAGGTCGACGTGGAGAGCCGGCAGACACCCGAGGGAGTGGACCGCGCCCGCCTGCGGTCCGCCGCCGCGGGCATCTTCTCTCTCCTGGCGCTCGCCGCGACGGGCCTCGTGGCAGGCCCCGCGGCCGCCGTGCCGGAGGCGGGGCCGTGCGCCCTGCCCCGTACCGGTGCCCACCACTCGCTGGGCCTGGACACCTGGAACGGCGCCTACCCGCGGCCGGTGCGCGATCTCGACGCGGTCATGCTCTTCCTGTCGTTCCCGGACGCGCAGCCGCTCACCCATCCGGACGAGATCGCCGCCGACCACTTCCCGGCCACCAGCCGTTTCTTCCAGCGCGCCTCGTACGGCAAGTTCACGCTCCGCCCGCACCTGCGGCGCGAGTGGATCCCGATGCCGCGGGCCTCCACCGCCTACGCCATACGGCGCGACTGGGCGCCGCAGCGGCGCATGAACTACCTGCGCGACGCGCTCGCCGCGGCCGATCCGCTGGTGGACTTCTCGCGGTACGACATCGTCTACCTCGTCGCCGACCCGGACGCGCCCGGGGTGGACTCCGACGCGACGAAGGTCGTCAACCTCGACTCCCCGCTGCGCGCCGACGGCACGGACATCCGGAGGGTCGTCACGGTGTTCGAGCGGCATCCGCCGGACCGCAACGTGCTGGCCCACGAGACCGGGCACGTCTTCGACCTGCCGGACCTGTACCACCGCCCGACGGACGGCAAGGGCGACTGGGACACCCATGTGGGTGACTGGGACGTCATGGGCAGCCAGTTCGCGCTGGCCCCGGAGCTCTTCGGCTGGCACAAGTGGAAGCTGGGCTGGCTCGGAGGGCACCAGGTGCTGTGCGTGCCGGAGGGCGGTCCCAGCATGCTCACGCTGGAGCCGCTCGCCGCCGCCCCCGCGTGGGGCGTCTCGGTCGGCACACGGCTCGCCGTCGTCCGGACGGGCGAGCACAGCGCGCTGGCGATCGAGGCGCGGGGCGCCACCGGCAACGACGTGGACACCTGCACCGAGGGCGTGCTGATCTACCGCGTCCGGGGCGAGGCGTCCTCCGGTGCCGGGCCGGTCGAGGTGGTGGACACCCACCCGAGCACCGGCGCCTGCGCGGGCCGCTCGGTGTACGCGCCGCTCGCCGACGCGCCGCTGGGGGTGGGGGAGACCTTCACGGTGCCGGGCGAGGGCGCGCGGGTGGAGGTGCGGGACCGGACGCCCACGGGTGCGTGGACCGTCCGGATCACCCCGCGGTGAGCCGTACCGGCAGCACGAAAGAGCCCCCCGCTTCCGCGAGGGGCTCTTTCCGTCTGTGCGCCGCCAGGGACTCGAACCCCGGACCCGCTGATTAAGAGTCAGCTGCTCTAACCAACTGAGCTAGCGGCGCCTGCTGACGTCGTAGACCTTAGCACCCTGTTCGGGGCGAGGAGAAATCGATGACGCCGCACCACCCACAGCAGCACCTCGGGCCCCGGCAGCCAGGGGTGCCGGGAGTCCGGCGCCACCACCCAGCGCGGCCCGTCCGCCGCGGCCGCGGGGGCGGGGGGCGGCACCGTCACCGCGTCACCCACGCCGTGGCAGAGCACCGGCGGTACGGTGCCTCCCCACTCCTCCCAGCGCAGCAGGGACGGCAGCCGCTGGGCGGTGCCGGGCGCGGCGAACAGCAGCATCCGGCCCCGATGGACGGCGACCGGCCCGGAGCCGGGCCCCTCCTCCCACAGCCGGTCCAGCAGCCGGCGCCCGAAGACGGCCTGCACGCTCACCACGTCGAAGGCGCCGCCGCAGGGCAGGACGGCGGGCGCGGAGGGGCGGGTCTCCCACAGGTCCAGCGTGTCCCGGGGGAAGGGGGCGGCCGACGCCAGCCACCGGGCGCCGTCGGAAGTGACGTGGCTTACATTGCATGCGTCCATGCCCTACACCTACGCCTCGTGACGGCCCGGTCTCCGAGAGTTGCCGAAAACCGGGACGCGCGGGCGGGCGCGGGAGTATGGTTCGCCCGCCCGGCATATGCCGTAGGACAGGGACGCGGGCAGACCCGGCCGGTGGCCCGGGAGCGGTGCGCCGTCAGGCCCCGTCGTCCTCGCCGCCGCGCAGCAGGTCCCGTCCGAACTCGACCATGCGCTTCGCGTAGTCCTCGGTCCAGTCCGCGCGCTCCGCGATGTCCGCGGCGGTGAGCCGGTCGAAGCGCCGGGGGTCGGCGAGCTGCGCGGCCGCGATCGCCTGGAACTCCACGGCGCGGTCGGTGGCCGCCCGGAACGCCAGTGCCAGCTCGGTGGAGCGCGCGAGGAGCTGGCGCGGATCGTCCATCGACTCCAGGTCGAAGAAGTGCTCGGGGTCGGCGGCGGCCTCCGCAGGCTCGAAGAGCAGGGGCGCCGGCTTCAGCCGCCGCTGCTCGCTCCGCTCGGTCTCCGCCATGTCGTCTCCTCCGCTTCCCGGCCCCCCGCCCTCCGGTCGGCCACCGTCCATTGTCCCGCCCCGCGCAACCCCGCGGGGGCGGCCCGGTCCCGGGCCCGCCCCGGGAGCCGCTCACGGCTGCCAGACCACCCGGTGTTCCGCCAGGTGGGACAGGACCGCGTGGTTCGCCTCCCAGCCGTCCGGGAACTTCACCGTCACGCCGAGCCGGACCGGCTCCGTCGAGGGGTGCTCGTCCAGCAGGTCCGCCACCCCGGCGCGGCACACTACGACGCACGCGTGCCGGTGGCGGGACGCCAGCACGCACAGGCGGCCCGTCTCCAGGTGGAACGCCGTCGCGTCCGGGCGTCCCGACAGCGGGTGCAGCACGACGGTCATGTCGTACTCCCGCCCCTGGAGGCGGTTCGCCGTGTCCACCGTCACGCCCGGCACGCCCAGTTCCGCCAGAGCCGCCCGCACCGCCGCCGCCTGGTCGCGGTGGGCCGTGCCGACGGCGATCCGGTCGGGAGTCAGCGGCACCGGTCCGGCGGACCGCTCCGAGACCGCCGCCCCGCCGCGGTCCAGCAGGCGCCGCACCACCAGCGCCACCGCCCGTACCGCCTCAGGATCGGTACGGGGGGTGCGCCGGGCCGGCAGCTCCAGCAGCCCCCAACCGGACTCCGCCGCCTCGTCCAGCACCCGGTCGGGCCCCGACCCGTCCGACGGCACCCCGAAGGTGAGCCGCCGGTCGTCGTGCCCGGTGCCGCTGCGGAACGGCGTGTACGGGTAGAACGCGTCCGACACCAGGGGCGCGGCGGACGCGGGCAGCCGCCACGACACCGGCAGCCGGTGCTGCGGCAGGTCCGGGTTGTGCGCCAGCAGCGTCGACACCGCGCTCGCCGACGGGTCGTACGACAGCCCCGCCCACTGCTCGGCCCCCACCACCGCGAACGGGTCCAGCTGCCCCGGGTCCCCCACGAACAGCGCCCGCTCGAACAGCCCCGCCACCGTCAGCAGCGCGTCGGAGCGCATCTGGTACGCCTCGTCCACGATGGCGTGCCCCCACGGCTCGACGCCCTTCACGTGCGCCCACTTCGCCGCGGTCGAGATCACCACGTCCAGGCCGGCCAGGTCCCCCGCCTTCGCCGACTTCCGCACGTTCTCCAGCCCGTCGAGGGCCTTGTCGTAGGGGTCGGAGTCATTGCTGTGCAGCCGACCCACCGGCAGGTCCGGCTCCTTCTCGGCGAGCCGCAGCACCAGGTCGTCGACCTGCGCGTTGGTCTGGGCGACCACCATCAGCGGCCGGCCCGCAGCCGCCAGCTCCAGCGCGGCGCGCACCACGAGCGTCGACTTGCCCGCACCCGGTGGCGAGTCCACGACGACGCCCCGCGCGTCGCCGTGCAGCGTGTCGTCGAGGATCGCGCGGGTCGCCCGGGCGGCCTCCGCGGAAGGGTCGAACGTCACAGCAGGTCCTCCGGGGTCACGGGGTCGGGGCTCTCGGCGGCGTCGGTACGCGGCGGACCGCCGTGGGTCCAGGGCGTCTCCTCCGGGTCCGGCAGCTTCGGCCCCACCCGCTGGTCGTGCTCGAACAGCGTCCAGGCGATCCGGTCGCCCTTCTCGGGCACCGAGCCCTCCGCCGGCTCCTTGCCCCGCCCCATCCGGTCCACCACCCGCAGCACCAGCGTCCCGTCCTCCTCGTACCGCACGAACTGCGCCGTCTGCGGCTTGCCGTCCAGCGACCGGTACGCCTTCGTGCCCTCGGCCAGGTGCGGCCGGTCGTCGGTGCGCACGGTCAGCAGCGGCCGCGGCGCCGGCCGCTTGGACTCCGACCACGCCATGGTCACGTCCACCACCTCGGCGACGAACGCCTCACCCGCAAGCCGCCGCCCCGCCAGCACCAGCGGGTCGTCCAGCGCCTCCTGCGCCTCCAGTTGCGCCTGCGCGCTCTCCCGCGCGGCGAGCTTCTGCGCCGCCGTGACGGCGTCGTCGCGGCGCGGCTGCGGCGGCTCACCGGCCCGCACCCGGTCCCGGTGGCCGGTGAACGACCAGCGGTCCCGCGTCCAGCGGTCCGCCACGCGGGCGCCCGGCGGCAGCGCGCGCACCAGCTCGATCGCCCGCCACACCGCTTCCCACGTGGGGCGCAGCTGGGTGAGGAGCAGCCGCCGGATCTCCCCCTCGGCACGGTGCAGCTCGCCCAGCCGCTCGTCCGCCGTCCCGCCGTCCTCCGCCGCCGCGAGCGCCTGCCGGGCCCGGTCGTACCGCTCGATCGCGGGGGCCAGCAGCCGGTTGTCGAACGCCGGGTCGGTCGCCGGGCCGGCCGGCGGGCACAGCAGCTGCCCCTCCCGGTCCCGCGCGAGCTCGGCCCGCAGCGCGGCCTCGGCGGCCGGCCGGCCCCCGGACGCCGCGGTGTCGATCCAGGCGAGCAGCGCCCCCAGGTGCTGGTCCTCCAGGGACGACTGGCCGGTCGCCCAGTGCCGGTTCAGCAGATCGGTGGCGGCCAGCAGCAGCGAGGAGCCCGGCACGCGCGCCCGCTCGCCGTAGTGCGTCAGCCACCGCCCCAGCAGCGGCACCCGGGGCGGCGCCGGGAAGGGCGTCTCCGGGTCCTGCTCGGCGGTGCGCCGGAACCGCATGGAGCGGCCCAGCAGCCGGACGTACTCGATGCCCGCGCGGCTCGGCACGATCAGCTGCGGCGCGTCCGCGCACAGCTCGACCTCCACCTTGACCTTCTTGCCGGTCTCCGGGTCCGTCTCGCTGCGCTCGGCCGCCTCGACGTCGTCGGCGTACGCGTCCAGGTACGGGATGACCACCTCGGCCAGGTCCGCGAGGAACGCGAACCTCAGGTCCCGGTCCCGCGGCTGCGGCACGACCAGCAGCCGCGGCTCCTCCGGGCCGGTCCCGACGAGCGCCCCCAGCGGCGCACCGGCCTCACCGGCGGTCGTCAGCGGTACGAGGACCAGGGGCCGCTGCGACAGGTGGCGGTGCCGCACCGTGGTGAGCGGCTGGGCCCGCCCCGACTCCATGGCCTCCAGCCGCGCCAGCGTGGCGATCAGCGACACGCGCCCGCCTCCTCCAGGGACTCCGCCCGCAGCGCCGCGGCCCGCCGCAGCGCGGCCACCGCCGGATCGTCCGGGTCGCCCGTCTCGCCGCGCGCCGCGGAGAGCACCGCGCCGACCGTCGTCAGCCCGCCCAGCTCGCCGCGCAGCGACCGCCCGAGCGCCTCCACCGCGCCCGCCGACCGCGCCCGGTCGCGGCAGTGGAACGCCAGCTCGCACGCGGCGAGGCACTCCGGCGCGTACGCGTGCGGCACCGCGTCCACCGCGGCCGACAACTGGTCCGCCGAGCACGCCTCGACGTCGAAGGTGACCCCCTCCGGCAGGGCGGCCGCGATGTCCTCGATACGCGTCAGCCGGGCGAGCTGCCGCCGCGTCACCGACAGCTGCTTGCGCACGTCGACGACCGATCCCGTCGGCTGGTTGGAGAAGTCCTTGGGGCACACCAGCAGCACCGAGTGCGCCACCTCGGCGCCCTGCGTGAGCGCGGCGACCCGCTCCAGCGCCAGCACGTACACGGCGGCCTGCCGGGCGGCGGCGCCCACCTTGGCGGCGTCGGCGGAGCCGTCGATCATCGGGAACGACTTGATCTCGACGACCGTCCACCGCCCGTCGGGGCGCACCACGACCACGTCCGGCTCCAGGTACGCGGGCGACCCGGCGACCTCCAGGGCCAGCATCGGGTGGTCGAGCAGCGACCAGGCGCCCGCCTCGGTCGCCTCGCGCAGCGCCAGCGCCGTGCGCGCCGCGCGGCCCTCGGGCCCGGCCGCCGCCAGGTCCGGTACGCGCACGTCCTCCCGGCCGTCCACGCCCAGCAGCCGCAGCAGCTCCGCGCCGCCGTCGGCCTTGACCTTCGCCTCGAAGGCGTTGCCGCGCATGAAGGCGAACTGCGACTGGCCGAAGCCCGACGGCGCCCCGAGCGCGGACGCCAGCGCCGCCTTGTCGACCCCCGCGCCGTCGAGCAGCGCGCGGCGCCGGCAGCCGGGGTTGGCGGCCAGCGCGGCCAGCGCGCGGGCATCCAGCGGATGCGGCGCGGCGGCGGGACCCCGCAGCTCAGCGAGCCGGTGCCGGAGTGTCGTCTGCGGACGCCGATCGGGCCCGCTGCCCAGGAATTCGCTCACCCGCGGAAGTCTCGCATCCGCCACTGACAACCGGGGACGCGCCCGTGGTCCCGCCCCCGGCAAAACGCCGGCCGACACGTCCGCCGAAACGTTCCAGCACCGGGCCCCGCAGCCGGTTCCGCAGCCGGTCCGCGCCCCGCGTCGCGGGCCGCGCGAGCACCAGCCCGAGCCCCATCACGGCGCATCCCGCCACGGCGTCGAGGAAGTAGTGGTTGGCCGTCCCCATCACCACGACGACCGTCAGCAGCGGGTGGGCGACCCCCAGCGCCCTCGGCAGCGGCGTACGCCCGTACCGCCACAGCATCACCCCGCACCACAGCGCCCAGCCGACGTGCAGGCTCGGCATCGCCGCGTACTGGTTGGTCATGCCGCCGAGCCCCCGCGGTGCGCTCGCCTCGCCGCCCCACCAGCCGTACGCGCTGAACTGCGCCATGGTGTCGACGAAGCCGTGCCCGGCGTCGAGCAGCCTGGGCGGGCAGGTCGGCATCAGCGTGAACCCCACGAGCCCGAGCAGCGTGGACACCATCAGCCAGGTGCGGGCGGCCCGGTAGTGGAGCGGCCGGCGGCGGAAGAGCCAGACCAGGACCGCCGGGGTGACCAGGTAGTGCAGCGTGGCGTACGCGAAGTCGGCGGGTATGCCGAGCGCCGGGGTGCCGGTGAACAGCCGGTTCAGCGGATGCTCGGCGTCCAGGTGGAGGAGCTCCTCCAGCCGCAGGATCGCCAGCCCGTGGCCGACGGCGGTCGTCACGTCGCCGCGGGCGAGCAGCCGGCCGCCGGAGTACGCCGCGTACACCACCGCGATGAGCAGCAGCTCGGTCCACCAGCGGGGGCGACGGTTCGTGGCCGTGTGAGGCATCCGGACATCCCCCTGTGCGCTCCCGTGGCCGCCGGTCGACCCCCTGTCATGGACGCGGAGATCGTCGCCGGGGTTGCCTCCCGGACGCCTCGTGTTCACGTACGCGATGATGAGGGGGCAACGCTTGCGAACTTCAGGGAGAGCCCCCATGGCACCGCGCATCCTGCTCGCCCGGCACGGCCAGACCGAGTGGTCACTGCTGGGCAAGCACACCGGCAGGACGGACATACCCCTCCTCGACGAGGGCCGCCGGGGCGCGAAACTGCTGGGCGAACGCCTCCACCGCGGCCCCTGGGGCGGCCTGGACGGCGTCGAGATCCGCACGAGCCCGCTTGCACGCGCGCGGGAGACCTGCGAGCTCGCCGGGTTCGGCGACCGCGCCGAGCGGTGGGACACGCTCATGGAGTGGGACTACGGCGCGTACGAGGGCATGACCCCGGCGGAGATCAAGGCGATCCGGCCGGACTGGTTCATCTGGCGCGACGGCGTGCCCGAGGGGGAGACCCTGCGGCAGCTGTCCGACCGCGCCGACGAGGTCGTGGAGTGGGCCCGCTCGGCCGACCGCGACGTCCTGGTCTTCGCGCACGGCCACATCCTGCGCTCCATCGGCGCCCGCTGGCTCGGTGAGGACGTCTCCTTCGCCGCCCGCATCCACCTCAACCCCACGAGCCTGTCGGTCCTGGGCTGGGCGTACGGGGACCCGGCGATCTCCCGCTGGAACGACACGGGGCACCTGGAGGGCTGAGGCGCCGGGGCGTTCCCCGCGGGTGCCCGTGCCGCCGTTCTCCGGAGGGCCGTGTGCCACCGGGACGGCAACCGCTTCCGCGGTCCGTCGGGCCGTCGGCCGGTAGGAGTGTGCAGGGGGTGGCCTGGGTCAGAGGTCCCCGAGTGCCGCCCTCCGCTCCAGGAACGCCGCCACCGCCGGGATGCCCCGCTCCGGGGCGAGGAGGCGCACCGTGCCCGTGAGCATCGTGCGGATGCGTGAGGACTGCACCTCGCCCAGGAGGTCCAGGACCCGCTCGCCGGCCGCCGCGGATTCCTCCAGGGCGCCGGCGCGGGCCAGGTCCGTGGAGAGCTGGGCGCGGTACAGGGCGAGGTTGCGGGCGAAGTGGGGGCTCTGGAGGACCGTCGCCCGGTGCGCGTGGCGGGCCGCCCGGGGCCAGTCGCCCAGCGCGGACCAGCACTGCGCCTCCAGCGCCTCCAGTTCCGGCTCGCCGAAGAAGGACATCCACTCCGGATCCGCGTCGCACGGGCCGCGCCCGAAGAACGTGTGGGCGCGGCCCAGGGCCTCCTCGCACGCCGGGCGGTCGCCGAGTCCCGCCCACGCGCACGCCTCCCGCAGGGCCAGCAGCGAGAGCAGGCGCGGCGAGGCGAGCCGGCGCGCCGCGTGCTGGCCGGCCTGCGCCGCGCGCACCGCCTCCCGGTGCCGGCCCGCGTCCCTGGCCAGGAACGACGTGTTGGAGAACGCGTGCGCCTCCAGGGCCCGGTCGCCCGCGACCCGCGCGGTGGCCAGCGCCTCCGCGTAGTGCGAGCGGGCGTCCTCCAGGCGGCCCGAGTCATGGGCCAGCCACCCCACCGACAGGGCCAGTTCACCGGCGCCCGCCTGCATCCGGTCGGCGATCGTCCGGCGGGCGGCGGTTCCGGTGTCCAGGAACGCGTAGGCGGTGCGCAGCGGTTCGGCGGCTCTGCGGTACAGCCCGTCCGCGCCGTACCGGTCGTCGAGCAGCCGGATGCGGCGCACCGCCTCCTCGACGGCGGCGACCTCGGTGTCGCCGTAGGTGCCGCCCGTGCGGGGCGAGGGGATGGAGCCGGGGCCCGTCAGGGCGCCGAGCCCGAGCGAGGCGGCCGCCACGGTGGCGGTGCCGCTCGTCATGAATGCGCGACGCAGCACGTCGCTCTCCTCATCGTTCCGGGTGGTGATCCGTGCCGCCGGCCCGGCGGCGACGGCCGCCCGGGCCGCCCGCCCGCGCACCTGCTCGCGGGAGGCGAAGCCCAGGTCCGCCAGGGACAGGCCGGGGAACATGTGCAGGAACACCCGCTCGTACGCGTAGTTGGGGCAGCGGATCTCGCCCGATTCCACGCGCCCGATGTAGCGGGCGTCGCACGCCACCTGTTCGCCGATCTCCCGGGCGGCGCGGCGGACCGCGGCGGCGAACTCCGCGGGGGAGCGCCGGCCGCGCAGTCGGCGGAAGGCGAGATTGGGAACTGCCCGAGACGACGCCATGGCCGAGCCCTCTCCTGCGTGCTGCCGTTGGTCCGGCGGAGGAAGAACGTACCTGCTGTGACGGGTCGTGCACGCAGTGTTTGGCCACAAAGCGGATATCTCTCCCGCGATCCGCCATGAAATGCCATCCTTTGCGGCGGCGTGCCGCCGTAGCCGTTGACGCCCGCCCGCGTTGAACCATGCGGAGAGACGGAACGTGTCTCCGCACGGGGACTCGAGCGAGGAGGGGATCCCTTGTTGGAGGTCGGCATGGCGTCACGGCAGTCGCAGCAGCAAGCGGAATCGCACACCACCGCACAGCACCGGCCGACGCAGGACGCGAGCGCCCCGCCCCCGGCCGCCGGGCCGTGCGACCTGGTGACCGTGCCCACCCGGCAGGGCCTGGAGGCGGTCGACATCCTGCGCCGCGGCGGCGCCCCCGCCGTCGGACCCGTCCTCCACGACGACGACTGCGACACCCTGGGTTTCCTCGTACCGCCCGGCACCGCCGCCGCCTGGGACGTGCCGGGCAGCGCCTGTACGCAGACGGCGGGCCGCGGCCTGCGGATCCCCGGCGCCGGCGCGCTGCCGGGGGGCGCCGAGCCGCCGGTCGCCGGATCCGGCTGGCTGCTGCCCCCCGCCGACGCCGGACCGGTCACCGACCCGGTGGTGCTGCGCGAGGCACTGGGCGAGGCCGCCCGCCTCATCGAGGCCGCCGACAACTGCAAGTAGCTCCTCGCGCCGATCCGGCGGCGGGCCCTGGCGCCGATCCGCCGATAATGGACGGATGGCGAGGAAAGCACGGCAGCAGCAGCGCGGACGGCAGGCCCGGGAGACCGTGGCCGAGACCGTGGACGGCGGCCTCGCCGAACTCGTACCCGACCCGGAGCGCGCCCGCGCCTGGACCCTGCTCATCGACGGCGCCCCGCAGTCGCACGTCGACCTCGACGACCCCGCCCGCCTGAGCTTCCCGTACCAGCGCCGGCTCGGGCACGTCGCCGATCTCGCCGCCCCGCCCGGGCGGCCCGTGAACGTCCTCCACCTCGGCGGCGGCGCCTTCACCCTCGCCCGCTACATCGCCGCCACCCGGCCCCGCTCCACCCAGCAGATCGTCGAGTTCGACGCGGCCCTGGTGCAGCTGGTGCGCCGTGAGCTGCCGCTCGGTCCGGGCGCCCGGATACGCGTCCGGGGCGCCGACGCCCGCGCCGGGCTCGCCCGGGTCCAGGACGGCTGGGCCGACCTCGTCATCGCGGACGTCTTCAGCGGCGCCCGGACGCCCGCGCACCTCACCAGTACCGAGTTCCTCGCCGAGGTGCGGAGGGTCCTCGGGCCCGGCGGGCACTACGCCGCCAACCTCGCCGACGGGCCGCCGCTCGCCCATCTGCGCGGGCAAATCGCCACCGCCGCCGCGCTCTTCCCCGAGCTCGCCCTCGCCGCCGACCCGGCCGTGCTGCGCGGGCGCCTCTTCGGCAACGCCGTACTCGTCGCGTCGGACACCCCGCTGCCGGTCGCCGAGCTCACCCGCCGGGTCGCCACCGACCCGCACCCGGGCCGGGTCGAGCACGGCAGGTCGCTGACCGACTTCACGGGCGGCGCCGCGGCCGTCACCGACGCGAGCGCCCGGCCCTCACCCGCCCCGCCCGCCTCCGCCTTCGGGTGACGTGGACCCGTCCGCATGGTGGGCGGGTGTTGCCCGGCACGACGAGCGACGGACAGAATCGGGCAATTGCCCCCGATCGGAAAGAAGGCCGTCATGGGCGCGCATGTCCATGT
Source organism: Streptomyces sp. NPDC051310 (assembly GCF_044455245.1). Lineage (NCBI taxonomy): Bacteria > Bacillati > Actinomycetota > Actinomycetes > Kitasatosporales > Streptomycetaceae > Streptomyces > Streptomyces sp. NPDC051310. The sequence goes on from NZ_JBITEO010000024.1 coordinate 108,024, forward strand.
CCGTGTCCACCAGGGCATGGACGTCTCCGCCGCCGGTGAGCTCGTCGAGCACTACCACTGCCGCTGCGGCGAGACCTGGACGAAGTCGTACCGGATCGAGGACGGGGACGCCGAGGAGCGCCGGGACCCGCGGGCCTGAGCGCCCGCGGCGGCCGGGGCCCGTCGTGCGGATCCGGCCGGGCAGAGGGGACGTCGCGGACACGCGAGGTTTCCCGTCTGCCCCGCGACGCCATGCACGCACTCTCGCCGCACCGGGCCCGGACCCGAGTGCATCCAGTACGAGGGTCAGGGCCCGGCACACCGAGAGCACGCACCTGACGCCGCAGGGCCGCCCTTCGGGCGACGACGGGAATGTGACGACAGGGCCTAGCGCTCGTCGATCTCCACGCGTGGCGCGGTGTCGTGCCAGACGCAGAACACCGAGACCTCCCGGCCGTCCTTCGTGAAGGTCACGCGGATCCACGTCGGCTGCTTCCACACCTGCATCTGCCAGCCGGACGACGGTGTCGCGGAGACCAGTTCGGCGGAGGCCGGGCCGAGGTCGAAGGCCACCCGGCCGCCGTCGACCGTGTAGCTCCGCACCCGCCCGGTGGGCTCGCCGTCCGCCGGGGGCGTCGTGCCCGGCGCACGGGACGGCGGCGCGGGTGCGGACGGCTGCCGCGACGGTGACGCGGGCCGCCGCGGGCTCTTCTCCGGGCGGGGCGCCGCGGAGGCCGCGGGCGGATCCGGCGGGCGGTGCGTGGAGGACGACTGCGGCTCGGCGCCGCCGTGCGCCGAGGGCCGGTCCGCCGTGATCGGCAGGGCGCGGGGCGGGTCGTACGCCGTGCCCGCCATGACCGTGTGCACACCCCACCACGAGAGGGTGACCGCCGCGCCGGTGGCGAGCGACCACGCCATGGCGTGAACGAGTCCTCTACGCATCCGGGCCATAGTGCACCACGCACCCACGAGGTCAACACCGGTCCCCCTCATTCCGCCTTATGGCGTACGGTGCGGGCCATGGCAAGTGTGCTCGTGGTCGAGGACGACCAGTTCGTGCGCTCGGCCCTCATCCGGCACCTGACCGAGGCCTCCCACACCGTACGGAGCGTCGGCACGGCTCTGGAGGCGCTGCGCGAAGTGGCCCATTTCCGCTTCGACGTGGTCATCCTCGACCTCGGACTGCCCGATCTGGACGGGTCGGAGGCGCTGAAGATGCTCCGCGGCATCACCGACGTACCGGTGATCATCGCGACCGCGCGGGACGACGAGACCGAGATCGTACGGCTGTTGAACGACGGCGCGGACGACTACCTGACCAAGCCGTTCTCCGTGGAGCACCTGTCCGCGCGGATGGCGGCCGTGCTGCGCCGTGCGCGGTCCGCGGCCGGGGAGGTGCCGCCGCCCCGCCTGATCCAGGTGGGCGGGCTGTCCATCGACCCGCTGCGGCGGACGGCCGAGCTCGACGGCGTCCCCCTGGACCTGACGCGGCGGGAGTTCGACCTGCTCGCCTTCCTCGCCGGCCGGCCCGGCGTGGTCGTCCCGCGCAGGGAACTGCTCGCCGAGGTGTGGCAGCAGTCGTACGGCGACGACCAGACCATCGACGTCCATCTGTCCTGGCTGCGGCGGAAACTGGGGGAGACGGCCGCCAAACCCCGCTACCTGCACACCCTTCGGGGCGTCGGGGTGAAGCTGGAGCCGCCGCTGTGAGCGCCGGCCCCGGCATCGGCCGCTGCCGCGGCGGGGCGGCCGCCGCACCACCGGAAGCGGGCCGGAACCGGTGAGGTGGGCGCTCGTCAAGGTCTGCCTGGCGGTGACGGTGATGGTCGTGGTGGCCTTCGCCGTGCCGCTGGGCCTCGTCATCAAGGAGATGGCCCGCGACCGGGCCTTCGCCAACGCCGAACGGCAGGCCGCCGCCCTCGGCACGTCGCTGTCCATCACCACGGACCGCACCCAGCTCGACCGGGCCGTCGCCTCCACCCAGGCGGGCGCCGCCGGGCGCATGGCCGTGCACATCCCGGCGCCGCCGGGCGGCGGCGCGGCGGTGCGGATCGGCACGGCGCGGGCCACGGCGAAGGACCTCGCCACCGTGCAGCGCACCCCCCGCGCCTCGACCACCGAGGTGCCCGGCGGTTTCGCCCTGCTCCAGCCGACGGCCATCAGCACCGGCCAGATCGCCATCGTCGAGGTGTACGTCCCCGAGGGCGAGGTCACCAACGGCCTGGCCACCGCGTGGCTGATCCTCGCCGGGGTCGGCATCGCCCTGGTCGTCGGGTCGGTCGCGGTCGCGGACCGGCTCGGCGTCCGCATGGTGCAGCCCGCGCAGCGCCTCGCCAGCGCCGCGCACGATCTGGGGGAGGGCCGGCTCGGCGCCCGCGTCCCCGAGGACGGCCCCACGGAGCTGAAGTCGGCCGCGGTCGCCTTCAACTCGATGGCCGACCAGGTCGTCCAGCTCCTCGCCAACGAACGCGAGCTCGCCGCCGACCTCTCGCACCGGCTGCGCACCCCGCTGACCGTGCTGCGGCTCAACGCCGCCTCACTCGGCGACGGGCCGGCCGCCGACCAGACGCGGGCGGCGGTCGAACAGCTGGAGCGGGAGGTCGACACCATCATCCGTACGGCGCGGGCGGCCAAGCCGCAGACCCAGCCGGGCGGGCCGGGCGCCGGGTGCGACGCCTCCGAAGTGGTCCGGGAGCGGATGGACTTCTGGTCGGCGCTCGCCGAGGACGAGGGGCGCAAGGTGCGGGTCGCGGGCATCGACCGGCCGGTGCGCATCCCGGTGGCCCGGCCCGAGCTGGTCGCCGCGCTCGACGCGCTGCTCGGCAACGTCTTCCGCCACACCCCGGAGGGCACGGCCTTCTCGGTCGACGTCCACAACGGCGACGACGCCGTCATCATCCTCGTCTCGGACGCCGGGCCCGGCATCGCCGACCCGGAGGCGGCGCTGGCGCGCGGCAACAGCGGCGGGAGGGACGGCTCCACCGGACTGGGGCTCGACATCGTGCGGCGCGTCGCCGAATCGACCGGCGGCGACGTACGGATCGGGCGCTCGGTGCTGGGCGGGACCGAGGTCCGCATCTGGATCGGACTCGGCGGCCGGGCGGCCGGCGCCCCGGGGCGGCGGCGCGGGCACCGTGTCGTACGCCGTCGCCGCGCCCAGCATTAATCCCTCCCGATGGGCGCCTTAAGCGGAACCTAAGATGCCGAACGGCCGTCCACAAGCGGCCGTTTGTCCGTTTCGGGCTCGCTAGCGTGCTGCCGCAGCACCACCCCCCACGGACAGCGGAAGCAGGCACGCGATGGGCAGCACAGTCACCCACCGGCGCAGGGCGAGCGGCCGGAGCAAGCTGATCGGCGCGATCGTGGCGGCCGCGGTCGCCGGCGGCGCGGCGGTCGCCTTCACCGGCACCGCGCAGGCCGCCGCCGTCGGCGCCGCGTACACCAGGACCAGCTCCTGGCAGGGCGGTTACACCGGCCAGTACGTCGTCACCAACGAGACGGACCGGGCGCTGAAGGACTGGACGCTCGCCTTCGACCTGCCCGCCGGCACGGCCATCGGCTCGCTCTGGAACGGCGACCACACGGTGGACGGGCAGCGCGTCACCGTGAAACCGGCCGGCTGGAACAAGGAGCTGGCGCCCGGCGCCTCGGTCACCGTCGGGTTCGTGACCCGTGCCGACGGGGCCGCGGGCGACCCGACCGGCTGCGTGATCAACGGCGCGAGGTGCTCGGTCGACGGCGGCGCGACCCCGCAGCCGAGCGGCCGTCCCACCGGGCAGCCCACGCCCACCCCGGCCCCCACGGCGAGCACGAAGCCCACCCCCACCGCGCCGCCCACCCCCACGGCTACACCGGCGCCCACCCCGACGGCCACGGGGACGACCCCCGCCCCCGGCACGGGCGGCGGCAGCGCCGGGGGCGCGCGCTTCGCGCCGTACGTCGACACCTCGCTGCACCCGGCGTACGACCTGCTCGACACCGCCGCCAGGACGGGGGTCGAGGAGTTCACCCTCGCCTTCATCACCTCCGGCGGCTCCTGCGCCCCGCTGTGGGGCGGGGTCACCGACCTCGCGAACGACAAGGTCGCCGCCCAGATCGGCGCGCTGCGCGCCCGGGGCGGCGACGTACGGGTCTCCTTCGGCGGCGCCGCCGGGCACGAGCTGGCGCTCCACTGCGCCACGCCCGGGGACCTGGCCGCCGCGTACGGCAAGGTCGTCGACCGGTACCGGCTCACCAAGGTGGACTTCGACATCGAGGGCGCGGCGCTGCCCGACACCGCCGCCAACACCCGCCGCGCGCAGGCCGTCGCGCAGCTCCAGAAGGCGCACCCCGGCCTCGACGTGTCGTTCACGCTGCCGGTGATGCCCGAGGGGCTGACCCAGGCGGGCGTGGACCTGCTCGCCGACGCGAAGAGGAACGGCGTGCGCGTCGACACGGTCAACATCATGGCGATGGACTACGGCCCCGCCTACAGCGGGGACATGGGCACCTACGCGATCCAGGCGGCGACCGCCACGCAGGCGCAGCTCAAGGGAGTGCTCGGGCTGTCGGACGCGGCCGCCTGGAAGGCCGTCGCGGTCACCCCGATGATCGGCGTCAACGACGTGACCACCGAAATCTTCACCGTCGACGACGCCGCGCAGCTGGTGGACTTCGCGCGGTCCAAGGGCCTCGGCCGGCTGTCGATGTGGTCCGCGACGCGCGACAAGCAGTGCGCGGGCGGGGCCGTGAACCACGCGGACGCCACGTGCAGCTCGATCCTCCAGCAGCCGCTCGCCTTCACCAGGGCGTTCGCCGCCTACGCGTAGGCACGCACCGCGGTGCTCCCGGGAGCACCGGAAAGCCACCCCTCCGGCGCTCCGGCCGGGCCGCCCCCCCCCCGGCCGGCGCGCCCCCCCCCCCCCCCCCCCCCGGCCCCCCCCGGGGGGCCCCCGGGGGGGGGGGGGGGGGGGGCGGGCGGGGCGGGGGGGCGCTG
>NZ_JBITEO010000025.1:0-104716 GCF_044455245.1 Streptomyces sp. NPDC051310
GTCAACCGCTACACCCTCGACGAGGAGGAGCCCTACGAGCCCCTGCGCGTCGACCCGGCGATCGAGGCCCAGCAGGCCGAGCGCCTCGCCAAGCTCCGGGCGTGGCGGGACGTCACACGCGTGGAGGAAGCACTCATCCGGCTGAAGAAGGCCGCCGAAGGAACGGACAACGTCCTCTACCCGATGAAGGACGCACTCGCCGCGTGCGCCACGGTCGGCGAGGTGTGCGGCGCGCTGCGCGAGGTCTGGGGCACGTACACCCCCACCGATGCGTTCTGAGCCTGCTGTGAGAAAGGGTGACGCAACGATGCACGACCAGATCAGGATCGTGGTGGCCAAACCGGGCCTCGACGGTCACGACCGCGGGGCCAAGGTCATCGCCCGGGCCCTGCGGGACGCCGGGATGGAGGTCATCTACACCGGCCTGCACCAGACGCCGGAGCAGATCGTGAACACCGCGATCCAGGAGGACGCCGGGTTCGTCGGCCTGTCCATCCTGTCCGGGGCGCACATGACGCTCTTCCCCAAGGTGATCGAACTGCTGAGGGACCGCGACGCCGCGGACATCGAGGTGTTCGGCGGCGGCATCATCCCGGACGCGGACATCGCCCCGCTGAAGACCCTCGGGGTGGCGGAGATCTTCACCCCCGGCACGCCCACGGAGAAGGTCGTGGAGTGGGTCCGCCGCCGGGTGGCCGACAGGGTCTGACCCCTCCGGTTCCCGCACGCGGGGCGGGCGGCGGCGGGCGGACCCCGGTGCCGCCCGTCGCTCATGTGCCGTCGTCCGGGAGCAGATCGGCCCGGATGCGCGGCATGGGCGCGCACGTCACCCGGTAACGGCCGTTCGGCACGTGCGCGGATCCCGTGATGTGCACGGTGAGCGGTCCCGCCCACTCGTACCCCTTCTGTTCACCGTGCCGGGCCAGTGAGTCCGTCAGCTCCTGGCCCACCGACTCGCCGCTCCGGTCCACCTCGGCGTGGACGTCGTCGGCCAGTTCGACGACGTAGACGTTCGGCACCACGACACGGCTGTGACTGCACACGACCGCGTGGTCGTCGCACTCCCGGCGCAGGGCGTCCAGCACCTCCACCGGTTCCCTGCCGAAGACCTTGGCGATCAGCGACTGCTCGAATTGCTCGATCGCGCGTTCCCACCGCTTCAGCTCTCCCATGGAGAGCGCGTGCCCGTCCCCCCGGACTTCACGCGTTCCGGACGCGGGTCGGCGGGTGCGCAGCCCCGGCGCCCGGCGGCAACCCCACGCGGCGTGTTCCGCTGAGATGTCTCAACTACCGTTCCCCGTCTGACAAATGTCATGGGATTTGATGTGCACGATCGGTCCTCAGGAGGAGGTCCGGGGTGTTGCGGGGCGGTGAGGATGGTCCGGGCGCACACACCGGTGCGCGCCGTCGACCGTGCAGGAAGTGCTCATGGACCTCACCCCTCGTCCCGCCCGCCCGGCGCACCGCCGCGGGCTCCGTCTCACGGCGCTGGCATCCGGCGCCGTGCTGCTGTCGCTCACCGCGGGCGCGCTCCCGGCGCACGCGGTGCCGGTGGCGCCCGTCAAGCCGGCCGCCGCGGAGTTCGCCGCCGGTCAGGGCCTGGACCGCAAGGCACTGCGGGAGTCGCTCGACGCGATACGGCAGGCCGGGATGTACGGCACGTACTCGGCCGTCCGTGACGGCTCGTCGCGGTGGCGCGGTGCCGCGGGCGTCGCCGACGTGGACACCGGGCGTCCGGTGCGCCCGCAGTCGGAGCACCGGGTCGGCAGCATCACCAAGACGTTCACCGCTGTCGCCGTGCTCCAGCAGGTCGCCGCGGGCCGCATCGAGCTCGACGCGCCGATCGGCCGGTACCTGCCGGACCTGGTGCCGGGCGAGCGCGGCCGCACCATCACGGTCCGGATGCTGCTCAACCACACGAGCGGCCTCGGCGATCACGTCCTGGGCGCCTTCCCCGGTCTGCTGGAGGACCCCGGCAAGGCCCTCGACGCCAGGCGTTTCCACCGCTTCGCCCCCGAGGAGCTGGTGCGCCTCGGGCTGGAGGCGCCCGCCGCGGCTCCGCGCGGCACCTACGCGTACTCCAACACCAACTACGTGCTCGCCGGGCTTCTGCTGCGGGAGGTCACGGGCCAGCAGCCGGAGCGGTACATCACCCGCAACGTCATCCGCAAGGCCGGGCTGCGGCACACGTACTTCCCGCGGACGGCCTTCCTGACCGGGCCGCACGCGAAGATGTACGAGTCGATGTACGGCCTGATAGCGCCCGCGCGCGACTACAGCGTCTACGACATGTCGTGGTGCGGTCCGGCCGGGTCGCTGGTGTCGACGGTCGACGACCTGAACTCCTTCTACCGGCAACTGCTGAGCGGCCGACTGCTCCGTCCCGCCGAACTGGCCGCCATGAAGACCACCGTCCCCACGTACGAGGCACCGGCGGGTGAGGAGGTCGCCATGCGCTACGGCCTCGGCCTCTACACGCTGAAGATGCCCGACGGCCGGTGGTACTGGGGCCACGACGGGGGCGTCTTCGGTGCCGGCACCTGGGCGCTGTCCACGGAGGACGGACGGCGGCAGGTCGCGATCGGCTACACCCTCATGAAGTACCAGCGCTTCGACGAGCAGGGGAAGCTCGAACCCCACCCGATCGACGAGGCGATGCTGCGCCATGTGACCCTGGCTCTCGGCGGTTCCGAGGCCGGCGCCCGGGCCCGGTCCTCCGCACCGGCGCACGTGATGCCGCAGCCGTTCGCCGCGCCCGACAGCCTGCGCCGCCCGGCGGCCGTGCCGTCGCCGCGGCAGGGCTGACCTTCCGCCGCCCCGACGGAGCGCGTTCGCGCCAGTGGCCCCCCGTGACGGGCACTGGCGCGAACGGCGCACGGCGTGTCAGGAGGTGCAGACCGGCACCCCGTCCAGCCATGCGGGCCCCTGGATGTAGATGTTGGTGACCCATGCCTTGTAGTCGGGGAGGTAGGACCAGGCGTCGTTGGTGTAGCCGTCGGCGGTGACGAGCTCCGCGTGCTTCTGGCACCCGACGCGGATCGTCGTCGGCTGCGGGAAGGCGTAGACCCGTGCGGCCTTGGTGGACGGCTGCGCCTTGGTCCACACCCCCGTGCCCCAGGTCCGGAAGACGTGGCCGGTCACCGGCCCGGTGTCGACGCGGACCGCTCCGAAGTAGGTGCCGTCCATCCGGACGTCGCTGACCATGAGTTTGGTGCCCGACTGCCTGGCCTCCACCATCCTGCCCGCGCCGAGGTAGATGGCGATGTGGCGCAGGTGCTGGGAGGTGCCCCAGGCGAGCAGGTCGCCGGGGAGCAGCGGCGTCAGGCCCTGGTCGGCGGTGAAGCGCGCGGCGGCGCGGTGCGTGTAGTACTGGGCGCTGGCCACGCCGTTGAGGATGTCCGAGCCGGTCGCCTCGGCGTAGGCGTGCCGCACCAGGCCGGAGCAGTCGAAGCCGAGCCGTTCGGGGTCGTGCGCGCTGGCCGGGTCGTCCGGGTCGACCTTCCCGTACGTGGGCCCCGGTTGCGGGCCGTGGCCGCCGCCCCACGTGTACCAGACGTCCGCCGCGACCTGCGCGCAGGCGGCGGCGACGGCGCGCTCCGCGTCCGCGGACGCGCCCGGCGCGAGGACGGCGCAGATGTTCCCGGCGGCGGCCGCGCGGGCGGCACCGGTGGTGGGCGCGACGGCCACGGGCGGCGCGCTGGAGGCGGCGGCGGGCAGGGGCGCCCAGAGGGAGAAGGCCAGGACGGCGAGGAGCGTGCCGATGAGGCCGGGCCGGTGACGCATACGAGGACCCCCGTGTGACGGTGCGATGGTGGGAGCGCCGACGTGCCGTGCGGCGCCGGTCATCAGAGTGCGGGCGCGGGTACCGCGTGATCCAGGGCCGGGCGGCACCCCGGTGGAACGGGCAACGGGAAACGGCCGGGAAACCCCGTCCGAGCTGCGCGGGTCGCCGGGGCCCCGACTGGGGAGTGTCCGCAAAGCAGCGTCGTCCGCCCGCCGGGCAGACGGGACTTCGCGGAGACGACCTGGGGCATCAGGGCCGGGCGCAGGGCCGGTGCGGGGGGACGGCGAGTTGGGGCAGGAGCGATTGCCGCTCCTCGGGACCGATGCGGTCGCGCAGCCGGCACGTGTGCGCCAGCCGGGCACCGATGTCCAGGTTCCACAGCCGTACGGTGCCGTCGTTGCTGCTGCTGGCGACCGTCCGCCCGTCGCGGGCGAAGGCGATGCCCCACACCGCGTTCGTATGCCCCGTCAGGGCTGCCCACAGCCTGCGACCCGGCACGTCCCACAGCCGCACCGTACGGTCGTTTCCGCTGGTGGCCAGGGTGTGGCCGTCCGGGGAGAAGGCGATGCCGCGAGCGGAGCCGGTGTGGCCGGTCAGCGCGGTGAGGGAGCGGTGCCGCCGGGTGTCCCACAGCCGTACGGTGCCGTCGTTGCCGCTGCTGGCGAGCGTGCGCCCGTCCGGGCTGAAGGCCACCCCGCGCACCGCGCCCGTGTGCCCGGTCAGTACGGCGGTCTGGCGTCGCGCGGCGACGTCCCACAGCCGCACGGTCAGGTCGTCGCCCGCGCTCGCCAGGGTGCGGCCGTCGGGGCTGAAGACGACGTCGTTGGCGAAGTCGGTGTGGCCGGTGAGGACGGCGAGCGGCCGGCGGGCGGCGACGTCCCACAACCGGACGGTGCCGTCCGATCCCGCCGACGCCAGCAGTCGCCCGCCGGGGGCGAACGCCACCGCGTACACGTCCCCGCTGCGTCCGGTGAGGACCGCGAGCGGCCGGCGGGCGGCGACGTCCCACAACCGGACGGTGCCGTCCGATCCCGCCGACGCCAGCAGTCGCCCGCCAGGGGCGAACGCCACCGAGAAGACGGTCTCGCGGTGACCGGTGAACGCCGCCAGGACGCGGCGCCGGGCGACGTCCCACAGCCGTACGGTGTGATCGGCGTCGGCGGTGGCCAGCAGTTTCCCGTCCGGGCTGTAGTCGGCTTGCCAGATCTCGGTGAACGGGCGTGCCGTCAGGGCCGATCCGTCCAGGTCCCACAGGACGACGGACTGGTCGAACCCGGCGGTGGCCAGTACCGAGCCGCCCGCGTCGGCGGCCACCCCGAGGACGTAGTCGGTGTGTCCGGAGAGCATCGCGGTGGGCCGGCCGCTGCGTACGTCCCACAGCCGGGTGGTGCCGTCGCCGCCCGCGCTGACGACCGCGGTGCCGTCGGGTGTGTAGGTGACCGCGTTGATGTCGTCGCTGTGTCCGGTCAGGGTCGCGGCGGGCCGCGCCGCGGCCGGGTCCCACAGCCGTACCGTACGGTCCATGCCACCGCTGCAGACCGTGCGGCCGTCCGGCGCGAACGCCACCCCCAGCACTTCGTCGGTATGTCCCCGCAGCACGGCCAGCGGGCGGGCTCGGACGGTGTCCCACACGCGTACGGTGTGGTCCGCGCCGGCGGACACCAGGGTCAGTCCGTCGGACGCGTAGGCGAGGGCGTTGACCTTGCCGGTGTGGCCGCGGAGGGTCGCCAGGGCGCGGTGGCGGCCGGTGGTCCGCCACAGCGCGACCGTCCCGTCCGCCCCGGCGGTGGCCAGCGAACGCCCCCGCGGGTCGAAGGCGACGGCGCGGCTTCCGGCGGTGGCGGGCAGGACCGCTGTCGTACGGCGGCTGGTGATGTCCCAGAGGCGTACGGGGCTGTCGGTGGCGGTGGCGGCGAGTGTGTGCCCGTCCGGGCCGAACGCGACGGAGCGGGCCCGTCCGGGCAGGGTGAACAGCGCGGACTGCCTCCGGCCCGCGACGCTCCACAGCCGCACCGTGCCGTCGGAGCCTGCGGTGGCCAGCAGCCGCCCGCCGGGGGCGAACGCGACCGCGTTGACCGGGCCCGCGTGCCCGGTCAGGCGTGCGGAGAAGTGCTGGGCCTGCGTGCTGAGCAGGGCCCCGCGTGCCTCGGTCGTGGCAGAGGTGCGGTAGGCCGCCTCGGCGAGGAGCATCGACGCCTCGGGCTGGCCCGCGGCCAGGGACGTGGACCGCGCGGCGAGGGCCTGGGAGCGGGCCACGCGTTCCTGGGCCACGGCACCCGCGCGCTGCTGGTACGCCAGGGCTCCGGCGGTCAGGGCGAGCGCCAGCAGGACGACGAGCGTGACCAGCATCCGCTGCTGGAGCCGGACCTGACGGCGGGCCTGTTCCGTCCGCCGGTCCTCCTCCGCCCGCCCGGCCCGGAGGAACGCCTCCTCCAGTGGGCTGAGCCGGCCGTCGCTGTCGAGTTCACCGGCCCAGGCGCACACGGTGTCCAGCCGGGCCCCGCGGTAGAGGGCGGACGGGTCGCGGCCCTCGCGCTCCCAGGCGGCGGCCGCCTGGGTCAGCTGCTGGTGGAGGAGGAGTCCGTCGCGGTCGGCGCGGATCCAGCCGTGCAGCCGGGGCCAGGCGTGGAGCAGTGCCTCGTGCGCGATCTCGACGGTGTCGCTGTCCAGGGTGATGAGCCGGGCCCGTACGAAGGCGTCCAGGGCGGACGCGGCGCCCTCGGCGTCGGAGAGCCGCTCCATGAGGGCGGTGCGGCTCATGCGCCGCCGGGTCGCTCCGGTGCCGTCGGTGGCGCCGGTGCCGTCGGTGACGTGGACGAGCCGTACCAGGTTGCGGCGGATCGTCCGCTGCTCGGACGGGTAGAGGCGGGCGAACACGTTCTCGGCGGTCCGCGCGATGGCGCCGTGGATGCCGCCGGTGTGCTCGTACCCGGCGACGGTCAGGGTGGAGCCCTCGCGCCGCTCCCAGGTGACCATCAGCGCGTGGGAGACCAGGGGCAGCGCTCCGGACGGGGTGTGGTCGGGCGGGGCGGCGGGGCCGGCGGCCGCGGGGTCGTCGCGCAGTCCCGCGTCGCGGAGGATCAGTTGGACGAGTCCTGGTTCGAGCGTGAGACCGGCGCGCTCGGCGGGGCGTGTGATGGACTCGCGGAGCTCCGCCACGGACATCGGGGGCAGGTAGAACAGCCCGTCGGTGAAGACGGGCGCCAGTTCGGGGAGTTCCAGGCAGCGCCCGGAGAAGTCGGCCCGTACGCCCAGTACGACGACGGCGGCGTCGTGGCCGGCGGCCCCGGGTTCCCCGGGCCGGGCCGTGGCGAGCGTGCGCAGCACGCGGACGAAAGCGCGTCGCTCGTCCTCGTCGGAGCAGAGGGTGAAGAGTTCCTCGAACTGGTCGACGAGCAGGACCGGGCGGACGGGCGGGGGCCGGCGGCCGTCGGGCCCGGGCGGCGCGGTGTCGTCGACCAGGCGGTGAACCGCGTCGAGGAGGGTCGCCGGCCGGCGCCGCAGTTCATGGGCGGTGATGCCGGGGTCGCTGCCGAGGGCCTTGGCGGTGCGGTCGAGGAGTTCCTGGAGCGGATGGGCGGTGGGCGTGCACCTGATGACGGGCCACCGGTCGGCGCCCGGCATGGGGAAGCCCCCGTCACGGCGGAGTGCCGGTACGAGGCCTGCGTTGAGGAGGGAGGACTTCCCGGCGCCGGAGGGGGCGACCAGCATCAGCGGTCCGCTGCCGACGCGTTCGAAGACACGCTCGACCAGCGCGGCCGTGGCGCGCTCCCTGCCGAAGAACCATGCGGCCTCCTGCGGGGTGTACGCGCGCAGGCCGCGGTAGGGGCACGGTCCGTCCGGCGGTGCTCCGGCACCGGCGGGACCCGCGGGACCGGGGGCGGTTTCCGCGCCGGGCGCCGCGGGTTGCCGTACGAGCCGCAGCAGGAGGCCGTCGGCCCGCAGGACTTCGTCGCAGCGGCCCGCGACGTCGACGGTCGCGCGCTTGGAGCCGGTCTCGATCTTGCTCAGGTAGCCCTTGCTGTAGTGGGTCCGGCGGGCCAGGTCGGCCAGCGACATGCCGCGCCGGGCGCGCAGGCGCCGCAGTTGTGCGGGGAAGGACATCGCTGCCGGATCGGGTGCGTCGTCATGGTGACCGGTGTCCGGTCCGCGGTCCGGGTTCCCCACGGCATCCCCCCATGGCCATGTGCGCCCTGGCAACGAGACGGCAGGTGGCCAGGTTACGGCGAGGATGGGACGGTCCGTGGGCGTTCCGTCCGGTGTGGCGAGAACAGGAACGTCCGGAGCGGCGGCTCGCTGCTCCGGACGTTCCCGTTGCGGGAGGAGATGGTCGGTGTGGGGCCGTGACGGAGGTTACGGCCGGTTCAGGCGGATGGAGTTGATGGGCGTGAGGTCGGCGTACACGCCGGTCTTGGCGGCGATGGGCGCTCCGCAGCCTCCGCCGTTGTAGCCGGTGCAGAGGTTGGCGGTCGCGCCGCCCGTCTGGTTGTTGAGCACCCAGTGGTTGCCGACCTGGTTGCTCAGGTTGTGCGCCCCGTAGCGGTAGAGGACGTGGGTCGGCCGGACGGCGGGGTTCTGGTTCTGCGGGTAGATGCAGACCGCTCCCTCGGGGCATCCGGCCCAGTCGGCGGCCGGCCTGGCGTCGGCCGAGGCGGTGAACACCATGACGGCGGCGGCCGCGGTGGCGAGTGCGGCGGCGCTGCGGATCATCTTGCGCATGTCGTTTCCCCCTTGCAGGTGGTGCCTTGCTGGGTCGTGCCTTTCAGGTGGTGCCTTGCTGGGTCGTGCCGTCGAGGCCGTGCCGCGGGGGCCGTGCCGTCGTTCCCGGCGACTTCAGGTTGCCTCCGCCGCGCACCGGGGTCGACGGGTTTCCCGTTGCCCGTCGGCCGGGCGGCCGGGAAACACCCGGTGACCAGCGAGCCCACGGAGCGGAGGTCAACGGCCGGAGGAGGAGGTGGGCCCGAGGGACGGCCGTCCGGGGGCGGACCGGGTGCCGTTCCGCCGGGGGCGGCAAATGAGTGAACTCCGCCGTCCGTGGACACGCCGGGCCGTTACGCCGGCACAGCAGCCGTGTTACGCAAAGCGGCCCGACGGTCGGGCCTGCCACAACGTAGGGACGGAAGATGACCAAGAGAATCCTGGCCGGCGTCGGTGTCGCGATGGCCATGCTCGGCGTGTCGGCTCCGGCGGCCGCGGCCGTCGGCGACCGCGGTGTCGACACCCAGAACGGCAACCACTCCCTGCAGTCGTACGGCAACACGGTGACCGGCGGTCAGATGAGCGGGCAGTTCGGGCTGGTACAGGGTTCGCTCAACAAGCTCTGCCTCGGTGTGCCGGTCGAGGGCGACGTCCAGAACATCCTCCTGGTCAACATCGGTGTCCAGGACCTGGTGAACGACTCGCAGAACCAGCAGTGCGCGGAGAACTCCACCGCCGTCAAGGGCGACAGCGCGCTGTCGCACATCCTGGAGGACGTGATCTCCGAGAACGCGTCCGTCGCCACCGACTAGGGTCTCCCGTTCGGATCAGGCTGGGTCGGGGAGTGGCGGACGCCACGAGGCCGGCACATACGGACGGGAGCACGGCATCCCCGCGCGGCCGGGCGCCCACCCGTTTCGGGGCGCCCGGCCGCGGCGTGCGGCATACGGGTGAATGCGGCGCGCCGCCGTCCCGCCGGGGGCATGAGGTCAAGGGGGGTCCGGTCGCTCGACGGGAGGACGCCATGGCCCTGCACCACTCCGGCGACGACGTGCGCGCCGCCGACCGCGACCTGGAACTGAATCCGCTCTTCAGCAGGGAACCGGTCACGATGCCGCGCGACGCCCTGCCGGACACGGCGACGGACCCCGCCGTCGCCTACCAGCTCGTGCACGACGAGCTGATGCTGGACGGCAACGCGCGGCTGAACCTGGCGACCTTCGTCAGCACGTGGGCCGAACCCCAGGCGCTGCGCCTGATGGCCGAGTGCGCCGACAAGAACATGATCGACAAGGATGAGTACCCGCAGACCGCCGAGCTGGAGATGCGCTGCGTGCGCATGCTCGCCCGGCTCTGGAACGCCGGCGACCCGCACCGGGCACCCGGCTGCTCGACCACCGGGTCGAGCGAGGCGGCGATGCTGGCGGGGCTGGCGCTCAAGCGGCGCTGGCAGCGGCGGCGGCGGGCGGCCGGGCAGGACACGGGGCGGCCCAACCTGGTCATGGGGATCAACGTCCAGGTGTGCTGGGAGAAGTTCGCGAACTACTTCGAGGTCGAGCCCCGGTACGTGCCGATGGAGGGCGACCGCCACCACCTCACCCCGGACACGGCGGCGGCGCGGTGCGACGAGAACACCATCGGGGTGGTGGCCGTGCTCGGGTCGACGTTCGACGGCAGCTACGAGCCGGTCGCGGAGATCGCCGCCGCGCTCGACGCCCTGCAGGAACGCACCGGCCTGGACGTTCCGGTCCATGTCGACGGGGCGTCCGGGGCCATGATCGCGCCGTTCGTCGACCCCGGCCTGGAGTGGGACTTCCGCGTACCGAGGGTGGCGTCGATCAATACCTCCGGGCACAAGTACGGCCTGGTGATGCCGGGCGTGGGGTGGGCCTTGTGGCGGGATGCCGACGCGCTCCCCGACGACCTGGTCTTCCACGTCAACTACCTGGGCGGCGACATGCCGACGTTCGCGCTGAACTTCTCCCGGCCCGGTGCCCAGGTGGTCGCGCAGTACTACAACTTCCTGCGGCTGGGGTTCGACGGCTACCGCAGGGTGCAGCAGACCTGCCGCGACGTCGCGACGCGGCTGGCGCGGCGGATCGGCGAACCGGGGCCCTTCGAGCTCCTCACCGACGGCAGCCAGACGCCGGTGTTCGCGTTCCGGCTGCGCGAGGGTGTCGGCGCGTACAACGTCTTCGACGTGTCCGCAGGCCTGCGCGAGCGCGGCTGGCTGGTGCCCGCGTACACCTTCCCGGCCCACCGCACCGATCTCGACGTGCTGCGCATCGTGGTCCGCAACGGCTTCGGGCACGACCTGGCCGATCTGCTGCTGGACGACCTGGGGCGGGTGGTGCGGCGGCTGGAACGGCAGGGCGGGCCGCAGCGGAGCGCCGAGGATTCCGGCGGCTTCGCCCACGGAGCCGAGACGAAGAACCCGCAGCATCCCGGGCGGCAGTGAGATGTGCCGGCTCTTCGGGATGAGCAGCGCGCCGCACCGCACCCGCGCCACGTTCTGGCTGCTCGACGCGCCGGACAGCCTCCGGGACCAGTCCCGCCGCGACCCCGACGGCGCGGGCATCGGGTACTTCGACGAGGACGGCACCCCCCGGGTCGACAAGGCGCCCCTGGCCGCCTACCAGGACCTGGCCTTCGCGCAGGAGGCGAAGCGGATCGACTCGGCCACCTTCGTCGCCCACGTGCGGTACGCCTCCACCGGCAGTCTCGTACCGCGCAACACCCACCCCTTCCGCATGGACGGGCGGCTCTTCGCCCACAACGGGGTCATCGAGGGCCTGGACGCGCTCGATGCCCGGCTCGGGGACGAGCGGGCGGCGGTGGCGGGCGACACGGATTCCGAACGGTTCTTCGCGCTGGTCACCCGGGAGATCCGCGCCCGTGGCGGCGACGTGGGTGCCGGTCTGGAGCACGCGGCGCGGTGGATCGCCGGCCATCTGCCCCTGTACGCGCTGAACCTCGTCCTGGTCACCCGGGACGAGCTGTGGGCGCTGCGCTATCCCGGCACCCACCGCCTGTACGTCCTGGAGCGGCCGGCCGGCGGCCACCACGGCGACCGGCACCTGGACCACAGCGGCACCGGGGGCCGGATGCGGGTGCACTCCGGGGACCTCACGTCCGTCCCGGCGGTGGTGGTGGCCAGCGAGCGGATGGACGACAACCCGCACTGGCGGCTCATGGAACCCGGTGAGCTGCTGCGCGTGGCGCCCGGCGTGCGCACGATCAGCCGGATCGCCCTGCCGGACCCCCCGGCACACCAGCTGCGCACGTCGGACCTGCGCCCGGAGGCCGCGGCCTCGCAGAGCGCCGACACGCTCTAGGAACCGGCGCCGGGGGTGTCCTTCTTCTTCCGTACGGACTCCTGAGCGGCCGGGCTCGGGGTCAGGCTGTCTGCCGCCTCACCGTCGTCCGCGTCGTCCACGTCCTCGTCGAGGCGGAGCTCCGCCTCCTCGAATTCGTGCAGGACCTCGTCCTTGGCCGTCCGGGGCTGGTGCTTCGGCTGGTTCATGCGTTCCGTGTTCCTCGCGGGAGGCCGTTCTAACCGGTCACCACGCCGAGGCGGTGCAGCTCGACCCCGGTCAGCCGGCCGCCGGTCACGAGCGCGGTCATGTACGTGCGGTACGGCTGGCGGCGCCGGTCGGTGGGTGAGCCGGGGTTCAGCAGCCGCAGCCCGCCGGGCGCCGTGCTGTCCCACGGGATGTGGCTGTGTCCGAACACCAGGACGTCGAGGCCGGGGAACCGCTGCTCGCAGCGGCGCTCGCGGCCCTGCGCGGGACCGGAGTCGTGGACGACCCCGAGCCGCAGCCCGCCGAGGACGGCGCGGGCGACCTCGGGCAGACGGGCGCGCAGGTCGGGGCCGTCGTTGTTGCCGTGCACCGCGACGAGCAGCCGGGCACGGGACTCCAGCAGGTCGAGGGTCGCGGTGTCGACCCAGTCGCCGGCGTGCACGACCGCATCGGCCCGCTCCACGGCGTCCAGCAGCTCGGCGGGCAGGCTCCTGGCGCGCTTGGGCACATGGGTGTCGGAGGTGAGGACCAGCCGGACCTCGTCGCTCATCGCCGGTGGTGATGGTGGTGGTGGAGGACCGCGCCGATGCGCGCCCGCCACGAGCCGGGCAGCGGGTGCGCCCTCCAGCCGCGGTCCCACTCGGCCCGGCAGGGCTCCCGGTCCGGGTCGGCGCCGGCGGGCCCGGCCGCGTCCCGGGAGGCGAGCGCGGTCAGTACGGCGGTGAGTGCGGCCAGCTCGATGGCATTGGGGCGGCCGTGGACGATACGCAGGTGGTGCGGCATTCACTCATGCTGCGCCTCGGGAGCCGCTCCGGGCATGTCGTGCTCGGCCACACGGGTGAGGCGTGCGCACGCCAGACGGTCGCTGTAGTTGCGCACCTGGCGAGCTCGGCTCTCCATTCGCCTCCGCGACCCGGCACCATCCGGGTCGCGGAGGCGGCGTCGGCACTCGCCACAGGCGTTCCCAGGCCGTGCCCGGCCGCACGACCGCCCGTCCGGGAGCGGCCGTCCACCGGTGGCGCGGGGGCGTCCGGTCACCGCTTCGGCGCAACGGGGGCGGGAAATCCTCGACGCGCGCCTCGGCTTCGGGTCCGTGATTCTTTGAGCAAACGCGACGAAAGGGCTTACGTCATGGCCACGTTGTGCAGACCCGCAGTGGCGGTCCCGGAGCATGTCATCACGATGCAGCAGACGCTCGATCTGGCGCGGTCCATTCACGCGGACCACCCGCAGCTGGCTCTGGCGCTGCGGCTGATGGAGAACACCGGCGTACGGAAAAGGCATCTCCTGCGGCCGATCGAGGAAACACTCAAGCACCCCGGTTTCGAGGCCCGTAACGCGGTCTACGAAGCGGAGTCCAAGGCGCGTGTGCCGGCGGTCATCCGCCAAGCGCTCGACGACGCGGAACTCCGTGCCCAGGACATCGATGTGATCATCTATGTGTCCTGCACCGGTTTCATGATGCCGTCATTGACCGCCTGGCTGATCAACACGATGGGCTTCCGCACGGACACGCGGCAGATCCCCATCGCCCAGCTGGGATGCGCCGCCGGCGGTGCGGCCATCAACCGCGCGCACGATTTCTGCACCGCCTACCCGGAGGCCAACGCGCTC
Source organism: Streptomyces sp. NPDC051310 (assembly GCF_044455245.1). Classification (NCBI taxonomy): domain Bacteria; kingdom Bacillati; phylum Actinomycetota; class Actinomycetes; order Kitasatosporales; family Streptomycetaceae; genus Streptomyces; species Streptomyces sp. NPDC051310. The sequence continues at coordinate 13,618 of NZ_JBITEO010000025.1, forward strand.
ATCGTGGCCTGCGAATTCTGTTCCCTGTGCTACCAGCCCACCGACCTGGAGGTCGGCAACCTGCTGTCCAACGGGCTGTTCGGGGACGGTCTGGCCGCCGCGGTCATGCGCGGCCGGGGCGGCACCGGCATCTCGCTGGAGCGCAACGGTTCGTACCTGGTCCCGCAGACCGAGGAGTGGATCGCCTACGACATCAAGGACACCGGGTTCCACTTCAAGCTCGACAAGCGGGTGCCCGGCACGATGGAACCGCTGGCGCCCGCGCTGAAGGAGCTGGCGGGGCAGCACGGCTGGGACGCTTCCGACCTGGACTTCTACATCATCCACGCCGGCGGTCCAAGGATTCTCGACGACCTCAGCAAGTTCCTGGGCGTACCACCGGAGGCGTTCCGCTTCAGCCGGGCCACGCTCACCGAGTACGGCAACATCGCCAGCGCCGTCGTCCTGGACGCGCTGCGCCGGCTGTTCGACGAAGGCAGCGCCGAGCACGAGGCGCGCGGCCTGCTCGCCGGGTTCGGCCCCGGTATCACCGCCGAGATGTCCCTCGGTCGCTGGACCATCTCCGACCGCTCCTGACCGCGTCTTCGCAGAGGAATCGCACCGTGCTGGATGAGACGACCACGGCCCCCCTTCCCCCCGTGCGCGAATGGCCCGCGCTCGATCTGTTCGGGGTGGACTTCGACCCGGTGCTCGCCGAGCTGATGAGGGAGGGGCCGGTCACCCGGATCAAGCTGCCCAACGGTGAGGGCTGGGCCTGGCTGGTGACGCGTTACGACGATGTGCGGATGGTGACCAACGATCCGCGCTTCAGCCGCAAGCTGGTCGTCCAGCACGACGTCACCCGGCTGGCCCCGCACTTCATCCCCGTCGACGGGGCGGTCGGCTTCGAGGACCCGCCCGACCACACGCGGCTGCGGCGCGCGGTGGCACCGGCGTTCACCACGCGCGGTGTGGAGCGGGTGCGGCAGCGGGCCCGGGAAAGCCTCGACGAGCTGGTCGAGGAGCTGCTGCAGGACGGGCCGCCGGCCGATTTCACCGAGCGGTTGCTCGGCCCGTTCCCGCTGGCCGTGGTCTGCGAGCTCATGGGTGTCGCCGAGGCCGACCGGCCGCGGATGCACGAGTGGACCTCGCTGATCCTGTCCTCGGCACAGGGCGCGGAGCGCAGCCAGCAGGCCAAGGAGGAGATGTGCGCCTACTTCACGGAGGTGCTGCGCGAGCGGCCGTCCGGCGGGGAGGACGTCATCGGCCTGCTGGCGGCGGCGATCGAGAACGGTGAGATCACCGCGTCGGAGGCGGTCGGGCTGGCGCTGCTGATCCAGATCGGCGGCGAGGCGGTCACCAACAACGTCGGCAACATGCTCTTCCTCCTGCTGACGCACCCGGAGCACCTCGCCCGGATGCGGGAGGAGCCGGAGATCCGTCCGCGCGCCATCGACGAGTTGCTGCGCTACATCCCGCACCGCAGCGCGGTGGGCCTGTCGCGGATCGCGCTGGAGGACGTGACGGTCGCCGGAGTGCGCATCCGGGCCGGCGATCCGGTCTACGTGTCGTACCTGGCGGCGAACCGCGATCCGGAGGTGTTCGCCGACCCCGAGTCGCTGGACTTCGACCGGAGCCCCAACCCGCATGTGGCGTTCGGCTACGGACCGCACTACTGCGTCGGCGCGATGCTGGCGCGACTGGAGTCGGAGCTGCTCGTGGACGCCATGGTGGACCGGTTCCCCGGGCTGCGGTTCGCCGTTCCGGTGGAGGAGCTCCGGTTCCGCCGCGGCGCGCTGATCCGCGGGCCCGAGTCCCTTCCGGTGACCTGGTGACCGCGCATCTGGGGGCGCCGCTGTCCCTGTTGGAGAGCGCACCCGACGGGCTGCTCGTCCCACCTGGGCACGGCCGTACCCTGCGTACGCCGGCCCAGCAGGTGACGTTCAAGGTGACGGGTGAGCATTCACGGGTGGCGTCGAGTTTCGAGGTCGTGGTCTCCCCCGGCTTCGACGTCGGGGCGCACGTGCACACGCGCAGCGAAGAGCTGTTCTACGTGCTGGAGGGTGAGTTGGACGTCCTGGCGTTCGAGCCGCGGGTGCGGACGCGGGACGACTGGCGGAACTGGGAGTCGTCGTCGGGGAAGCGGGTGGTGCGGGCGACGCCGGGCACGGTGATCGTGGTGCCGCCGGGCTGTCCGCACGCGTTCGCCAACCGGACGGACACACCGGCGAAGATGTTCTTCCAGGCGTCGCCGCCCCCGGACCACGAGCGCTACTTCGACGAGCTGCTGGAGATCCTGGACCAGGGCGGGCCGGTGGACCACGCCGCGATCGCGGCGCTGCGGGCGCGGTACGACATCGAGCAGCTCACGCCGCTGCGGCACGACGCGCACGCGGAGGCGTGAGCGCGTCGTGCCGCGTGCGGCCCGTCCGGCCGCTCAGGCGGTGGCGGGGAAGCGTTCCCAGACGCGGTGGCCGCCGAGCAGTTCGACGATGCGGGCGAGGGTGGCCGTACCGTCGTCGGCGGTCACCACTCCGGGGGCGCCGGACGGCACGCCAGCCGCTTCGAGGGCGTTCACGGCGCCGTTCCAGCCGCCGATGGCCTTGGCGTGGCGGAACGCCTCGGAGAGCATGAGCAGCACGCGGGGGTCGCTGGTGGCCCCGGCCTGTACGGCGTCCCCGGCCTTGGCGTCGCGGGCGCCGTAGGCGTCGTCGCCGTGGCCGGGCGCTCCGGCCAGGACGAGGGCGTCGAACTCGACCGAGCGGGCGGTGGCGAAGGTCCGCTGCACGGCGATCGGCTCGTCGCCGTCCGCGTCGAGCGTGCCGCCGGAGGGGGCGACGACGAGGGGCACCATGCCCGCGTCGAGAGCCGCCCGGCGCACCGCCCGCACCCCGTCCAGGTCGGCGTTCTCGTCGGCGACGATGCCGATGACCCGGCCGGCCGGGGGCCAGGTCCGCCCGATCTGGGAGAGGGCGGGGCTCGGCTCGACCGGTGCGAGGGGCTCGGTGGGCTCGGGCGCCGGCAGGCCGAGACCGGCAGCCACCCGAGCGCACAGCTCGGGGTCGATGTTCGCGAGCACCTTCAGCGCCCGTTCCTTGACGGCCTGTTCGTAGCACTTGCCGAGTTCGAAAGTGTAGGCACCGATGATGTGCTCGCGCTCGGTCGGCGTCATGCTGAGCCAGAAGCGGCGGGGCTGGCTGAAGTGGTCGGAGAAGGAGGCGGGTGCCGCACGGACTTTTTCGGCGGCCGGGACCGGGACGGGCACCTCGATGTACGCGCCGTTGTCCGCGCCCGCGAGGAACGGGCAGCCGCCGTCGAGCGAGTTGGGGCGGTAGGGCGCCACACCGGTGTGGACGGCCGTCTGGTGCAGGCCGTCGCGCAGCATGTCGTTGACCGGGGCGTGCGGGCGGTTGATGGGGATCTGGGCGAAGTTGGGGCCGCCGAGGCGGGTGATCTGGGTGTCGAGGTACGAGAAGAGCCGCCCTGCCAGCAGCGGGTCGTCGGTGATGTCGATGCCGGGGACGAGGTGCCCGGGGTGGAAGGCGATCTGCTCGGTCTCCGCGAAGTAGTTCGAGGGGTTGGCGTTGAGGGTGAGCAGCCCGATCGGCTGCACGGGGGCCAGTTCCTCGGGGACGATGTTCGTCGGGTCGAGCAGGTCGATGCCCTCGAAGGTCTGCTCCGGGGTGTCGGGGAAGGTCTGGATGCCCAGCTCCCACTGCGGGTACGCGCCGGCCTCGATGGCGTCGGCGAGGTCCCGGCGGTGGAAGTCGGGGTCCACTCCGTTGATCATCTGGGCTTCCTCCCACACCAGGGAGTGCACGCCGAGCTTCGGCTTCCAGTGGAATTTGGCGAGGGTGGTCGCGCCTTCGTCGTTGACCAGGCGGAAGGTGTGCACCCCGAAGCCCTCCATCATCCGGTAGGAGCGGGGGATGCCGCGGTCCGACATGTTCCACAGGGTGTGGTGCGTGGCCTCGGTGTGGAGGGTGACGAAGTCCCAGAAGGTGTCGTGGGCGCTCTGGGCCTGGGGGATCTCCCGGTCGGGATGCGGCTTCCCGGCGTGGACGACGTCGGGGAACTTGATGGCGTCCTGGATGAAGAAGACCGGGATGTTGTTGCCGACCAGGTCGAAGACGCCTTCGTCGGTGTAGAACTTCGTCGCGAAGCCCCGGGTGTCACGCACCGTGTCGCTCGAGCCGCGGGAGCCGAGGACGGTGGAGAAGCGGACGAACACCGGGGTCTCGACGTCCTTGCCGAGGAAGGCCGCCTTGCTGACCTTGGCGGCCGTCCCGTACCCCTGGAAGATCCCGTGCGCGCCGGCGCCGCGGGCGTGGACGACCCGCTCCGGGATGCGCTCGTGATCGAAGTGCATGATCTTTTCGCGCAGGTGGTGGTCCTGCAGCAGGACGGGGCCGCGGGGCCCGGCCTTGAGGGAGTGGTCCGTGTCGTGCAGGCGGTTGCCCTGCGCCGTGGTGAGGTACGGCCCGGCCTGCGCGGCCCGTGACCGGTCGGCTCCGGTCGGGCGGCCGGTGGGACCGAAGGTGTCGGGGCCGCTCTGGTCGGGCTTGGGCGGGAGCGGTCCGCGTACGGTGGCCGGCTCGTCCGCCTGCGCCGGTTCGGGCGCCGGGCGGCCGGGCGGTTCGGCCGCGGGCCCCTTGTCACCGCGAACCGCCTCGGTCACCTTGTGGGCGACCGCCTTGAGCGGGTGGGGGTCCTGGTTCCGGTTCGCCATCGTTCCTCCGTGCTCGGGTCGGCAACTCCACAGCCATGACCGTCGCCGGGGTGGCCGTAACGGATCCGCGGAACGGATCCGTCCTTCGGCACACCCGCGCGGGCATGGTCACGGCTCCGCAGGTACCCCGGGTCACAGGGCGGAAGCAGGACTTTCGTCACGAGTCGAGGACCGGGCGCCCTGCGGCCTGGCTGCCGGCGGGCAGGGCCCTTCACGGGGAGCCCTGAAGGAGGAGCCCGGAGGAGAGGTCCGCCTGAGGCCCGGGTGAGGACCGGGGGTCGTGCCGTCACAGAGCCATGGAGGCCCACACCGTCTTGCCCCGCGGGGGCGTCGGGGCCCAGGACCACGTGTCGCACAGGGCGTCGACCAGGAGCAGCCCCCTGCCGCCGGTCGCCAGGTCATCGGCCTCCCGCGGACACGGCGGGGCGGAGCTGGGGTCGGAGACGGCGCAGACCAGGTGGGTGGCGTGGCGGAACAGGCCGAGCCACACGGGGAATTCGCCGTGGTCGTCCCCGTCCCGCTCCGCTGCGGGCGGCTGCACTGCGTGCCGTACCGCATTGGTGACGAGTTCGCTGACGACGACCTGCGCGTCCCCGCTGACGGTCCGCAGTGCCCACCGGTCGAGTGTGTGGGCGACGAACCGGCGCGCCTGGCCGACGTTGCGCGGCGCGCCGTCGAAGCCGCAGGCCGCGAAGCCTCCGGGGGGCAGGAGGCCGATGTCGTCCGGGCTCATGCCCGGGGGCTCGCTGGGCAACGGCGCACCGGCTCCGGCGACATGGCCCGGCGGGCTCATCGGCCCGGCGTACGTGCTCGTCGAGTCCGGCATGTGAATCGTCACGGTGAAGTCTCCCTGCGAGCTTCGGGGTTCGAACGCTGCGGCAGCCGGTGCGGGACGAGTATCGTCGAGGTCGGCACGCGAGTGCAATTGCATCTGGGATTGCACTGTCCGATTCTGATGGGCACATACGAGCGATTCGAAAGAGGTTTGTGGGGGTGGAGTTGTTCAACGGCATGCGTTCGAGCTCCCTGGCATCGGCTGTGTGGATCAAGAGCAGTCACAGCAACGCCACGGGGAACTGCGTGGAGATGGCGGCGTTGCCGGACGGGCGGGTAGCCGTGCGCAACAGCCGGGACCCGGAAGGGCCGGCTCTGGTCTATACGAGGGAGGAGATAGCGGCGTTCGTGGCGGGGGCCCGGGACGGCGACTTCGACGCGCTTGTCGGCTGAAAGCCACCAGTGGCGGCTCCCGGCTCTGGCCCGGGCGCGGGTCGGATGGGTAGGGTCAGTCCATTCACCAGTCCGCAGGAGCGAGTGATGGCCGCAGCCGAACCGAGTCCGTCCTTGTTCGTCCGGCCCCTGGGAGCCGTCGAGAACAACCCGACCGCACTCAAGATCATCCTCGGCGGCAAACTCCGCGAACTACGCCTGCGCGCCGGACTCGAACCCGCCGACGTCGACGCCAAACTCGGCTTCTCCCGCTCCAAGACCAGCCGCATCGAACTCGGCCGCCACGGCTGCAAACCCTCCGACGCCACCGCACTGCTCCACCTCTACGGCGCCGACGACCCCCTCCAGACCGACGAATTCCTCCGCCTCCTCGAACAATCCCGCCGCCCCGACTGGTGGCGCTCCTACAGCGACGCCCTCTCCGACTTCTTCGCACCCCTCGTCGCCCTCGAAGGCGCCGCCGCCACCATCCGCACCTACGAACCCTTCTACGTACCCGGCCTCCTCCAAACCCCCGACTACACCCGCGCCGTCGTACGCTCCGGACCCGGCCCCCTCCTCGACCACGACATCCAACGCCGCGTCGCCCTCCGCCAGGAACGACAACGCCAACTCGACCAACCCGACGCACCACGCCTCTGGGCCATCATCGACGAATCCGTCCTCATGCGCACCGTCGGCGGACCCGCCACCATGCGCGCCCAGCTCCACCACCTCATCGACCTCACCCAACGCCCCCGCATCACCCTCCAGATCGCACCCCTCGACATCACCGCATCCGTCGGCGTCGGCACCGGCCTGACCTACCTCCGCTTCGCCCTCGAAGACCTCAAGGACGCCATCTACATCGAACACCTCACCGACAGCACCTTCAGCCAGAAACCCCAGATCGTCGAGCAATACCGCGACATGCTCGACCGCCTCGGCGCCTGCGCCCTCACCCCCCGCCAAACCCTCGACACCCTGCACAAACGACTCTCCACCCTCTGACACCCCCCCCGGCCCCCCGAGGCTTGTGAAGTCGTTCCGGCTCGCGCGGGGTACGGCGCGGCCCCGGACAGCCGTCCGTGGGGACGGGCCGCCCGGGGCCGCGGGGTCGTGTGCCGTGCCGGCGCGCTACGGGAGCCGGCCCACGCCGCCCCACTCCAGCCATTCGTCGGACGGCTGCACCGGTGCGAGGTCGGTGTCGGGCCGCCAGGTCGACACCTCCACCAGGCCGGGTTCGAGGACCTCCAGCCCGTCGAAGTACGCGCTGACCTCGTGCTCCTCCCGCACACGCCCCCAGCGGCCGCCGGTGCTCTCGGCCATGAAGTCGGTGACGAAGGAGCGGATCTCGGGGCGGTCGCTGACGAGCTGGCAGATGACGAGGAAGCTGCCCGGTACGAGACGGGAGGCCACGCGCCGGATCAGGGCCGCGGGGCCGTCCTCGTCCGGGATGCAGTGCATCACCGATACGAACAGGGCGGCCACAGGTCGGCTGAAATCGATCAGCCGCCGCGTCTCGTCGTGACCGAAGATCCCGTCGGTGTCCCGCATGTCGGCCTGGATGACCGCGGTGCGGTCGTTCTCCTCCAGCAGGGCCCGGCCGTGCGCGAGGACGATCGGGTCGTTGTCGACGTAGACGACCCGCGACTCCGGGTCCACGGCCTGGGCGACCTGGTGGACGTTGTCCTGGGTGGGCAGTCCGGATCCGTGGTCGATGAACTGGCGGATGCCGTACTCGGTCGCCAGCACCCGGACCACCCGGCGCAGGAACCGCCGGTTGTTGACGGCCAGCACCTTGGTGCTCGGCACCTGCTTCAGCAGTTCCTCGCACGCGTCGCGGTCCGACTGGTAGTTGTCCTCACCCCCCAGGAAGTAGTCGTACATACGTGCCACGCTGGGCACCTTCGTGTCGATGGCGTCGGGGCGCCACGACTCCTGTCGCATCCAGGCCTCACCCGGTCGGGGAACAGCAGCGTTCGTAGGACGGACATGTTAGGAACCGGGAGGGTGCAAGCACGGCCGATGCCCGACCTGAGTGAAATGATGGGGTCACTTTCGGACAGTCCGTCGCCCGTCCGCGGCGAGGACGACCGTCGGGGTACGGCGTGCGGGACGCCAGGTGGCGACCAGTGCGGCCGCGAGGAGCAGTTCGGCGATGTCGCCGCCGTAGTACATGAGTTCCGCCCCGCCGCGGATCTGCTCCAGCGGGGCCCGGACGCGCAGGTGGAGCCCCGCGTACATCATCTGCGCCACGGTGGCGTGCGCCGCGATCGCGAGGCCGAGGACGACCAGCCGCGCGGGGACCCCCGGCCGGGCCGGCCCGGGGTCCGGTCCGGCGACCGACCAGGCGAACAGCGCGCCCGAGAGCAGGAAGTGCGCGTGCAGGACGTGGTGCCACGGGCCGTGGCCGGCCGTGGCGCCGTACAGGGGCGTGAAGTACAGCGCCACGAGCGAACCCGTGCTCAGGAGCAGGGCGGTGACCGGGTGGGCGCACACGTGCACGGACCTGCTGCGCAGCGCGCGGGACAGGCGCCGGGCGTGCCGCACGGGCAGGGTGCGCAGGAGCAGGGTGACAGGGGCGCCCAGAACGAGCGCGAGGGGGGCGTACATGCCGATCAGCAGGTGCTGGAGCATGTGGCCCCGGAAGTCCTCGTGCGCGAAGGACGCCACCGGCGGCAGCAGCGCCAGGCCGAGCAGGCCGAGACCGCACAGGAACGAGCCGGTGCGCGCCCGGCTCCAGCCCGCCGCCGGGTTGTGGTGGCGGGCGAGCGCCGTGCCCAGGACGTACAGCGCGCCCACGGCGAGCAGCACGGTCGCCGGCAGCAGGACACCGAGGAGCTGCCCCGCTCCGTGGCCGGGCCCTGCGGGGTGGCCGGTCATGCGGCGGCGGGGCCGCCGGGCGCGGGCCGGGAGCCGTCACCGGGGCCGTCCTCGTGGTCCAGGGGGCGTCCCCGGCGCTGGAGGAGCCACCCGGCCAGTACCAGCAGCGCGCCCAGGAGCAGGAAGCCGAGGTCCCACCAGGTCTGGTGGGGGCCGGAGCGGACGTGGTGGATGCCGAGGACATGGTGGTCCAGCACCCCTTCGACCAGGTTGAACAGGCCCCAGCCGACGAGCACCCAGCCCCACAGGACCGCGGAGGTCCACACGCGCCGCCGATGGCGCGTCACCCGGGAGTACAGAAGGGCCAGGCCCGTGAGGACGGCGAGCCAGCAGACGGTGTGGAAGATCCCGTCCCACACCGTGTTCATCTCCAGGCCGTCGACGGTGGTGGGCGGGTAGTACTTCACCCCGATCCGGTCGTCGTCGGTGCTGGTCAGCATGTGGTGCCACTGCAGGAGCTGGTGCAGCAGGATCCCGTCGACGAACCCGCCCAGTCCTACGCCGAGGACGAGGCCCGGGAGCCGCAGGCTCCCCGTGCCGGTGCCGCGCGCGGGGGCGCCGCCGGTGGTGGTGGCCATCGGGCCGACTCCTTCTCTGCCGGTTCTCTTCCGGGGGTGGACGTCGGGCGTGTGCCCGCGGCGGCCGCTGCCAGTCATCCACACGCCCGCCGGCTCCACCACCCGGCGTGATCCGAACGGCTCCCGGCCGGTCACGCGTCCGCCGGGGGCTCCTCCAGGACGGTCAGCAGCTCCTGTGCCGAGACCACTTCGAGGGACAGGGTGCGGTAGCCCACCGAGTCGAACAGGACGGTGATCCGGTCCGGGTCCTTGCTGAGCACCGTGCCGTCGCCCCGCGGAACGCCGCGCCCCCGCCCGGCCGGCGTCACCGGTTCGGCGCAGGGGCGTGCGAGGACGGCCCGGCGGGTGCGGAGGGTCCCGTCCCGCCGCCCGCGCGCTCCGGCCCGGGCGGGCGCCTGCGGGCATGCAGTGCCAGTCACGTGCCTGCGGTGGTCACAGGCCGGTGCGGGCGGTGCCTCACGTGCCGCGGTGGTCACCGGGCGGCGCGCGGCGGTACGGTCACCTGCCTGCGGTCACAGGTCGCCGGTCTGCACGAGCCGGTTGGGGGAGCCCTTGCTGACCTGGAGCACCCCCTTCACGGACTGCTCGGCCAGCCGGACGGCGACCTGCTCCGGTGTGGCGCTCGGGGTCCTGGCCTTGTGGAGGACGGCCACGCCCGCCACGTGGGGGCTGGCCATGGAGGTGCCGTTGAGGGCGACGCTGCCGCCGCCGAGCCGCGCGGAGACGATCTGCTGACCGGGTGCGTAGATCCACAGGCAGGGGCCGAAGTTGGAGAAGCCGGTCTCCTGGTCGAGGTGCTGGGTGGCGCCGACGGTCACCACCCGGGCGGCGCTGGCGGGCGACACGGTGCAGGCGTCGACGGCGTCGTTGCCCGCCGCGACCACCGGGAGGACCCCCCGGTCGGACAGTGCGGTGGCCGCGCTGTTGACGGCCTCGGAACGCGGGCCCCCGATGGAGGCGTTGAGCACGGCGGGCTGGCGGGCGTGCTGGGCGACCCAGTCCAGTCCGGCGATGACGCCGGCGCTGGAGCCGTTGCCCTCGCAGTCGAGGACGCGGACGCTGACCAGGCCGGCCCTGCGTGCCACGCCGTACGTGGCGCCGGCGACCGTCCCGGCGACGTGGGTGCCGTGACCGTTGCAGTCCTGGCCGTTGCGGCCGTCTCCGATCGCGTCGAAGCCCGCGGATACGCGGCCGGAGAACTCCGGGTGCCGGTAGTCGATGCCGGTGTCGAGGATGAACGCCCCCACGCCCGAGCCGGTGGTGGCGACGTCGAACGTGTTGTCGAGCGGCAGGTAGGGCTGGTCGATCCGGTCCAGGCCCCAGCTGGTGGCGGGCGCGCGCAGCCCCTCGTCGGGCACCGGGGTCGCGGTGACCACGGCGTCCTCCTCCACCGACACCACCTCGGGCAGCGCCCGTACGGCCGCGAGCTGGTCCGGGGTGAGCCGGGCGGCGAAGCCCCGGAACGCGAGCGAGTAGGAGTACAGCGGGGTGACGCCCACCTGTTGGGTGACGGTGGCCGCCGCCGTCTGCGCGTCCAGGGCGACGATGTACTGGCCCGCGATGGCCTGTGGCTGGGTCTTCAGCGGCGCGGGGGTGGCGCGGGCCGGCGGCTCGGGAGTGGGTTCGGCCGCGGCGGCCGGAGCTGCCACCAGGGGCAGCAACAGGAGGAGGGCGGCGGACAGACGGCGTGCGGACGGCTTCATCCGGGGTCTCCGTTCGATGGGGCGGCAGTCCCGCGGCGCCGGCCGGATGCAGTACGCACCTGCCGAGGCCTACCGGGGGACATGCCTCACGCCTGGAATCTGGGCAGGCGGACGGCACGCCATGTCGCCGTGACAGGCGCACGCCATAAATGTGATGAATCGAGATGGAGAGGAGGTCGCCGAATCAGGTCAGGGCGCTGCGCCGATCGCGGCAGCGCCGCCCGCATGGGCGCGGGGACGCGATATGGGCACGGGCGCCGGGTGCGCCGCCGGCACGGGCACGGTTACCGGCACGGGCGCCGATCACTGCAGCACCACCCGCATGGGCGCGGGCCGCGGGTGCGGCGCGCGGTGTGCCGTTACGGGGCGTCCTCGAGGTAGCCGCACAGCCAGGACAGCGCGTCGCGCGCACCCTCGGTGTAGGCGCGGTCCGATTCCGGCAGCATGGGGTCCTCCAACCGGACCACGGCCGCGTCCACCTCGGCGGTGAGGAGGCCCATTTCGGGCACGCCGTCCGCCCCCACTCCGGTGACGGGCGAACGGGAGGAGGCGCCCATGGCCCATTCGTACGCCGCGGAGGCGCCGGCGGCGAACCGGGGCGGGTTTCCCGGGGAGCCGGACCGCACCGCCGCCTCGACATCGCCGTAACTGCGTACCCCGACCATTCGCACTGGCCTCTCCCTGCTTCCGCTGCCGGTCTGTGGCTCTTCACACGTACCCCACCACCGGCCGCCGATGACCGCGCGCCGGACCCGAGTTGAAGAACGATCGTTCTTGACTGCTCGTTCTTTTACTCGCTACGCTTCCGGCATGGGACGACCGAGGGGTTTCGACGAGGATCAGGCGGTCGCGCAGGCGGCCGTCGTGTTCGCGCGGCACGGATACGAGGGCACGTCCGTCGACGACCTCGTGGGCCGGCTGGGCGTGCACCGGGGCAGCCTGTACAAGGTGTTCGGCAGCAAGCGCGGCCTGTACCTGGCCGCACTGCGGCGCCACCTCGACGACGAGGTGCTGCCGTGCGCCGCCGCACTCGCCGGCTCCGCCGACCTGGCCACGGCCCTCGCGGCCGCCGCGGGCGGCTTCGACGGCGGTCCGGCCGCCGGTCTGCTCACGCTGGCCGCAGCCGAACAGGCGCCGCACGACTCCGACGTGGCCGCGCTGGTGGCGGAGGCGTGCGACGCGCTGGACCGGGCCCTCGGGGACGTGCTCGCGCGGTCGGGCGAGGAGTCCCCCGCAGCCGCCGCCCTCGCGCCCGCTCTGGGCGCGACTGTCCTGGGCCTGCGCTTGCGCGGCCGTACCACAACACCGGACGCCCGTCCGGTGCTCGCACTCGCAAGCCGGGTTCAGCCCGTCCGAGGAGGATGAAGATGGCGAAGGTCACCGTGGAGAACCGCTCCCTCGTGGTGGAGGTGGAGGGCTTCGACCGGCTGTGGGCCCTCAGGAGCCGGCTCGACATCCCGCTCGACCACGTGCGCGGGGCGACCCACGACCCCGGTATCGCCCGGGAGCCGAAGGGGATCCGCACCGGCGGGACGCACCTGCCCGGCGTCATCACCGCAGGCAGTTTCCGCCAGGACGGCGAACGCGTCTTCTGGGACGTCAAGAACCCGGCCGGAGCCGTCGTCATAGAGCTGGCGGACGAACGCTACGCACGGCTCGTGGTGGAGGTGGACGACCCGCGCGCGGTGGTGGCTTCCATCGAGCGGGCCCTGGCGCCCCGCTGAGCCGCCGGCCGCCCCGCCCCACCGCATCGGCAACCCCGCCCGTCCCCCGGCCACCCCGCCCGCCGCATCGGCAGCCCCGCCGAGCCGCCGGCCGCTCCCCCGCCCGTCACACCGCCGCTTGAACCGACACCGCCGGCCAACCGTACTCACCACGGCGGCCCGGGCCTGCGGGTCCGGCCCGCCGTGCCATCAGGTCACGTACGGGAGAGGACCCTCCAGGTGTCGATCCGCACCACCGCACAGCCGTCCCGAGCCGCCGCCCCGCCCCCGGAGGAGGACCGGCCACCGGGCGGCGGCGCCTCCGGATCCGGCGGTGCGCCGGACGGGCCACGCCGCCCCGGGTGGCGGCGCACGGGGCGGTCGGGCCGGGGGCGGGTGCGCCACGGGCTGGCCGCCGCGCTGGTGCTCGGCGCCCTGCTGCTGCCGGACGATCCCGCCCGCCTGTCCCCCGGCGCGTTCACCCGGATACCGGTGGAGGCGATATGCGGCGTGGCGCTGCTGCTCGTGCTGCGGGCGGGGGCCCGGCGGACGGCGGCGGCCCTCGCCGGCGTGCTCCTCGGGCTGCTGACGGTGCTGAAGTTCCTCGACATGGGCTTCCGCTCCGTGTTCGCCCGGCCGTTCGACCTGGTGCTCGACTGGGTGCTGTTCGACGACGCCGAGGCGTTCCTCGGCGACTCCGTGGGCCGCGCGGGTGCGGTCGGTGTGGTGGCGGGGGTGGTCCTCCTGGCCGTCGCGATGCTCGTGCTGATGGCGCTGTCGGTCGTCCGGCTGAGCCGGCTGGTCGTCCGGCACAGCGCCGCGGCGACCCGCGCCACGCTCGCCGCCGGGACCGCATGGGTGCTGTGCGCCGCCCTCGGTGTGCAGATCGCGGGCACGGAAGTGGCGTCCAGCGACACCGCCGGACTCGTGCAGAGCCGTGCGCGCCAGGTGCGAGCGGGCATCGCGGACCGGAAGGCGTTCGCCGAGGAGTCCGCGGTGGACGCCTTCCGCAGCGTCCCGGCCGACCGGCTGCTGACCGGGCTGCGCGGCAAGGACGTGCTGTTCGTCTTCATCGAGAGCTACGGCCGCAACGCGATCCAGGACCCGGACACCGCCCCGCAGGTCGGGGCCGTCCTCGCCAACGGGTCCCGCCGGCTGCGCGCGGCCGGGTTCTCCTCCCGCAGCGCGTTCCTCTCCTCGCCCACGACCGGCGGTGGCAGCTGGCTGGCCCACTCCACCTTCGCGTCCGGGCTGTGGATCCACAACCAGCGGCGCTACCGCGACCTGACCTCCAGTGACCGCCTCACCCTCACCAGCGCGTTCCGGCGCACGGGCGCCTGGCGGACGGTCGGCATCATGCCCGGCGTGACCCGCGCCTGGCCCGAGGGGCGCTTCTACGGCCTGGACCACGTCCACGACTCCCGCGAACTGGGCTACCGTGGGCCGAAGTTCAGCTGGTCACCGGTGCCCGACCAGTTCGCCCTGGCGGCGTTCCGGCGCCTGGAGCACGGCAGGCCGGGCCGGCCGCCGCTCATGGCGGAGATCATCCTCACCTCCAGCCACAACCCCTGGGCGCCCGTCCCCCGGCTGATGGGCTGGGACGACCTGGGTGACGGTTCTGTCTACGACGCCGTCGAGGCGGCGGGGAAGGACCCCGCGGACGTGTGGCGGGACCCGGACCTGGTGCGCGCCGAGTACGGCCGCTCCGTCGAGTACTCGCTGAACAGCCTCATCTCGTACGTGACGGAGTACGGGGACGACGACACCGTGCTGGTCTTCCTGGGAGACCACCAGCCCGTCCCGGCCGTCACCCGGGACCGCTACGGCCGGGACGTGCCCGTCTCGATCGTCGCCCGGGACCCCGCCGTTCTCGACCGGGTGTCCGGGTGGGGCTGGCAGGAGGGCCTCAAGCCGGGGCCGGACGCCCCGGTGTGGCGGATGGACGCCTTCCGCGACCGCTTCCTCACGGCGTACGGGCCGTGACGGGGCCGCGGGTGCCGGGAGGCGGCCGCGGCGGCGGTCATACGCTCTCGCGCGCCGCCTCCCGCACCGGCGCGGCGCCGCGGGACACCCGGAGGCACCAGAGCCACCGGATGTCACGGCCGAACGACCAGACCAGCAGCGCGAGCGCCACCACGACCACCGCGTACGCCGCGGCGGCCGGGAGGACACCGGCCCCGGCCACCAGGAGGACGACGCCCTGCACCGCGGCCACGGTCTTGCGGGCCGTGCTCGGCGGCAGGGGTCCGTTCAGCCACGGCAGCACCCGGGCCGCCGCGACGAAGACGTACCGCATGGCGCCGATCGCGAGCACCCACACGCCCAGTGACCTCGCGACCTGGACGCTCAGCACCAGGATGAGGAAGGCGTCCACCTCCATGTCGAAGCGGGCGCCCAGGGCGGTCGCCGTCCCGGTGCGCCGGGCGACCCGCCCGTCGACGGCGTCGAGGGCCAGCGCCACCGCGGTGAGCGCGGCGAGGGCGACAACCGGCGGACGGCCGGTGAAGAGTTCGGCGACCAGCGCCGTGACACCGCCGACGAGCGTCGTCCGGGTCAGGGTGACGCCGTTGGCGGGGCCGAAGGGCATGTGCCGGGGCCACGACCTGCGCAGGGCGCGGGTGAGCACGGCCCAGGTGGCGAGCGTGAACACCAGCCCCGTCAGCCACCCCGCCGGCCCCAGTCCCGTCAGCGTGCCCAGCAGGGCCAGCAGGACGAGTTGCGCGGCTGCCCCGAGGGCAGGTTCGACACGCAGCGGACGTGCATCGGACATGTCGCCCACCAACACGGGGCACCCCTCCGGACCTGTGACAGAGTCGATGGCCGCCGCGTACCGTGTGCGCGGCTTCGTCATCCTCACAACGTGCTCCACCACCTCAGCGTTCAACAGGAGAACCGATGCAGCGCACCGCGCGCGCCTTCTGGCTGCGCTCCCCCGGCCACGGCGAGATACGCGACGTCCCGCTGCCGGAGCCGGCCGCCGGGGACGTCCTGGTCCGCACCCTGTTCTCGGGGGTGAGCCGGGGCACGGAAAGCCTCGTCTTCCGCGGCGGCGTACCGGAGAGCCAGCGCACCGCGATGCGGGCGCCGTTCCAGGAGGGCGACTTCCCCGGCCCGGTGAAGTACGGCTACCTCAATGTCGGTCTGGTCGAGGAGGGGCCGCGGGAGCTGGTCGGCCGCACCGTCTTCTGCCTGTACCCCCACCAGACCCGGTACGTCGTCGAGGCCGGGGCCGTGACACCGGTGCCGGACTCCGTGCCCGCCGGGCGTGCGGTGCTGGCCGGGACGGTGGAGACGGCGGTGAACGCCCTGTGGGACGCCGCGCCGCTGGTGGGTGACCGGATCGCCGTCGTCGGGGCCGGGATGATCGGCTGCTCCGTCGCCGCCCTGCTCGCCCGGTATCCCGGCGTCCGCGTCCAGCTCGTCGACGCCGACCCGGCGCGTGCCGCCGTCGCCGCCGCCCTGGGTGTCGACTTCGCGCTGCCGGGGGACGCGCTGGACGGCTGCGACCTCGCCGTGCACGCGAGTGCCACGGAGGCGGGCCTCACCCGTGCGCTGGAGCTGCTCGCTCCCGAGGGGACGGTCCTGGAGCTGAGCTGGTACGGCGACCGGCGCGTCAGCCTGCCGCTCGGCGAGGCGTTCCACTCCGGCCGTCTGGTGCTGCGCGGCAGCCAGGTGGGACGGGTGTCCCCGGCCCGCCGGGCGCACCGCACCTTCGCCGACCGGCTGGCGCTCGCGCTCGACCTGCTCGCGGACCCCGCCTTCGACGCGCTCATCAGCGGCGAGTTCGCCTTCGAGGAACTGCCGTCCGCCCTGGCGGGGATCGCCGGCGGCAGTCTGCCGGGGCTGTGCCACCGGGTCAGGTACGACACGGACGGCGCCGGCGGCGCGTGCTGAACGCGCGGGGCGCCGCGACCGTACTCACATCGCAGGGGCCGCAGGCAGCGGCCCGGTTCCGACCGGGAGGTCAACGCCGTTGTTCAGTGTCACCGTCCGTGAGCACCTCATGATCGCCCACAGTTTCCGCGGCGAGGTCTTCGGACCCGCGCAGCGCCTCCACGGAGCGACGTACCTCGTGGACGCCACCTTCCGCCGCACCGGGCTGGACTCCGACAACATCGTGGTCGACATCGGGCTCGCCACCAAGGAACTGGGGGCGGTGGTCGCCGAGTTCAACTACCGCAACCTCGACGAGGAAGCCGAGTTCACCGGCGTCAACACCTCGACGGAGTACCTGGCGAAGGTCATCGCCGACCGCCTGGCCGACCGGGTGCACGCCGGGGCGCTGGGCGAGGGCGCCAAGGGGCTGGCCGGCATCGTGGTCACCCTGCACGAGTCCCACATCGCGTGGGCGAGTTACGAGCGGGCCCTGTGAACGGCCCGGCGTCGCCCGGCGCTTCAGCGGCTGCGTCACGCGGCGATTCCTCCGCCGTATCGCCCGGCGCTTCAGCGGCCGCGTCACCCGGCCGATCCTCCGCCGCGCCGCCCGGCGCCGGCGCATCGCCCGGTGGTTCCTCCGGTGCGTCGCCCGGCGCTCCGTCCGCCTCCCCTCCGGCCGCGGCCTCCTCCGCCTCCCCGTCGGCCTCCTCGCTGTCGCCCTCCTCATCGACCGCCTCTTCATCGACCGCCTCTTCGGGTCCGTCGTCCGCCGCCTCGCCCCCTCCGCCGCCCGCCGCCTCCTCGTCCGCCGCTCCGTCCGCAGCGCCGCGGCACGCGCGTGCGGTCCGCGTGGTGATGCCCGGGGGGGTCGACGACCCGGCGGCGCCGAGCGGCGGCAACACCTACGACCGCAGGGTGTGCCGCGACCTGCCCGCCGTCGGGTGGCAGGTGCACGAGCACGTCGTCTCGGGTGACTGGCCCTCCCCCGCGCCGGCCGCCCGCGCGGAACTGGCGCGGCTGCTGCGGGAGTCGTCGGACGGCACGCTGTTCCTCCTCGACGGGCTCGTCGCCTGCGCCGCGCCCGACGTCGTCGTGCCCGAGGCGGAGCGGCTGCGCATGGCGGTGCTGGTGCACCTGCCGCTGGGCGACGAGACGGGACTCGCTCCGGAGATCGCGGCGGCACGGGACGCCGGGGAGCGCCGGACGCTGCACGCCGTGGCGGCGGTCGTCGCCACCAGCCACTGGGCCGCCGAACGGCTGGTGGACCACCACGGCCTGCCCTCCGAGCGGGTCCATGTCGCCGCCCCCGGCGCCGACGTCGCCCCCCTGGCACCGGGCAGCGCACCCGGCAGTCCGCCCGCCACGGGCCCCGGTCCCGCCTGCGGCACCGGCAGCGCGCCCCGGCTGCTGTGCGTCGCCTCGGTCACCCCGCGCAAGGGCCAGGCGGAGCTGGTCGAGGCGCTCGCGGCCGTCACCGACCTGCCGTGGAGCTGCGTCTGCGTGGGGGGCCTGGAGCAGGACCCCGACTACGTCGACATGGTGCGCAAGCGGATCGCCCGGCACGGTCTCGACGACCGCGTGCAGCTGACCGGCCCGCGCAGCGGGCCGATGCTGAACGCCAGTTACGCGGGCGCCGACCTCCTGGTGCTCGCCTCCCGTGCCGAGACGTACGGCATGGTCGTGACGGAAGCGCTGGCGCGCGGGGTCCCGGTGCTGGCGACGTCCGTCGGCGGGGTCCCGGAAGCGGTGGGGCGTGCGCCCGACGGCGGCGTGCCCGGCGTCCTCGTACCCCCGGACGACCCGGAGGCGCTCGCGGCGGCACTGCGGCGATGGCTGGGCGAACCCGCCGAGCGGCACCGCGCGAAGGTGGCCGCGCGCCGGCGGCGCACCGCGCTCGCCGGCTGGGAGACGACCGCCCGCAGTCTGGCCAAGGTGCTGGAGCAGCTCCGGTACGACACCCAGGAGGCCGCGTGACCACGCCCGCCGGAACCCGGTACGCCCCGCAGTGGCTGGCCTTGCGGGAGGAAGCCGATGCCGCCGCGCGGGCGGTCGCCCTCCTCGGACCGCTGCGGCACCTGCCGCGACAGGAGACCGGGCTGGTCATCCGTGACCTGGGCTGCGGCACCGGCTCCATGGGACGGTGGCTCGCACCGCGGCTGGCGGGCGCGCAGCACTGGATCCTGCACGACCACGACCCCGATCTGCTCGCCCTGGCCGCCACCCGGATGCCGCGCAGGGGCGCGGACGGCGGCCGCGTCACCGTGGAGACGCGGTGCGGCGACCTGGCCGGGCTGACCGCGGCCGAACTGTCCGCGACACGAACCGACCTGGTGACGGCCTCCGCCCTGCTGGATCTGCTGACGCGCGAGGAGGTGGAGCGGCTGGCGGCGGCCTGCGCGGGGGCCGGCTGCCCCGCGCTGCTGGCGCTCTCGGTCGTCGGGCGGGTCGAGCTGACGCCGGCCGATCCGCTGGACGCCGCGATCGGCAGCGCGTTCAACGACCACCAGCGCCGCCTGGAGCGCGGCCGGCGGCTCCTCGGGCCCGACGCCGTCGCGGCGGCCCGCGAGATCTTCACCCGCCACGGCATGGCGGTGCGGGTGCAGCCCAGTCCGTGGCGTCTCGGTCCGGGTTTCCGCGGTGGCGCCGACACGGCCCTGACGGCGCAGTGGCTGCGGGGCTGGGTCGGTGCGGCCCGGGAGCAGCGGCCGGACCTCGCACCGCGGGCCACCGCGTATCTGCGGCGGCGCCTGGACGCCTGCGAGGCCGGTGAGCTCCGTGTGGTGGTGCACCACAGTGACCTGCTGGCCCTGCCCGGGCCGCCGGCCGCCGCCGCATGAGCGCCCGGGCGGTGCGGGCGCGGCTCGGCGTGCCGGCGGGAGCGGCGATCCTCCTGCTGGTCGTGTGGTGGCACGGTGCGGGTGCCGTGGTGGCCGGGCTGCGGGCGCTCGACGGCGTCACGCTGCTGGCCGCGGTCGGGCTGGGGCTGTGCACGACCGTGCTGAGTGCCTGGCGCTGGTGCCTCGTGGCCCGCGCCCTGGGCGTGCGGCTGCCGCTCGGGCGGGCCGTCGCCGACTACTACCGTTCCCTCTTCCTCAACGCGGCACTGCCGGGCGGTGTCCTCGGTGACGTGCACCGCGCGGTACGGCACGGGCGGAGCGCCGGGGACGTCGGCCGGGCGGTGCGGGCGGTCGTCGTCGAGCGGGCGGCGGGCCAGGTGGTGCTCGTCGCGGCCGGTGCGGTGCTGCTGGTCGTACAGCCCTCCCCGGTGCGGGGGGCGCTGGCCCGCGCCGTACGGGACGCCGCCTCGGCGCCGTGGCTGGGGGCGGGCGCGGTGACCGTGGCGGCCGTGCTCGCCGCGCTGGGCCGGGTGACGGTGGTACGGCGCCGGCGGGCCGGCGCGGAGCCGGGGCAGGAGCCGGAGACGGCGGTGTGGCCGGGCGGGTGGCGGGGGCGCCGCGGGGCCGGTGCGGAGCGGACCGGGGCACGCCTCGGCCTGCTCCGCACCGGCGTCCGGCCGGGTGTCCTGCTGGCGTCCCTCGCGGTGCTCACGGGGTACCTCGCCATGTTCCTCCTCGCCGCCCGCGCCGCGGGGTCGGCGGCGCCGGCGGCCGAGTTGCTGCCGCTGATGGTGCTGGCCCTGCTTGCCATGGCCCTGCCGCTGAACGTCGGCGGCTGGGGCCCCCGGGAGGGGGTCACCGCGTGGGCCTTCGCGGGTGCGGGCATGGGCGCGGCGCAGGGACTGACCGTCGCGGTGGTGTACGGGCTACTGAGCTTCGCCGCCGCGCTGCCCGGTGCCGGGGTGCTCCTCGCCCAGTGGCTCGCCGGGGCGCGGTGTGCCCAGGTCGAGTTCGAAGAGGGTGTCCTCGCCGAGCCGGGTGCGGCGCGTGGGTGGGCGCAGCGCGTCGCGCATCAGCTCCGGTCCCGGAAAGCCGAGCCCGCGGACGCCGTCACCGAGGAGGACGGGTGCGACGGTGAGGTAGAGCCGGTGCAGCGCGCGTTCGTGGAGGAAGCGCGACACGGTGACCCCGCCGCCCTCGACGAGGACGCGGCCGAGGCCGCGCCGCGCGAGTTCCCGTACCAGGCGGCGCGGGGTGAACGCCTCGCGGTCGGGCAGGACGACGACGTCCGCACCGTGCGGCCGTCCGGCGGTGCGCCGTGCGGGCTCGGCGCCCGCACCCACCAGCCAGAGGGTCCGCGCGGCCCCGTCGTGGAAGAGTCCGTGCCGCAGCGGCACCCGGCCGTGCGGGTCGATGACGACGCGGACCGGGTTGTCGCCGGTGCAGGCGCGCACGGTGAGGCGGGGATCGTCCGCCACGGCGGTGCCGGCTCCGACGACGACCGCGTCGGCGAGGGCACGCAGGTGGTGCAGGTGCTCCCGGTCCTCCTCGCCGGTGACGTAGTCGGCGTCGCCGGTGCGACTGGCGATGAACCCGTCGAGGCTCTGGCCGAGTTGGGCGAAGGTCACGTGGGGCCCCGCCAGGCACAGAGGGAGGTAGCGGTCGGCCAGGGCGTCCGCCTCGGGGGTGCCGTGCCGCCAGCGGGCCCGGCCGTCCGCGGCGCGGACCAGTCCGGCGGCCTCGGCGTCGCCCTCGGAGCGGATGCCGCGCAGCCGCTCCCACGCTTCGTCCGCGTCGACGACGGCGGCGTCGGTACGCGCCGCGGGGGCGGTCATCGGGTCCTCCGACCCGTGTCCGCCGGGGCGAGGAGGGAGTGGTACTCCGCGAAGGAGTCGACCAGCGAGGCCAGCAATTCCCTGCCCTTCTGGGCCGATGCCCGGGACGGGCGCCCGATCACACCGGATTCCGTGTAGGCCCGCATGCCGAGGGAAAGCAGATGCTTCCGGTCGTCGGCCAGGAAATCGGAGGTCTCATAACCGGGCCGCACCAATTCTGGATGGTCGTGCAGCAGTATGGAGGTTTCCACTTCACCGGCGTGCATATCGCTGTACGAAGAGGTCTCCACACCTGCTCGCTCACGCGCCGACGCCCAATCGGAAGAGCCGGGGAACAATGCCATGCGCATATCCGTACCGGCGGATTCCTGGACGATGTTGCGCACGATGTAGTTACCGCCGTGTCCATTGACCAGGACCAGTTTCCGCACGCCTGAGGCACGCAGCGAAACGGCGATGTCCCGTACCACCGCGTACAGGGTCGCGGCGGAGATACTGACCGTCCCCGGCCAGTCGGCATGCTCGTGCGAGCAGGAGATCGTCACAGGTGGGAGCAGGTGCACCGGGTAGGCGGCGGCTATCCTGCGGGCGATGGCGCAGGCGACGACGGTATCGGTCATCAAAGGGAGGAACGGGCCGTGCTGTTCGAAGCTCCCGATGGGCAGCACGGCGATCTCCGCCCGCGCGGCCCTGACGTCCTCCGTGGTGGTGTCCAGCGCGAGCGTGCCGGTTCCGGCTGTGTGCGGCTCGGCCACATTCATACACCGCGCCCCTTTCTTTCGAGAGCAGAACATCTCGTCAATTCCTTGCTTCCGGCGCGAGGTTACCCGATAGGATCCCGCCATGATAGATATCGATGGCACTTCACGGACAGCCACACGGTCATCGGGCGTCGAGCACGTGGTGAATGTACAACTGTCGACCGAGTACGGCGAATTCCTCGCCGTCGGTTACCTGGACACCGACCGCGGTGATGAGCACATGGCCCTGGTGTACGGCGATGTCCGGGCCGGGGACGACGTTCTGACCCGCGTGCATTCCGAGTGCCTGACGGGTGACGCCTTCGGGTCCCGGCACTGCGAGTGCGGCGAGCAGCTCTCCGCGGCCCTGCGCGTCGTCGCCGGCGAGGGGCGGGGCGTGCTGGTCTACCTCAGGGGCCACGAGGGGCGCGGCATCGGCCTGTTGGCGAAGCTGCGGGCGATGAGGCTCCAGGCGGAGGGACTCGACACGGTCGAGGCGAATCTGGCGCTCGGGTACCCGGACGACGCCCGCGAGTACGGGGCGGCGGCGGGGATCCTCGACCACCTCGGGGTGCGGTCCGTACGGCTGCTGTCCAACAACCCGCGCAAGAGCGAGGCGTTGGAGCAGCACGGGATCCGGGTCAGCGCCCGGGTGCCGTTGCTGATCCCGCCGCGTGAGGAGAACCTCTCCTACCTGTGGACCAAGCGCGAGCGCATGGGCCACCTCCTTCCGCACCTGGGCGGTCTGCCCGGGGCCTGAAGGAGTGCGGTACCGCGGCCCGATGAGACAAGCCGGGCCGCCCTGCGTACTCCCTGGCGACCAACCACCGGGCGGTCTCGGCCCCCGGCACCACCACGGGGGCACGCGTCCGTGCACCGGCCGTGGAAGTCCGTTGAGGAGCGCTGCACGTGCACGTTGACGAGAACGAACCGCTGACCGAGCCCCTGCGAGTGCCCGGCACGGGGTCCGGTCCGGAGCAGTCGATCATGGAGTCCTTCCAGCGGGTGCTCGACGCCCTGGACGCCGCGCGGGCCGAACTGCGGCAGACCGGTCCCGGGCTGCACGGGAGCGGCGAGGAGCCGGGCCGGTCCGCCGGGCCCGCCGTCCGGGGCGGCCCGGTGGCGCGGGAGGCGCCCCCGAAGGTGGGAGGCGGCCCGCCGGAGGACAGCGGGCCCGGCGGCCCACGAACGGGCGTGCCGACTCCGGTCCTGGTGGAGCCGTTGTGGGCGCGCGGCTCGGGGCCGGCGGGCCACGACACCTCCCGGGCGGACCCGCCGGGGACAGGCCGCCCGACGGCACCACCGCCGTACCCGGCCCACCCGTCACGCCCCCGGTCCTCCGGTGCCGCCCTGCCGCATCCCGAGGACACGGCGTACCCGGACCTGGCGTACCTGGACCTGGTGCATCCGGATCCGGCATACCCGGACCTGGCGTACCCGGAAGGCCTCCCCGGCGCGGTACCGCCGGGCGGGGCAGGTGGTCCGGCCGGCACCGCGCGGCTGCGGCTCATCGCCGGCAAGCGGGCGCGCCTGGCTGGGGCCTGCTCCGTCGGCGCGGTGGGCGGTCTCCTCGTGGCGTCCTCGTTGCTGGCCAACGGCGCCCTGGGTACGGGCCCGTCGGCGCCCTCCCCGCAGCCGGACCGCCCGGCGCCCGGCGCCGACCGGCCGCAGGAGGACACGCGGCACCCGCAGGGCGCGGTCCGGGAGGACGCCGGGCCGCAGCGGCGGACGTACCGGATACCCCGGCTCCGCCCCGGCGGCGAGTTCCCCGGGCGCTACGCCATCGAGGTCCGGGAGGCCGGAGCGAGGTTCCAGGGCCCGGGGTTCACCGCCTAGGGTCTCTCCGTTAGGGGCCGGTCAGGCGCCGACGTAGGCCGCGAGGTGCTCGCCGGTGAGCGTGGAGCGGGCGGCGACGAGGTCGGCGGGCGTTCCCTCGAAGACGATCCGGCCGCCGTCGTGGCCGGCGCCGGGCCCGAGGTCGATGATCCAGTCGGCGTGCGCCATGACCGCCTGGTGGTGCTCGATGACGATCACCGACTTCCCGGAGTCGACGAGCCGGTCGAGCAGGCCGAGCAACTGCTCGACGTCGGCGAGGTGGAGGCCGGTGGTCGGCTCGTCCAGGACGTAGACGCCGCCCTTGTCCCCCATGTGCGTGGCCAGCTTCAGCCGCTGGCGCTCGCCGCCGGACAGCGTGGTGAGCGGCTGGCCGAGGGTGAGGTAGCCGAGCCCGACGTCCGCCATCCGCTGAAGGATCTTGTGGGCGGCCGGGAGGTGCGCCTCGCCGGTGCGGAAGAACTCCTCGGCCTCGGTCACCGGCATCGCCAGCACCTCGCTGATGTCGCGCCCGCCGAGGTGGTATTCCAGCACCGATGCCTGGAACCGCCTGCCCTCGCAGTCCTCGCAGGGGGTGTCCACGCCGGCCATCACGCCCAGGTCGACGTAGAGGACACCGGCGCCGTTGCAGGTCGGGCAGGCGCCCTCGGAGTTGGCGCTGAACAGCGCCGGCTTCACTCCGTTGGCCTTGGCGAACGCCTTGCGGATCGGGTCGAGCAGCCCGGTGTACGTCGCGGGGTTGCTGCGGCGCGAGCCGCGGATCGGCGACTGGTCCACCGAGATGACGCCCTCGGAGCCCGGGATGGAGCCGTGGATGAGCGAGCTCTTGCCGGACCCTGCGACACCGGTCACGACGCAGAGCACGCCGAGCGGGATGTCGACGTCCACGTTTTGCAGGTTGTTCGCCGTCGCGCCGCGGATCTCCAGCGCGCCGGTGGCCTTGCGCACGGTCTCCTTGAGCCCCGCGCGGTCGTCGAGGTGGCGGCCGGTGACGGTGTCGCTCGCCCGCAGACCCTCGACGGTGCCTTCGAAGCAGACGGTGCCGCCCTCCGTGCCGGCACCGGGGCCGAGGTCGACGACGTGGTCGGCGATGGCGATCGTCTCCGGCTTGTGCTCCACCACGAGCACCGTGTTGCCCTTGTCCCGCAGCCGCAGCAGCAGGTCGTTCATCCGCTGGATGTCGTGCGGGTGGAGACCGATGGTGGGCTCGTCGAAGACGTACGTGACGTCCGTGAGCGAGGAGCCGAGGTGGCGGATCATCTTGACGCGCTGCGCCTCGCCGCCGGACAGGGAGCCTGCGGGCCGGTCGAGCGAGAGGTAGCCGAGGCCGATCTCCGTGAAGGAGTCGAGGGTGTGCTGCAGGGCGGTGAGCAGCGGTGCCACCGACGGTTCGTCGAGGCCGCGGACCCATGCGGCGAGGTCGCGGATCTCCATCGCGCAGGCGTCGGCGATGCTGATGCCGCTGATCTTCGAGGAGCGGGCGCCCTCGCTGAGGCGGGTGCCGTCGCACTCGGGGCAGGTCGTGAAGGTGACCGCGCGCTCCACGAAGGCGCGGATGTGGGGCTGCATCGCCTCCTTGTCCTTGGACAGGAACGACTTCTGGATCTTGGGGATCAGGCCTTCGTAGGTGAGGTTGACCCCCTTGACCTTGACCTTGGTCGGCTCCCGGTAGAGGAAGTCGTGCATCTCCTTCTTGGTGAACCGGCGGATCGGCTTGTGCGGGTCGAGGAAGCCCGACTCGGCGTAGACGCCCACGGTCCACACGTTGTCCGACTTCCAGCCGGGGATGGTGAACGCGCCCTCGGCGATCGACTTGGAGTCGTCGTAGAGCTGGGTGAGGTCGATGTCGGAGACCTTGCCGCGGCCCTCGCAGCGGTTGCACATGCCGCCGGTGCGCTCGAAGGTCGCCTTCTCGGCCTTGGTCTTCGCGCCGCGTTCGACGGTGATCGCGCCGCTCGCCCTGACGGAGGCGGTGTTGAAGGAGTACGCGCTGGGCGGGCCGATGTGCGGTGTGCCGAGTCGGCTGAAGAGGATGCGCAGCATGGCGTTCGTGTCGGTGGCGGTGCCCACCGTGGAGCGGGGGTCCCCGCCCATGCGCTGCTGGTCGACGGTGATCGCGGTGGTCAGTCCGTCGAGGACGTCGACCTCGGGGCGGGCCAGGTTGGGCATGAAGCCCTGGAGGAAGGCGCTGTAGGTCTCGTTGATCAGCCGCTGGGATTCGGCGGCGATGGTGTCGAACACCAGGGAGCTCTTGCCCGAGCCGGAGACGCCCGTGAAGACCGTGAGCCGCCGCTTGGGGAGCTCGATGCTGACGTCCTTGAGGTTGTTCTCGCGTGCGCCGTGAACGCGGATCAGATCGTGGCTGTCGGCCTGGTGCGGCAGTGCGGGCGACTGCTCGTCCGTCCTCGTGCGCGTGCTCATCGTGTCTCCATGGTGTCGAGCGGGACCGACGGTGCGGTCCTGTGCCGGCGTCGCCCGGTGGTCCGGCCGGTCGAGCGGTCCACCGGGCTGTCGGGTTGTCAGATAATCGGGCTGTCAGCTTGATATCAGGTTCGTTCGGGGAACGTTCGTGATTTCGCGGGTTGTTCGCGCGGAGCGCCGGTCCTCCGGCCGGCCGGGACCCCGGCTCACTGGGACCGGGCGAAGCGCACCATGTTGCCGGAGGGGTCGCGGAACGCGCAGTCACGGACGCCGTACGGCTGGTCGATCGGCTCCTGGAGCACCTCGCCGCCCGCGGCGCGGATGCGCTCGAAGGTGGCGTCGACGTCGTCGGTGCGGAAGATGACCCCGCGCAGCAGGCCCTTGGCGAGCAGCTCCGCCATGGCCTGCCGGTCGGCGGGCGAGGCGTTCGGGTCCGCGAGGGGCGGTTCGAGGACGATGTCGACACCGGGCTGCGACGGCGAGCCGACGGTCACCCAGCGCATTCCCTCGAAGCCGACGTCGTTGCGCACCTCCAGGCCGAGGGCGTCGCGGTAGAAGGCGAGCGCCTCGTCGTGGTCGTCGACGGCGATGAAGCACTGCGAAAGCGTGATGTCCATGCGCTTCACGCTACGGGCGGGGGGATCGCTGCGCTTCTCCATTCCTGACCGGTCGCGTGTGGATCTTCGCGAGGCAGGCGGGGACGGCCGCGCCCTCGTCGTCGGGGCCGGCCCGGTAGGCGCTCGGGGTCCGGCCGACGAGCTCGGTGAACCGTGAGCTGAACGACCCCAGCGAGGTGCAGCCGACAGCGAAGCACACCTCCGTCACGGTCAGGTCGCCCCGCCGCAGCAGCGCCTTGGCCCGCTCGATCCGGCGCGTCATCAGGTAGCTGTACGGGGTCTCGCCGAAGGCGGCGCGGAAACTGCGGGAGAAGTGGCCCGGTGACATGTGGGCGCTGCGCGCCAGCGCCGGGACGTCGAGCGGCTCCGCGTAGGCGCGGTCCATCAGGTCACGGGCCCGGCGCAGCCGGACGAGGTCCTCCAGCGTCATACGACCACCCTCCCACAGGCCGGGGAGCTGCCGGGCGGCAGGTCGTGCTCGGCCCAGACGACCTTGCCGGTGGAGGTGCGGCAGGAGCCCCAGCGGCGGCAGAGCATGTTGACCAGTTGCAGGCCGCGCCCGCCCTCCGCGCTCAGCGGCGCGTGCTGGATCTGCGGCAGGTCGGGGCCCGTGTCGGTGACCTCCAGCGCCAGCCGGTCGTGGAGGACCAGGCGGAGCCGGCCGGGGCCGTTGCCGTGGCGCAGGGCGTTGCCGACGAGTTCGCTGGTGACCAGTTCGACGGCGTCGGCCAGCTCCGCCAGGCCCCACCGGTCGAGCTGTTCGCGGACGTGCCGGCGGGCGATGCCGGCGGAGGTGCCGTCGGCGGGCAGCTCCCAGGACCCGAACGCGAAGCCGGCGGCGCCGTGGGGCGGGCGGGCGCCGGCGACCATCACCGTTTCGTCGAACCGGTCCGTGCCGCCCGGGCCGGCGGCGGCCACGGCGGCGGCGTCGCGCCGTCCCGGTGCCGACGCGGCCACGGTGTCCCTCAGCCGCCCGAGCTGGGTGTCGATGTCGTCCGTGCGCGTCTTGAGCAGACCGTCGGTGAACAGGAAGAGGGTGCTGTCGGCCGGGGCGGTCACGTGCACCGGGTCGTACGGGATGACCCCGGCGCCCAGGGGCGCTCCCTGCGGCAGCTCGACGTAGGAGGCTGTGCCGTCGGCGCCGAGCAACAGCGGGGGCGGGTTGCCCGCCGAGGCGAGCGTGCAGCTGCCGTCGACGGGGTCGTACACGCAGATGAGACAGGTGGCGACCTGGTCCTCCTCCAGGTCGCGGGCGGCCAGGTCCATCCGGGCGAGGACCCGCTCGGGTGCGATGTCCAGGGTCATGAGCGTACGGGCGACGGTGCGGAGCCTGCCCATGGTCGCGGCGGCCGCCAGCCCGTGGCTCATGACGTCGCCGACGACGAGGGCGGTGCGCCCGCCGGGGAGGGCGACGACGTCGAACCAGTCCCCGCCCACGCCCGCGGGATCCTTGGGCGGGGTGTAGCAGGTGGTGACGGTGAGTCCCGGGGTGGTGGGGGTGACCCGCGGCAGCAAGGTCCGCTGGAGGGTGAGGACCGTCTCGCGCTCGCGGCCGTAGAGGCGGGCGTTGTCGACGAAGACGGCCGCCTCCGCCGCGAGCTGGGTGGCGAGGGCCAGGTCGGCCCGGGTGAAGCCGGGCCGGTGGCCGGCCCGGACGAAGTCGGCGATGCCCAGGAGCACCCCGCGGGCGACCAGCGGGACCGCCATGTAGCTGTGCACGCCGGCCTCCTTCAGGAGGCGCGCGGCATGGCGCGTCGGGGCGATCATCTCGTACTGCGCGGCCGCGATCCTCCCGACCAGGACGGGCTGCCGGGTGATGAGGCACCTGTTGGGCAGGGTGGCGCCGGGGTGGACCGAGATGTCGCCCACCGGATCGGGTTCGAGGTCCCGGAGCGCGTCGATGCACGCGACCGCCATGGCGCGGGTGACCGGCCGCCCCGGGCCTCGCCAGCGGTCGACCTCCTCGCCGCGCAGCACGGATTCCAGCAGGTCGACGGCGGCACCGTCGGCGAGCCTCGGTACGGCGAACTCCGCGAGCTCGCGGGCGGTGGTGGCCAGGTCCAGCGTGGTGCCGATGTGCGTCCCGGCCTCGTGCAGCCAGGTCAGCCGGCGGTGGGCGGCGAGCCAGTCCGTCACGGCCTCCCTGGACCGCCGCCACTGCCCGGCCACCATCGACCGCGCCCCGGCGGAGCCGCGCCGGATCGGTGATCGTCGTCCGAGGGTCATCCGTTCCACCTCCGGCCCGCGGTCGGCGTTCATGGACGGCGATGTTGCGCAGGCCCCATCTTCTCCCCATCGGCGTCCGGTGCGCCTCCCGAACGGCGCCACCGCCGCGGCGGGCGTCGCGGCGGTGGACCGTGACGCCCCGGAAGCCCCGGTGCCGGACCGCCTGCTCGGCAGGGCGTGCACGCGTCCGGTGTCCCGCCGGGGGTGGACCATCGCGAAGGGGATGAAGCGGCCCGGCCGGGCGGCCGCGATGCGGGCCGGCGCGCGGTTGGCGGCCGCGTAGTCGTCGTGGAAGGCGGGCAGCAGCACGGTGCGGCGGATCTCCCCGCGGCCTCCGCGCGCCGGAGGTAGCCGTCGAGGGGTGCCGCGTCCCAGGGGCCGCTCAGGGCGGTGCCGCGACCCGCGTGGCAATGGCAGTCGATGATCCGGGCGCGATCATGGAGCCCAGGGCGCCGCCGACGGCGGGCAGCGCGGCCCTCGCCACGTTCTTCACGATGCCGCCGGCCGACCGGCGAGCGCAGGAGGCCGCGCACTCCGCGCGACACGTTGCGGAACATCCTGCCGAGGAACTGCTCCAGCCCGGCCTCGCTGCCGATCTCCAGCAGCTCGGCGGCCAGTTGCTCCTCCTCGGCCTCGGCTCCGAACTCCGCCTCGGCCTCGGCCTCCGGGTACCCGTGCAGCGCCCCTGCTCCGAACTCGTGGTCCTCTTCGTAGGTTTCGCTCGCGACGAAGGGGGCGAGACCGTACTGCTGCATGCCCGTCAACTCCTCGCCGTCGTGAGCCGACCGTGGTCCGGCGGGCCCTGGAAGGGTCCGGGGCCGTGGCACGAAGCCAGGGCGCGGGGACCGCCGGCAGCGTCGGGGGCGGACTCGGGCATTCCCCTGGGTTCGAGGGCGCACACGCCCGGTCCCCACACGGGCGCACGCCGGGGACCCGCCCCGCGCGCCCCTTCGAGCCGGGGGTGGCGAGGTGCGGGGCGGATGCAGGCAGTGGGTACGGCAGGCGCCGGGGCCGACGCGCTACGCCGCAGCGACGCAGGGCTCCGGCGCTGAAGCGATACGCAGGCGACGCAAGGCGCCGAGGACACGCGGAACGCACGGGCGACGCAGGGCGGCGGGGACACGCGGTGCGCGCACGGCGTGCCGCGTGGGCCGTGGGTTACGAGCGGCGGCGCGGTTTGCCGCGCTTGGCGGCCTTGGGTCCCTTGGCGCCCTTGGCCGCGCCGGAGGAGCCCCGCCGCGGGGCCTTGCCGGTCGACGTGCCGGCGGAGGGCCGGCGCGCGCCGCGGGCGTCCGGGGTCTTGCGCTTCGGCTGCGCATCCGCCGCCTGTGCCGTCACCGTCGCCGGGGGGCGGCCGCGGGAGCTGTTGACGGTGCGGCCGCGGACGATGCCGATGAACTGCTCCACCAGGTCGGTGGTGGCGTCCTCCGGCCACGACAGCACCACGCTCGACCGGGGCGCGTCCGGGACCGGCCGGTATGTGAGGTCCTTGCGGTGATGCAGGCGGGCGAGGGACTGGGGGACCACGAGAACGCCCACCCCGGCCGCGACCAGTTCCACGGCGTCCGCGGTCGTGGCGGGCCGCTCGATCGCGGGGCGTCCGGGGAGCTCTTCCCAGCCGAGGGTGTCGTCGAGGGGGTGGAGCACGATCTCGTCGGCGAGGTCCTCGGTGGAGACCTCGTCGACCGCCGCCACGAGGTGGTCCTTGGGGACGACCACCACGGTCGTCTCGGTGTACAGGGGGATCGCGCTCAGCACCGTCCGGTCGACCGGCAGCCGCACCAGTCCCGCGTCGGCGCCGCGGTCCCGCAGGACGCCGACCGCCTCGGCGGCGGACACGCCGACGAGGGTCAGCGGGACGCCGGGCAGCCGCTCGTTCCAGATCCGCACCCACTTGGTGGGTGTCACTCCCGGGACGTACGCCAGCCGGAACGAAGGGGATGCTTCCGAGCCAGTCACCACCCCAGGCTACCGGTCGTGGTCGGAGGCAGCACACACGCTCGATACCCTTGACACCATGACGTCGCACCAGAACACCCAGACGATGAAGCCCGCGACCGCGGCGAAGAAGCTGGGTGTGTACCTCGAGGCCACCCCCACCGAGTTCCAGGAGGGTGTCGTCTCGCGCACCGAACTGAACGCCTTGCAGGCCGATCCGCCGGAGTGGCTGCAGGAGCTGCGGCGCAACGGCCCGCACCCCCGGCCGGTGGTCGCGGCGAAGCTGGGCATCTCCATCGCGGGCCTCGCCCGGGGCGGCATCACCGAGCCCCTCACCACCGAGCAGATCGAGGCGCTGAAGCGCGAGCTGCCCGAGTGGCTGCAGAAGGAGCGGGCCACGCAGGCCGAGGTCCGCAAGGAAGCGGCGCGGATCAAGGCGCAGAAGGCGGAGAAGGCGGAGCGCGCCGGTCAGGGCGACAGCCCGCGCTCCTGACCGTCCGGGCCGGCCCCGGCCCGGGGGCGGTGCTCCCCCCGGCCGCCTCGTCCGGGGCTTCTCCCCCGCCCCACCCCGGCTCCCGCCGGGTCACCCGCCCTCGGGGCGGCCCGCGTCCCGCCGGCCGTCGTCCCGCGCCGGGGCCGCCGCCGTGGGGGGCCGGCGGACGAGGCGCAGGGCGGTCGCGGCGACCAGCAGCGTCACACAGGCGGTGAAGGCGAGACCGGCCCGCTGGAGGCCGAGCCACATGGTCAGCGCGCCGACGCCGACGACGGGCACCGAGATGCCCGTGTACGCGACGACGAAGAACGACGAGACCGTGGCGGCCCGGTGCGCGGCGGGCGCCACCTCGCCGACCGCCGTCAGCGCGGCGCGGAAGGCGGCGCCCTGGCCGAGGCCGCCGCAGACCGCGCCGAGGACGAACAGGGGCAGGGCCTTCGCCCACAGCGACGCGCCGACGAGCAGCAGGCCCGCCACCAGCACCAGGCAGCCCAGGGGCAGGGCCGTGCGCGCGGGAAGGCGTCCGGTCAGCGACTGTCCGACCGTCGACGACAGGAAGACGGAGAAGACGACGAGGCCCGAGACGGCCAGGTTGGTCACGCCGAGGGT
This sequence comes from Streptomyces sp. NPDC051310, assembly GCF_044455245.1. Taxonomy (NCBI): domain Bacteria; kingdom Bacillati; phylum Actinomycetota; class Actinomycetes; order Kitasatosporales; family Streptomycetaceae; genus Streptomyces; species Streptomyces sp. NPDC051310. Next base: position 45,827 of record NZ_JBITEO010000025.1, read on the forward strand.
CTGCGAGACGAAGCTCGGCGCCACCGCCGTGAACAGGCCGAGCAGGGCGAAGCCCGCGAAGGCGGCGAGCGCGGAGGGGACGAAGACGCCGCGGATCGGCGCCGGCACGTACAGGCCCTGCGGTCTCAGCCGGGCGTGGCGGCGCGGGTCGCGGACGGTCTCCGGCAGGAGCAGGACGAGGACGCCGGCCACCGCCACCAGCGCGAGGTGCGTGAGGAAGGGCAGGGCGAGGGGCAGCGGCGCGTACTCGGCCAGCAGTCCGGCCAGCAGGGGGCCGCAGCCCAGGCCCCCCATGTTGGCCGCCGTGGCGGCGAAGGCCGCGCGGGACTTCTGCTCCGGAGCCGCCAGCTCCAGCACGGTGACCGTACCGGCACCGCTCAGCAGCCCCGCCGAGAAGCCGGACAGCAGCCGGCCGGCGAAGAGCAGCGGCAACCCGCCCTCCAGCAGGAAGCACACCGCGCTGGCGGCGGCGAAGCCCAGTGCGCACAGCAGGACGGGGCGGCGCCCCGCCGCGTCGGAGTGGTTGCCGGCCAGCAGGAGCGTGGCGATCACGCCGACCGCGTAGGTGGCGAACACGACCGTCACCATCAGCTCGGAGAAACCCAGTTCCCGGCGGTACAGGCCGTACAGGGGCGTGGGGAGCGTGGTGCCCGCCATGCCGATGGCGAAGACGGCCGCCGCCGCCGGATAGCCGAGGCGCGGACCGCGACGCCTCCCGGGCCGGTTCCGTGGAGGTGTGCTGATCATGCGCATCACCCTAGGGGGCGTCTTGCCGGTCAGGCCGTTCCACCGGCCGCCGAGAGGCCCCTTCGGGGCGTGAGGCGGTGAGAGTCCGTGAGCGGTACGGGAAACCGTCCCGCTTCCGGTGGTCCGCACCTACGATGACCCGCACGAGTCTCGCGGAGGAGTGGGGGGGCGCCGGTGGTCGGAGGCGGAGGGCATACGGAGGCCCGGATCGGTGCCCAGCTCGCGGCGCTGGGGGTGGAACCGGGCGGGGTCCTGCTCGTGCACGCGTCGCTGCGGGCCGTGGGGCCGGTCGCGGGCGGCGGCGAGGCGGTGCTGCGGGCCCTGCGGGGCGCGCTCGGGCCGGCGGGCACGGTCGTGGTGCCGGCGTTCACCGCGCGCAACTCGGACAGCTCGGCCGCCTACCGGGAGCGGGTGCGCGGGCTCGACGAGGCGGAACGGGCGGCGCTGCGCGCGGCGATGCCGCCGTACGACGCCGCGGCCATGCCGTCGGACGGGGTGGGCGTGCTGCCGGAGATCGTGCGGACGACGGTGGGCGCGGTGCGCAGCGCGCACCCGCAGACGTCGTTCGCGGCGCTGGGCCCGCACGCCGGGACGGTCGTCCGCGGCCACCGCCCGGACTGCCACCTCGGCGAGGACTCGCCGCTGGCGCGGCTGTACGAGCTGGGGGCGCGGATCCTGCTGCTGGGCACGGGATACGACCGGTGCACGGCCTTCCACCTCGGTGAGTACCGGATGGCGCGGCCGCCGCGCCGCACCTACCGCTGCGTGATCCGCCGGGACGGGGTGCCCTGCTGGTGGTCGTACGAGGACGTGGCCCTGGACGACGGCGACTTCGGCGCCCTCGGCGCGGACCTGGAGCGTGACCGCCCGGGCGCGGTGCGGCGGGGGGCCGTGGGCGCGGCGCCGTGCCGGCTGCTGGATCTGGTGGAGGCCGTGGACTACGCCCGCGGCTGGCTGGAGCTCAACCGCGCCCGGGCATGAGGGGCGCAACGTGGCGGCAACGTCCGGTGTGGTTCTCCTGGGGCATGGTGACGACCGATCACGGACCGCGCGTCGAGGTGACCCCCGCGGCCGCCGCGGTGCTGCGGCGGCTGCGGGCGGCCCACGGCCCGCTGATGTTCCACCAGTCGGGTGGCTGTTGCGACGGGAGTGCGCCCATGTGCTACCCGGCGGGTGAGTTCCGGACGGGTGAATCCGATGTGCTGCTGGAGCGGCTGGTGGTGGCGGGGTTGGCGGAGCCCGTGCCGTTCTGGATGTCCCGGGCCCAGTACGCGGTGTGGAGCCACACCCGGCTGACCGTCGACGTGGTGGAGGGCCGGGGCAGCGGCTTCTCGCTGGAGGCCCCGGATGGCGTACGTTTCCTGATCCGGTCCCGGCTCGTCGGTTCGTAGCGGCGGCGGGTGGGGCAACTCTTCCGGGACCTGGTGCAGTTGCCCTGACCCCTGGGGGGACCCGTGGCCGTGATGCGGCGCCGTACCGCTGTGCGTCACGTGCGGATGCGCACGTTCCTGTTGCTCGTCGTGGCCGCCCTGCTGGGCACCGGTCTGGCCGCCGCCCCGCCCGCCGCGCCGGCACCGGTCTGGTCGCGGGTCGCGGCGGGCGTCGAGTACCGCACCGTCGACGTTCCGTCAGAGAACGGCACGGCGCGGGCCCATGTGCTGTCCGCCAACCTCGGTGACGCGCGGGTGTCGGCGGGGCTGCTGTACCCGGGGGTGGTCGCGGCGCGCTCCGCGCTGTCGGTGCTCGCCGACCGGGCGGGGGCCACGGGCGGCATCAACGGCGACTTCTTCAACGTGACGGAGACCGAGCACCCGGGCGTCGAGGCGACCGGCGCGCCGGTCGGCCCCGCGGTGGCCGACGGCCGCCCCCTGAAGGCCGCCGTGCCGAAGGGGCAGCGGTTCGGGCCGGCGCTGCCGCCCGGCACGAACACCCGTCAGGTGCTGGGTGTGGGCGAGGACGGCAGGGCGCGGATCGGGGAACTGGTCCTGGAGGGCGGTGTGTCGACGCCGTACGGGGAGCTGCCGCTCGGCGGGCTCAATCAGTACGCGCTGCCGGTCGATTCCGTGGGGCTGTTCACCAAGGACTGGGGCAGTGCCTCACGCGTGCGGGCGACCTGCGGCACGGACACCCGGCGCGCGGCGCCGTGCAGCACGGAGACGTACGAGGTGACGGTCCGCGGCGGCAAGGTCGTTGCGGTCGCGGAGGAACCGGGCCGCGGGGCCATCGCCGCGGGGACCGAGGTCGTCGTGGGGCGTGAGGCGGGCGCACGGGAGCTGCGGAAGCTGGTGGTCGGGGACCTGGTGACCGTCCGGCACGGGCTGGCGGCGGCCGGGTCGGAGCCGGTCGCGTACCGCTTCGCCGTGGGCGGGTACCCCGTGCTGCGCGGGGGCGTGCCGCTGGGCGGGCTGGACGGGGTGACGGCCGCGGTGCGGACGGCCGCGGGGACCGGCAGCGACGGCACGCGGCTCCTGCTGCTCGCGCTGGACGGCGGGACGGGCTTCCGCAGCGGCCTGACCGTCGCCGAACTGGCGGGCCTGATGCGCGATCTGGGCGCCTCGGATGCCGTGAACCTGGACGGCGGCGGGTCGTCGACGCTGGTCGCGCGGCCGGACGGGGCGACGAAGGTGAGTGTGCTCAACCATCCCAGCGGGGGTGGCCAGCGCCCCGTGCCGAACGGCATCGGGCTGTTCGTGCGGCCGGACGCTGCGTAGGGGTCAGGGCTTGAGGCTACTGACGACGTCGGCCGTGGCGGAGACGCCGTCGTAAATGGTGGGCGCCAGGCTCGTACTGGCCATGAAGAACCCGAGCAGCGCGCAGACCAGGGCGTGGGAGATCTTCAGCCCTCCGTTGCGGAGGAAGATCACCGCCAGGACCAGCAGAAGCAGCACCACTGAGACGGATACGGCCATGTGTCACCCCTCGGCTCGTTGCCGCGTGGGTCGTGCGGCATTCGGCGGCCAGTCTGGCGGAGCGGGGGCGCCGGACGGACGTACGGCATGTCGGCCGAACGGGTATTACCCGGCGGTGGGCCGTTACGCGGCGCCGGTGGCGCTTGCGCCGGGACGCATGCCGCCGGGGACGCGGCCGTGGGCGTCCCGGTGGGAACGCGGGAAGGCGGCACGCCGTCGGTGCGTGATGCGGTGTTTCGCCGGCTGTCCCGTGGCGGCCCCCGAGTACGTGCGTGAGCGGCGGCCGGGCCTCAGCGGCGGCGGACGCGGGAGGCGCCGGGGTGGCGGGCCACCTCGTGCAGGTGCTCCAGCGCGTCGAGGACGACCGTGCGGTCGTACCAGTCGAGCCAGCTCCCGGCCTGCCGGCCCGTCAGCTCCAGGGCCTTGAGCTGGGCGGGGTGCAGGTCCTTGAGGGGGCGGTCGAAGTGGGCGGAGACCATGCCGACGCAGCGTCCGCCGACGGCCAGCGGCACGCTGTGCGCGGCGCGGCTGCCGGCGGCGAGGATGGTGCGGCGGGCGTCCTCGGTGAACACCGGCGCCGTGGCGACGTCGTGCACGGTGACCTGGGCCACGTCCTTCGCCGCCTGGGCGCAGGAGGTGCCCTCGCCGCCGACGAAGTCGAAGAAGTTCACGAAGTCGTCGCTGAGGCCCGTGTGGTTCTCCATCCACAGTCCGCCGAGCTCGTGGTCCCCGATCTGCACGTCGCCCATGTACGTGCCGGTGACGGCGAGGGTCCGGGAGAGCACCTCCCGCAGCACGGCGCTGCGGGGTGCGTTCCCGGGGTCGTAGATGCCCAGCGTGTCGAGGCACGGCGGCGCCTGCCGGACCCGTCCGGGGAACCAGAGGTCCTCCCCCTCGTCCGGCCGCGGCAGCCGGACGAGGGCGTCGGCGAGGATCCGCAGCTTGACGTTGAAGCGCTGCGACGCGATCTGCAGGAGCGCGAAGGCCGACTCGGCGTCGTCCAGCCGGTAGCGCTCCCGGAGGATGCCCTGGGCCTGCGCGATCAGGGGCCGGTTCCGGGCCTGCCGCCGGAGGTGGCGGGCTTCGTCCCGCAGCCGCGCCAGCTCTTCCCGTCCGTCCCAGCCGTCACCGGTGCCCCGTCCGTCGACCTTGAACGTATCGGTCATCCGGTCCGTACCTCCAGCTCATGGGGTGCCGCAGGGCCTCACCGGCGCCTGTGCCCGGTTCCCCAGGGCTCACACCCGGTTCGCTCGTACGGGGACGGGACCGCGCCCGTCGACCGGTTTCACGGCGTACGGACGCACGCGTCCCACTCGGTGGTGCGGTCGCACCAGCGTTCCAGCAGGACCCGGTCGTGGCCGACGGCCAGGAGGCCGGCGCCGCTCTCGCGGCGGTACGCCTCGACGACGGCGACCAGGGCGGCGGTCGTCGAGGCGTCGAGCATGGCGGTCATCTCGTCGCAGATCAGCCAGCGGGGGCGCAGCACCAGGGCGCGGGCGAGGCAGGCGCGCTGGAGCTGGCCGTCGCTGACCTCGTGCGGGCGGCGGCCCAGCAGGTCGTCGGTGAGGCCCACCGCGCCGGCGAGCTCGGCCGTCCGGCCGGTGGCCCCGGCGCGGCGCCCGGTCGCGCGCAGCGGCTCGGCGATCAGGTCGCGCAGCGCCAGCCGCGGGTCGGCGGCGAGGCGGGGCTGCTGGAAGACGACGCCGATCGCGGTGCGCAGCTCCCGCGGAGCGCGGTGGCGCCAGCCGCGTACCTCTGCGCCGTCCACGGTCACCCGGCCCGCGTCCGGGCGGTGCAGCAGCGCGGCGACCCGAGCGAGGGTGGACTTGCCGCAGCCGCTGGGGCCGAGCAGACCGACGGCCTCGCCCGGCCGGACGGTCAGCGAGGCGCCGCGGACGACGGGTCTGCGGGGGTCGTACCCGGCGGTGACGGTGTCGAGTTCAAGCACGGGCGGGCTCCTCGCTGTGGTGGCAGGCGACACCGTCCTCCAGGCGCGGGGGCGTGCCGCAGGCGTCGGTCGCGCGGTCGCAGCGGGGGGCGAAGGCGCAGCCGTCGGGCAGGGCGCCGAGTTCGGGGGGCATGCCGGGGATGGGGGTGAAGTCGCGTTCCGGCAGGGCGGCGAGCAGGCCGCGGGCGTAGGGGTGCCGGGGTCCGGGGGTGCCGAAGAAGCGGTCGGCGGGGGCGACTTCCACGATGCGGCCGGCGTACATCACGGCGACCCGGTCGGCGATCCGCTCGGCCGCCGTCAGGTCGTGGGTGATCAGCAGCAGGGCGCGGCCGCCGTCGGCGTGGCGGCGCAGTTCGTCGGCCGTGCGGTCGACCAGGTCGCGGTCGAGGCCGGTGGTCGGCTCGTCGGCGAGCAGCAGGGGCGCGTCGCCGACGAGCGCGAGAGCGGTGGCGGCGCGCTGCGCCTGGCCGCCGGACAGCTCGTGCGGGTAGTGGTCGAGGAGCCCGGCGGGGAACGAGGCCCGGCCGGCCGCCGCCTCGGCCGCCGCGCGCAGGCCGGAGCGGGGCGTGCCGGTCAGCTCGCGCAGGGTCTCCTCCAGGTGGGCGCGCACGGTCCGGACGGGTGTCAGGTGCGCGGCCGGGGACTGCGGGACGAGTCCGACGCGCCGTCCGCGGACCGTGCGGGCGAGGGTGCGCTCGTCCGCCGACAGCAGGTCGATGCCGTCGATGACGGCCGTGCCGGCGGTGCGGGCGTTGCCGGGCAGCAGGCCGAGCAGCGCGGAGGCGAGGACGGACTTCCCGCAGCCGCTCTCACCGACGAGGGCCAGGCACTCCCCCGCCGCCAGGTCGAAGCTCGCGTCGCTGACGGCCGCGATGTGCCGGCCGCCGCGCAGGTCGAAGCGTACGGAGAGGTCGCGTACGGAGAGGACGGGGCTCACAGCATCAGCTCCGATCGGCGGCGCGGGTCGAGCCGTTCCCGCCAGGCGCCGGCCAGGCCCGCGATGGCGAGGGTCGGGATGATCAGGAACAGGCCGGGGAAGAGCGTGGGCCACCAGTCGCCGGCGAGGAGCGAGCCGCGCGCCGTCTGCACCAGGTTGCCGAGGCTGGCCTGGTGGGCGGGCAGGCCGAGGCCCAGGAAGGACAGGGCGGACTCGTGCCACATGGCGTGCGGCACCATGAGCACGGCGGCCAGCCCGGCCTGCGGCAGTACCGCGGGCAGCAGATGGCGGACGGTGACCCGCCACCGGGAGGCGCCGCCGGAGACGGCCGCGTCGATGTACGGGCGGGAGCGCAGCGACAGCACCTCGGAGCGGACGATCCGGGCCGTGGACAGCCAGTGCGTGAGCGCGACGGACACGATGACGGGCCACACGCCGGGGCGGAACATGGCCACGATGAAGATGCCGAGCAGGAGGTGCGGCACGGAGGCGAAGGTGTCGACGAGCCGCATGACGAGCCGGTCGGTCCAGCCGCCGAGGGCCGCGGCCGCCGCGCCCACGGCGGTGCCGATGACGGTGGCGACGAGTGCCGCGACGAGCCCGACGAGGAGCGAGACGCGCAGGCCGTAGACGCAGCGCAGCAGCAGGTCGCGGCCCACGTCGTCGGTGCCGAAGGGGTGTGCGGGGGACGGCGGCCGCAGCTTCAGCGACAGGTCCACGGCTTGCTGGTCGAGCTGGACCAGCGGCGGTACGACGAGCACGGCGAGGACGACCGCCGCGACGACGGCCGCGGAGACGCGCACGCGGACGGTGCGGGTGGAGCGGCGGGTGCGTCCGCGGGACGTCCAGGTGACGGGAGTGCGGGAGTTTCCCCCGGGGAAGGCGGTCTCAGCCATCGAATCCCACCCTCGGGTCGGCCAGTCCGTACAGCAGGTCGGAGAGCAGGTTGCCGAGCAGCACCGCCGCGGTGGCCAGCACGGTCAGTGCGGCGAGCAGCGGGAAGTCGACGGAGGTGGCGGCCTGGACGGTCGCGGCCGCGATGCCCGGCCAGCTGAAGACGGTCTCCACGAGCAGCGCGCCGGTGATGAGTTCGGGGACGCGGGAGCCGATGAGGGTGAGCATCGGCAGCATCCCGGAGCGCAGGGCGTGTCCGAGCAGGACGGTGCGTCCGCGCAGCCCGCGCGCGCGGGCGCCGCGGACCGGGTCCTCGTCGAGCGCGCGGGCGACGCCCTGGCGCACGTACAGGAAGAACCAGGGCAGCTGGGAGATGCCGAGGACCAGCGCGGGGAGCACCAGGTGGGTGGCGACCTGGCCGGCGGTCACGGTGTCGCTGGCCGTGTCGGTCAGGCCGCCGGCCGGCAGCACGTCGAGCTCCAGGGCGAAGAACCAGATGGCGAGCAGTCCGAGCCAGAAGGCCGGTGCGGCTTCCAGGGTGTAGGCGGCGGAGCTGACGCACCGGTCGAGCCAGCCGCCCTGCCGCCGTGCGGCCAGCACGCCGAGGGCGGTGCCGAGCAGGACGGCGACGGCGAAGGCGGTGGCCGCGAGCAGCACGGACCACCCGATGCGCTCGCCGATGACGTCGGCGACGGGCTGGCGCATGACGCTGGAGTCGCCGAGGTCACCGGTGACGGCGTCGGTGAGCCAGTTCCACCAGCGCGGGACGAGCGGCTGGTCGGCGCCGAGGTTGGCGCGGAGCTGGTCGAGGTTCTCCTGGGAGGCGGTGAGCCCGGCGGTGCCGGCGTACGCCTTGACGGGGTCGAAGGGGGACGCGGCGGCGACGGCGAAGACGCCGAAGGTCACCACGAGGAGGACGGGGACGGCGAACAGGGCCCGCCGTCCCGCCATCCGGGCCATCGCCCCCCAGGGGAGGCGGCGGCCTGCTGGTGCGGCGGTCACTTCTTGGGCGTCCACTTCTCGACGTTCCACCACGGGCCGGCGGCGAGGCCGTGGTCGTGCGGCTCGACCTGCGTGGACAGCCCGTCCCAGGCGTCGCCGACGACGTACACGTGGTCGATGTGGGTGAGGAAGGTGTAGCCGGGGTTCTTCACCAGTTCGCGCTGGATGGTGTCGTAGGCCGCCTTGCGGGCCGCCTTGTCGTCGGTCTTCCGGCCGTCGTCGAGGGCCTTGTCGACGGCGGGGTTGTCGTACCACGCCATGTTGTTGAAGCCGTCGCCGCCGAGGGAGGACTTGAGCAGCTGGTACTGGTCGAAGTCGGGGTCGCCGGGCGATCCGCCGCCCGCGAGGACCGCGTCGTGCTTCATGCGCGGTTCGATGACCTCCCAGGTGCCGGCCTGGGTGCGGATGTCGATGCCGGCCTTCTTGGCATCGGAGGCGTAGGCGAGGGCGTGGTCCTGGCGGAGCTTGTCGCCGGAGAGGTACCAGAGCGGGAAGGCCGCGCGGACGCCGTCCTTGGTGCGGATGCCGTCCGGGCCGCGCCTCCAGCCGGCGTCGTCGAGGATCTTCTCCGCCGCGGCCAGGTCGTGGCGGCGCTCGGTGCCCCGGGTGAACCACTCGCTGTCCGTGGGGACGGGTCCGTAGGCGGGCTTGCCGGCGCCTTCGAGGATGTTGTCGACCATGGCCTCGCGGTCGACGGCGATGTCGAGGGCGCGGCGGATCGCGGTGTCACCGGTGACCTTGTGGTGCGTCGGCAGGGTCACGGTGCGGTAGTCGTAGGTCGTGGCCTCGTACGTCTTCTTGTCGCCGTCGTTCCTGAACCCCTTGGCGAGGTTGGGCGGCAGGATCGCGCCGTCGAGGTCGCCGGAGCGCAGGCGGGTGGCGCGGACGTCGTCGTCCTTGATGATCGCCATGGTGAACTTCTTCACCTTCGGCGCGCCGCCCCAGTAGCGCGGGTTGGCCTTGAAGCTGATCTTCTCGCCCTTGGACCAGCCGGTGAGGACGTAGGGGCCGGTGCCGATGGGCTTGGTGGTGAAGGGACCGGAGTTGACGTCCTGCTTCGCCGCGACGTGCTCGGGGGCGATGGCGAGGACCGTGCGCTCGGCGAAGGGCGCGTAGGGGTACTTGAGCGTGAAGACGACCGTGTCGTCCCCGGCCGCCCTGACGTCCTTCAGGGCGTCGAGCTCGGTCTTGGACGGGTTGTTGGTCTTCTTGTCGAGGATGGTGCGGTAGGTGAAGACGACGTCCTTGGCGCTGAACGGCTTGCCGTCGCTGAAGGTAACGCCCTTGCGGAGCTTGTACGTGTACGTCAGGCCGTCCGCGCTCACCTCGGGCAGCGCGGCCGCGAGGGCGGGCTGGAGCTTCATGTCGCCGTCGAAGGCGAGCAGCCCGTCGAAGATCTTGGAGTTGCCGTCCTTGCCGTAGCCGAGGAGGGGGCTGAGCGTCTCGGGTTCGTAGGCGATGCCGACGACCGCGCTGTCGCCGGCGCCGTGGCCGCTGCCGCCGGAGCCGGGGTTCGAGCAGGCCGCCGCGGTGAGGGCCAGGGCCCCGGCCATCGTCGCGGCGGCCATGCCGCGTATGGATCGGGCGGTCATGGTTCCACACCCCTCGTGAAGATCGGCTGTTGTTGCGAACGATTCGCAATTAAACCGCATGTAGAGGGGTGGGTTCCTACCGCGGTCCTTACGAGCCGGCCCGGGGCCCGGGGAGGTCCACCAGCTCGGCGAGCGCCGCCTTGTGCTGTCCCGCCGCCCCCAGCGCGGCCTGGTCGGCCTTGGCGCGCTTGAGGTGGAGATGCGCGGGGTGCTCCCAGGTCATACCGATGCCGCCGTGCAGCTGGACGCACTCCTCCGCCGCGCGGACGGCCACCCGTGAGCAGTACACCTGGGCGACGGCCACGGCGACCGGGGCGTCGCCGCTGCCGGTGGCGAGCGCGTCGGCGGCGTTGCGGGCGGCGGCGCGGGCGTGCACGACCTGGAGCCACAGCTGCGCCATGCGGTGCTTGAGCGCCTGGAAGGAGCCGACCGGGCGGTTGAACTGGTGGCGCTCGCGGGTGTGGCGGACCGTCTCCTCCAGGCACCACTCGGCCAGGCCGAGCTGCTCGGAGGCGAGCAGTCCGGCACCGGCGAGCAGCCCGCGGTGCACCGCCGCGCGGGCGGCGCCGGCGTCGGCGAGCCGGGTTCCGGCGTCGCCGGCGGTCACGGCGGCGAGGGGGCGGGTCAGGTCCAGCGGGGTCTGCGGCGCGATGGACGCGTCGGCGGCGTCGACCGCGTACAGCCCGTCGGGCCGCACCACGAGCAGCACGTCGGCGCGGGCGGCGTCCGCCACGCCGGTGACGGTACCGGCGGTCGCCGGCTCGTGCCCGGGGCCGGCGGAGAGCGGCACGGCGAGCACGGCGGTCCGGCGGCCGCCGGCGAGCTCGCCGAGCAGGTCGGCGGCGGCCCGGCTCGCGTCCAGGGCGAGCAGCGCCTCGGTCGCGACGACGGAGCTGGTGAGGTACGGGACCGGTGTCACCGCGCGGCCGAGTTCCTCCAGCACGACGGCCGCCTCGCGGTGGGTCGCGCCCTGGCCGCCGAGCTTCTCGGGGACGAGGAGCCCGGCCGCGCCCATGCCGGTGGCGAGCGCCTGCCAGAGGGCGGGGTCGTACGCGGTGTCGCGCTCGATGCGGCCGGGCAGCTCCGCGGGGGCGGCGCGGCCGGTGAGCAGGGAGCGCACGGCGGCCCGCAGGTCGCTCTCCGCCTCGGAGTAGAGCAGGTCGGTCATCGCGCCAGGTCCTTCCATGCGACGTCCTTGTCGGTGCGCGGCTCGGCGGGCAGGCCGAGGACGCGCTCGGCGACGATGTTCAGGAGCACCTCGCTGGTACCGCCCTCGATGGAGTTGCCCTTGGAGCGCAGGTAGCGGTAGCCGGCGTCCCGGCCGGTGAAGTCGACCAGCTCGGGGCGGCGCATGGTCCAGTCGTCGTACAGCAGCCCTTCCTCGCCGAGGAGTTCGACCTCCAGGCCGCTGATCTCCTGGTTGAGGCGGGCGAAGGCGAGCTTCATCCCGCTGCCCTCGGGGCCGGGCTGGCCCGCCACGAGCTGCTGGCGCAGCCGTTCGCCGGTGAGCCGGGCGACCTCGGCGTCCACCCACAGGTCGAGCAGGCGCTGGTGGAGGTCGTGGGTGCGCAGTTCGGGACGTTCGCGCCAGGTCCGCGAGACCGGGCCGATCATGCCGCCCTCGCGGGGGATGCGGGCGCCGCCGATCGAGACCCGCTCGTTCATGAGGGTGGTCTGGGCGACCTTCCAGCCGTCGCCGATCCCGCCGAGGCGGTGGGCGTCGGGGATGCGCACGTCGGTGAGGAACACCTCGTTGAACTCGGCCTCGCCGGTGATCTGGCGCAGCGGCCGCACCTCGACGCCCGGGTCGGTCATGTCGCACAGGAAGTACGTGATGCCGCGGTGCTTGGGGGCGTCCGGGTCGGTGCGGGCGATGAGGATCGCCCAGCGGGCCACGTGGGCGCTGGACGTCCAGACCTTCTGGCCGTTGACCACCCAGTCCTCCCCGTCGCGCACGGCGCGGGTGCCCAGGGCGGCGAGGTCGGAGCCGGCGCCGGGTTCGCTGAACAGCTGGCACCACACCTCCTCCCCCACCCACAGGGGGCGCAGGAAGCGCCGCTTCTGCTCCTCGGTGCCGTAGGCGAGGATCGTCGGGGCCGCCATGCCGAGGCCGATCCCGATGCGGCGCGGGTCGTTGTCGGGGGCTCCGGCGGCCTCCAGTTCGGCGTCGACGACGGCCTGGAGGGCGCGGGGGGCGTCGAGCCCGCCGAGGCCGACCGGGTAGTGGACCCAGGCGAGACCGGCGTCGAACCGGGCCGTGAGGAAGTCCGTGCGGCCGGTGGTGGCGGGAGGGTGCGCGGCCAGCAACTCCTGGGTGCGGCGGCGCAGTTCACCGGCGTCGGTCATCGTGCTGCTCCTTCCGTGGCGGCCGGGAGGACGACCAGGCGGCCGGTGGTGGTGCCGTCGGCGACGCGCTGGACCGCGGCCGGCGCGTCCTCGAAGGCGACACGCTCGCTGATCAGCGGCTTGATGAGGCCCTTGGCGGCGTACGCGGTGAGCGTGTCGTGGCAGCGGCGGACGGCTTCGGGGTCGAACTGGTTGTACAGGCCCCAGTGCAGGCCGACGATCGAGTAGTTCTTCACCAGCGCGTGGTTGAGGGCGGGGGCCGGGATGTCGCCGCTGGCGAAGCCGACCACGACGATCCGGCCCTCGAAGGCCACGCACTTGGCGGACTTGGCGTACGCGTCGCCGCCGACCGGGTCGTAGACGACGTCGGCGCCCCGGCCGCCGGTGGCCTCCTTGACGGCCGCGACGATGTCCTCGGTACGCCGGTCGACGACCAGGTCGCAGCCGAGTTCGCGTGCGACGGCGGCCTTCTCGGCGCCGCCCACGACTCCGATGACCCGCGCGCCTGCCGCCTTGCCGAGCTGGACGGCGGCGCTGCCGACGCCGCCCGCGGCGGCGTGGACGAGGAGCGTCTCGCCCTCCTTGAGGCCGGCCCGGCGGTGCAGCCCGAACCAGCCGGTCTGGTAGCCGATGTGCAGGGCCGCGGCTTCGGCGTCGTCGAGGGCGTCGGGCGCGGGCAGGACCGCGGCGCCGTCGGCGACGACGTACTCGGCGAGCCCGCCGTACGGCAGGGCGGGCGTGGCGATCACGCGGCGGCCGTCCTCCGTCTCGCCGCAGATCTCCACGCCGGGGGTGAAGGGGAGGGGCGGGCGCACCTGGTAGTGGCCGCGGCACAGCAGCGCGTCCGGGAAGTTGATGTTCGCGGCCGTGACCCGCAGCAGGAGCTGCCCGTCGCCGGGCACGGGCCGGTCCACCTCTTCGAGCCGCATCACCTCGCTCGGCTCGCCGTTGCGGTGTACGCGCCATGCCTGCATCGAGGGCCTCCACAAGGGTCGGGCAGAACCACCTTGGGCAGCATACTAAGCGGTCGCTTGCCCGGCGGGGAAGAGGCGGGCCCCGGAGACCGGCAGGGTCTCCGGGGCCCGTCCGCTCGTACGGGCGCGCGGCGGGCCCGGCGTCAGCGGCTGAAGAGCTCGAAGGTCACGGCGGGGCGGCCGCCGAAGCGCGCGGCCGCGGCCTGGGCGTTGCCGGTGAGGAAGGAGCGGCAGTACTCCTCCGGGTCCTGGTCCGTCAGGCCCTCGATGTAAGCGCGGTGCTCCAGCAGCGAGCGCACGGCGCGCTCCAGACCGGGGGTCGCGTCGACGGCGTGGGTCGGGGCGGAGGATCCGGCGACGGCCACCCAGCGGACGCCGTTCCACGGTTCGAGGCCCTGCTCGGCGAGCTCGGGGAAGATCCAGCGGTTGCCCGCGTCCGCCGCCGCGTCGAGGGTGGCGCGGCCGACCGCGACGTGGTCGGGGGTGTTCCAGGCGACGCCGCCCCAGGTGTCGCGGTGGTTGAGCGTGATGACGAGTTCCGGGCGGTGGCGGCGGATCGCGGCGGCGATGTCCCGGCGCAGCGCGAGCCCGTACTCGACGACCCCGTCGCGGTGGTCGAGGAACTCCACCACCGGGACGCCGACGACCGCGGCGCCGGCCCGCTGCTCCCGCTCCCGCAGGGGGCCGCAGGTGGCGGGGTCGATGCCGTCGATGCCGGCCTCGCCGCGTGTGGCGAGGAGGTAGACGACCTCGCGGCCGGCGTCGGTCCAGGCGGCGACGGCCGCGGAGCAGCCGTATTCGAGGTCGTCGGGGTGGGCGACGACCGCGAGGGCCCGCTGCCAGTCCTCGGGCATCGGCTGGAGCTGGTCGGTCGGTCGATCGGTCAGGTGATCGGTCATGGCCGCAGGATACGGGCGTGATGATCGACTCCGCGGCCGTATCGGGCGGGGAGTTCGCCGACCCGTCCCGGGGCCGCTCGGCCGCGCCACCGGCGCGGGCCGGCGGGTCAGGACCTCGGGCCGCCCGCACGGACGCCGCCGTGGCTGCGCCCCCTCCCCGAGTCGCCGCGGAAGCCCGTACTCGCCGCGGAAGCCCCTCAGCCGCGGAAGCCCGTACTCGCCGCGGAGGCCCCCGCCGGTGCGGCCCACACGGCGGTGCGGCACACGCGGCGGGGGCATCCGGTCAGCGGTCGCCGAAGGCGTCGGCGGATCTGATCCGCTCGCGCACCCACACACCGGCGGGCTTCAGGGAGCCTGTGCCGGCCCAGGGACCGCCGGCGGCGCAGGTGCCGCTGCGGAAGACGGCGCCGGAGCGGTGGTCGTCGGAGAAGTTCCAGTTGGACCAACTGATCTTCTTGCTCGCCATCAGGTCGAGGTAGCGCTGCGCCATGGCGAAGTCGTCGGCACCCTCCCCCGCGTAGTCCTGGGTGCCGAACTCGGTGACGAAGACGGGGAGCTTGTCGGCCGCCCTGGAGAGGGTGGCGAGGTACTCGTCGCGGTGCGAGGCGGCATAGAAGTGGAAGGTGTACATGATGTTGGCGGCGCGCACCGGCGCGGCCACGACCTCCCGCTCGTCGGAGCCCTCGGAGACGCCGAACGACGACCACGCGCGCGTGCCGACGAGCACCGGGGTGCCGGGGTCCTCGGCGCGGATGACGGGGATGAGCTGTTCGGCATAGCTCCGGATGCGGGACCAGCCGACGCCGCTGGGTTCGTTGGCGATCTCGTACAGCAGGTTGTTCTTGGCGCGGTGGCGCCGGGCGATCTCGGTGAAGAAGGTCTTGGCGCGGGCGAGGTTGTGGTGCGGGTCGCCGGGGCTCAGCATGTGCCAGTCGACGATGGCGTACAGGCCGCGTGCGGTCGCCTGCTCGATGAGGGAGTGCACCATGTCGGTGTACTTGCGCGGGTCGGTCTCGTAGCCGCCTTCCTGGATGTACATCGAGATGCGCAGGACGTCGGCCTTCCAGTCCTGGGCCAGGGCGTCGAGCGATCCGCCGGTCAGGCACCGGCCGTACCACTGCAGACCGTGCGTGGACATGCCGCGCAGCTGGATCGGGACGCCGTGCTGGTTGCAGAGCCTGGTGCCGCAGACCCGGAGCCGGCCGTTGGCCGCGACCGGGGTACGGAGCTCCTGCGCGCGCTGGACCGCGGCGGTGTCCAAAGCGGGCGAGGGCGGCTGGGCGAGCCCGAGCAGCAGGGCCGCGAGGAGCACGGGGAGGAGAAGGATCCGTCTCATGTGGGGGTCTCCAATGCCATTGACGGAGCGTGAGACTGGAAGGAAACTTTCCTAACTTTCCTGGAGTGATGAATAGCAGGGCACGCCCCGCCCAGCAAGGGTCATGACAAAAGACGGAGGGAAGACGGGAGGGTCGATCCGGAGGCACATCGGCGCTTCAGGCGGTCTCCACGCGGTCGCTGCCCCCAGGGATCCGGTGCTAGAAATGGTGCATGAGTGGACGTTCCGGACGATCCAGGCACGCGTCGGGCCGCCCCTTCGCCGGCCGGTCCGGACACGGTGACCGCGACGGACGTCCCGGCCCGCCCGACGAGGACCACGGTCTCCGACCGCTCCTGGGCGCGCGCAGCGTCGCGGGCCAGGTGCTCCTGCTCCAGGTCCTGGTGGCGGTGCTGCTGATCTCGGCCGCGGTGGTCGCGGTGACGTTCCAGACCCGGCGGGACAGCGAACAGGAGGCCAAGAGCCGTTCGCTCGCCGCCGCCGAATCCTTCGCGGACGCCCCGGGTACCGCCGGGGCGCTGGTGTCGCCCGATCCGGCGGCCGCCCTCCAGCGCCACGTCGACGACGCCCGCCTCGGCTCCGGCGTCGACTTCATGGCGGTGATGGCGCCGGACGGCACCCGGCTCGTGGACACCGACCGGACGCTGATCGGCAAGCGCGCCGAGGGCGTCGAACGGGCCACCGCGGGAACGGCGTTCGCGGAGATCTTCGAGGGCGCCCCGAACGACGCGGCGCGGGCCGTGGTCCCCGTCCGCGACCCCGACGGCGACCTCGTCGGCCTCGTGGCCGCCGGGGTGGCCATCGAGAACGTCGGGGAAGCGGTGGACCGCCACCTGCCCATCCTGCTGGGCTCCGGCGCCGCCGCCCTGGCCCTGGCCGTCGGCAGCTCGGCGCTGGTGAGCAGGCGCCTGCGGCGGCAGACGCACGGACTCGGCCCCACCGAGATGACCCGGATGTACGAGCACCACAACGCGGTGCTGCACGCGGTGCGCGAAGGCGTGCTCCTCGTCGGCGGCGACGGCCGGCTGACCCTCGCCAACGACGAGGCGCGCAGGCTCCTCGAACTGCCCGCCGACGCCGAGGGCCGGCACGTCACCGAGCTGGGCCTGGACGAGGACGTCGCCGAACTGCTGGCCTCCGGCCGCACCGTCACCGACGAGGTCCACCTGGCGGCCGACCGGCTGCTCGCCGTCAACACGCGGCACACCGCCCCGTACGGCGGGGCCTCCGGCACGGTCGCCACGCTCCGGGACACCACCGAACTGCGGGCCCTGTCGGGCACGGCCGAGGTGGCGCGCGAGCGGCTGAAGCTGCTGTACGAGGCCGGGGTGCGGATCGGTACGACGCTGGACGTGCAGCGGACCGCCGAGGAGCTCTCGGAGGTGGCGGTCCCGCGGTTCGCCGACTTCGTCAGCGTGGAGCTGCTGGACCCGGTGCTGCGCGGTGAGGAGCCGACGGAGGAGCACACGCAGATGCGGCGCGCCGCCCTGAGCGGCATCCGCGCGGATCCGCCGCTCCAGCCGGTGGGCGACCGGATCCGGTTCGACGACCCGACCACGCCGATGGCGGCGGCGCTGGCGAGCGGGCACGCGGTGCTGGAGGCGGACCTGACGGTGGCGCACGGCTGGCGCGCCCAGGACCCCGACGGTGCCGACGAGGCGATGGCGTACGGCATCCACTCGCTGATCGCCGTGCCGCTGCAGGCGCGTGGTGTCGTCATGGGGATGGCCAACTTCTGGCGTTCGGAGCGCGCGGAACGCTTCGAGGAGGAGGACTTGGCCTTCGCCGAGGAGCTGGCCGCCCGCGCCGCCGTGGCCATCGACAACGCCCGCCGCTTCACCCGCGAGCACACCATGGCCGTCACGCTGCAGCGCAGCCTGCTGCCGCGGGTGCTGCCCGAGCAGGAGGGGCTGGAGGTCGCCTACCGCTACCTGCCGGCCCAGGCCGGGGTGGGTGGCGACTGGTTCGACGTCATTCCGCTGCCCGGGGCGCGGGTCGCGCTCGTCGTGGGCGACGTCGTGGGGCACGGACTGCACGCGGCCGCCACGATGGGGCGGCTGCGCACGGCCGTGCACAACTTCTCGGCCCTCGACCTGCCGCCGGACGAGCTGCTGGGCCACCTGGACGAGTTGGTCTCCCGCATCGACCAGGAGGAGGGCGACGGCGGTGGGGACGGCATCACGGGCGCCACCTGCCTGTACGCCATCTACGACCCGGTCTCGGGCCACTGCTGCGTGGCGACCGCCGGCCACTTCGCCCCGGCGCTCGTCCTGCCCGACGGAAGCGTGGATTTCCCCAAGGTGCCCGTCTTCCCGCCACTGGGGCTCGGCGGCGGGCCGTTCGAGACGGCCGAACTGCACCTGCCCGAGGGCAGCCGCCTGGTGCTGTACACCGACGGCCTCATCGAGCACCGCGAGCGGGACGTCGACACCGGGCTGCGCCTGCTGCGCGACACGCTGGCCGACCAGGGGAACCGGACGGCGGAGGAGACCTGCCGAGCCGTGTTCGGCGCGATGCTGCCCCCGCACCGCAGGGACGACATCGCGCTGCTGGTGGCGCGGACCCGTCTGCTGGACCCCGGCCGGGTCGCGGACTGGGACGTCCCCGCCGACCCCTCGGCCGTCGCTCCCGTACGCGCCGCGTGCGGCCGGCAACTGGAGGCGTGGGGCCTGGGGGACATCGGCTTCACCACGGAGCTGATGCTCAGCGAGCTGATCACCAACGCGATCCGCTACGGCTCCGAGCCGATCCACGTACGGCTGCTGCGCGAGCGCCACCTGATCTGCGAGGTGTCCGACGGCAGCAGCACCTCCCCGCACCTGCGGCGCGCCGCCACGACGGACGAGGGCGGGCGCGGGCTGTACCTGGTGTCCCAGTTCGCGGGGCGGTGGGGAACCCGGTACACGCCGACCGGGAAGGTGATGTGGACCGAGCAGCCCCTGACCGGCGAGCCGCAGCCGGTGGCCGGCCTGCTGCTGGACGACCTGTCGTGGTGACCCGTGGGGCGTCCCGAACGAGAGGCGCTAGCGACGGCGGGCGCAGCTCCAGGCGCCCATGCCCTGCTGCGCGGCGAGCTTCTTGGCGGTCGCGATCTGCTCCGCCCTGGTGGCGAGGTCGGCCCGGGGCGCGTACTTGCGGCCTCCCGCGGCCTCCCAGCTGGACTGGGTGAACTGGAGGCCGCCGTAGTGACCGTTGCCGGTGTTCGCCTTCCAGTTGCCGCTGGACTCGCATGCGGCGATGGCGTCCCAGTCGACGCGCGCGGCCGTGGGGGCGGAGGCATGGGCGGCGGGTGCGCCGAGCAGCAGCAGCGCGTGAGCGACGATCACGGTGCGGAGCAGCGTTCTGAGGGGGCGTCGGTTCGTACGTCCGGACATGGGCGTCCTTCCTCCGGGGACCCTGCCGCGGACCGGGCAGGGTGCTCCGACCGTAGGTCCGGCCGTCCGGACCGGCACGTGCTGTTGCGCCCATCGGGCTGTTGTGATCGATGAATCGACAATTCACGCCGTCATGGTTGCGGCCGTTCGCGGGCGGGCGCGGACCAGGTCACGGCGGTGGCGGCGGTGGCCAGGGCGACCGCCGTCAGCCGCTCGTAGTCGAGGGTCTCCGGGGTGTCGGTGGGCTGGTGGTAGTGCGGGTTGCGGAAGTTCGCCGTGCTGGTGAGCATCAGCGCCGGGATGCCCGCGTTCCAGAAGGCGGCGTGGTCGCTGCGGTCCAGGTGGGCCAGCGGGGGCACGGCGAGACCGGCCAGTGCGCCCAGCGGACCGTGGGGCCGGGGGTCGCGCAGGGTGACACAGCGCAGCGGCGGGTCGGTGGCGTGTGCCGCGCGGCGCCACAGCGATGCCGCCCCGTCCGTCGCGCGGCGGTGCACGACGAGCGTGAAGTCGCCCCGCCGACCGGTGGAACGGACCTCGGCGGCCACCTCGGGGAAGGCCGCTTCGAACCCCATCGGCATCAGCTGGCTGCCGGGTTCCGTCGAGAAGCAGCCGACCGACTCCAGGCAGATCATCCCCACGGCCTGCCGGCCGCGCCGCAGCCGGCGGGCCGCGTACCGGGCGCCGATCAGTCCGAGTTCCTCCATGTCGAGGACGGCGAGCGTGACGGCGGGCGGCCGCGGCAGCCCGGCGAGGAGCCGGGCGGTCTCCAGCAGTGCGGCGACACCGGAGGCGTTGTCGTCGGCGCCGGGGCTGGCGTCGACGGTGTCCAGGTGGGCGCCGACGACCACGGTGCGGCGGTGGTCCGCGCCCGGCAGCCGCGCCAGGACGTTGGCGCCCGTCAGCCGGCGGTGCAGCCGGAATTCAAGCGGGAGTGCCCGGTGGCCGCGCCGGTCGGTGGAGCCGACCCGGCACCGCACGTCGAAAGGCTGCCGTTCGGTGCGCCAGCCCGCCGCGGCGAGCTCCCGGGCGACGTACGCCTCGGCCCGCAGCATGGCCACGGGGGCGCGGGTCCGGCTGCGGGGACCGGTGGCGAGCCGCTCCACGTCCCGGCGCAGCCGCAGCGGGTCGGCCCGCGGCGCGAGCGTGCGGACGAGTTCGGCCACCTCTGTCATGGCACCACCGTGCGCCTCTTCGCGCGGCGTCACAATGGGAGGTGGAGAGCGCCCGCCCCCCACGGCGCGCCGCGACAGAGAGGGGGCGACCGACCGTGGCGTACGCGGCCGTGACCGCCCTGAGCCATGCCGGGCTGGTCCGCGAGCACAACGAGGACAGCCTGGTCATCGGCCCGTGGACGCTGTGCGGAACCGTCACGCACAGCCCCCAGACGCTGGTGTTCCCGCTGGGCACGCCCCTCGTCGTGGCCGTAGCCGACGGGCTCGGCGGACAGCCGGCCGGTGAGGTCGCCAGCGCCCTGGTCGTCCGCCGGCTCGCCGCGCTCGGCACCACGCTGGACGGCGAGGAGGCGGTCCGGGGTGTGCTGGACCACTGCAACCGCGCGGTGTACGCGACCGCGGAGGCCGAACCGGAGCTGCGCACGATGGGCACCACGGTCGCGGGCGCCGTGGTCCTGGCGGATTCGCTGCTGGCGTTCAACGTCGGCGACAGCCGGGTGTACGACGCCTCGGGCGAGGAGTTGCGCCAGGTGAGCGTGGACGACAGTCCGCCGCCCCCGCCCGGGCGCCGCACCACGTCGATCGTCACCCGGACGCTCGGCGGCGGCCCCGTGTACACCGAGGTCGCGCCGCACGTGGCGGCGTGCGCCGCGGCTCCGGGGATGCGCTTCCTCGTCTGCAGCGACGGGCTGACCGACCCGGTGCCGGACGACGAGCTGGAGAACCTGCTGCGGGTCTACGACGACGGCCGGGCCGCGTTCGAGCTGTGGAAGGCCGCCATCGACGCCGGCGGCCCGGACAACATCACCCTCGCGGTGGTGCGCATCGGCGCCTGAGCCGTACGGGCCTCCGTACGGCCGGTGGGGGCCCGGCGGGGGTCATACGCGGCCGTGGGCCTTCTGGGCGCGCCGGGACAGGGCGTCGATGACGACGGCGACGAGCAGCACGCCACCCGTGATCATGAACTGCACGGCCGCCTGGATGCCCAGCAGCGCCACGCCGGAGGCGATGGACTGGATGACCAGGACGCCCAGCAGCGCGGACCACACCCTGCCGCGGCCGCCGAAGAGGCTGGTGCCGCCGATGACCGCGGCGGCGATGGCGTTCATCAGGAGGTTGCCGCCGCCGGACGCCTGGCTGGCCGAGGTGACCCGCGAGGCCAGGAAGAGCCCGCCGACCGCGGCCATCGTGCCCGAGACCATGAACACCGAGATACGGATCCAGGCGACGGCGAGCCCGGCGCGCCGGGCGGCCTCCACCCCACCGCCGAGCGCGAAGATCATGCGCCCGTATGTGGTGCGGCGCAGGACGTAGTCGAGGCCGACGAGGACGACCATGAAGACCAGCAGGGCCAGCGGCAGGCCCTGGAACCGGTTGAGCACGAACGCGGCGGCGAAGACGACCACGGCCAGCGCGGCCGTGCGGGCGGCGATCCCGGCCGGCGTGCGGGACGGCACCCCGGCGGCCACGCGTCGCCGCGCGTCCTTCAGGGCGACGAGGAGGTACCCGGCGACGCCCAGCGCCGCCACCCCGTAGGCCACTGCCACGTCGTGGAAGTAGTGGCCGGTCAGCAGGGCGACCAGGCCCTCGTCGTCCAGGTTGACGGTGCCGCTCGCCCCGAGGATCCAGAGCATCAGGCCGTTCCAGCCCAGCAGTCCCGCCAGGGTGACCACGAAGGCGGGGACACCGACTTTGGCCAGGAAGAACCCGTGCAGGGCGCCGATGGCCGTGCCCATCACCACCGCGACCACGACGGCGAGGCCCTCCGCCATGCCGTGCTGCACGTTCAGCACGGCGAACACGGCAGCGGCCAGCCCGCTCACCGAGCCCACCGACAGGTCGATCTCGCCCAGGAGCAGGACGAAGACGATGCCGACGGCGATCATCCCGGTCCCGACGATGTCCACGCTGAGGTTGGACAGGTTGCGGGGCGAGAGGAACTTCTCGTTCAGGCTGACGAAGATGATCCAGATCGAGGCCAGGCTGAGCAGTACCGGCAGGGAGCCGAGCTCGCCGCTGCGCAGCCGGTCCGCGAACGCCCCGGCGGTGCGGTCGGCGCGGCCGCGGAGCCGGCGCACGAGGCCGTGCCGCCCGGCGTCCGGGGCCGGCCCGCTCACAGGTCCGCCTCCCACTCGCGCGAGGCCCGGCGGGTCACGGCGTTGTCCGTGGCGCCGGTGATGGAGGAGATGATCTGCTCGTGCGAGGTGGTCGTCACGTCGAAGAAGCCGTTGTTCCGGCCGAGGCGCAGCACCGCGATCCAGTCCGCGACGGCTTTGACGTCCCCCATGTTGTGGCTGATGAGCAGCACGCCCAGCCCCCGTTCGCGCAGCCGGTCCACGAGGTCGAGGACCTGGGCGGTCTGCTCGATGCCCAGCGCGGCGGTCGGCTCGTCGAGCAGGACGAGACGCGGTTCGCCGAGCAGGGAGCGGGAGATGGCCACGGTCTGCCGCTGCCCGCCGGAGAGCGAGGCGACGGGCAGCCGCACGCTGGGCATGCGGATGGAGAAGGTGTCCAGCAGGCCGAGCGTCCGGCGTTCCATCTCCACCTCGTCGAGGATGCCGATGCGGTGGATCTCGCGGCCGAGGAAGAGGTTGCCGACGACGTCGAGGTTGTCGCACAGCGCCAGGTCCTGGTAGACGGTCGCGATGCCGAGGTGCTGGGCGTCGTGGGGGCGGCCGATGTGGACGGGCCGTCCGTTCCACTCGATCGCGCCGTGGTCGGCGGGATCCACCCCGGCGACCACCTTGATCAGGGTGGACTTGCCGGCGCCGTTGTCGCCCACCAGCGCGACGACCTCGCCGGCGCGGATCTCCAGATCGATGTCCGCGAGCGCCTGCACCGCTCCGAACCGTTTGGAGATGCCCCGCAGCGCCAGCAGAGGCGGTGCTGACATGTCAACCACTCCCTTGCGGCGGCACCCCATGTCACGGGGTGAGACCGGCCCTGTCGCAGTCGGACGCGTACTTGGGGGTGCAGATCTGGTCGACCGAGTACATCCCGTCCGCGATGACGGTGTCCTCGATGTTGCCGGCCGTCACGGAGACCGGGGTGAGCAGGACCGCCGGTATGTCGCGGGTGGTGGCGCTGGTGACCCTGCCGGTCGCGATGCGGTCCGGCGGCTCGCCGCGTACCAGCGCGACGGCCATCTCCGCGGCCGCGCCGGCCTCCAGGCGGAAGGGCTTGTAGACGCTCATGTACTGTTCGCCGGCGACGATCCGCTGCAGGGCGGCGAGTTCGGCGTCCTGCCCGGTGACCGGCGGCAGCGGGTGGATCTTCGCCGACTTGAGCGCCGAGATGATCCCGGAGGCGAGGCCGTCGTTCGCGGAGTAGACGCCGTCGATGCTCTCGGCGCCCAGCGCGGCGATGGCGCCGGACATGTTGATGTGGGCGTTCAGCGGCCGCCACTCGGCGGTGTCGTACGCCTTGCCGATCCGGACCTTGCCCTCCAGGGCGGCGAGCGCGCCCTTCTTGAACCAGGCCGAGTTGGGGTCCGTCGCCGATCCGTTCATCATCACGATCTGGCCGCCGCGCGCCTCGTCGCCGAGGGCTTCGAGGAGCGCCTCGCCCTGGAGCCTGCCGACCCGTTCGCCGTCGAAGGAGACGTATGCCGAGACGGGGCCCTCCACCAGCCGGTCGTACGCGACGACCTCGATGCCGGCCGCGCGCGCCCGCTCCACGGAGGAGCGGAGGGAGCGGGAGTCGACGGCGTCGAGGATCAGTACGCCGACGCCTTTGGTGATCATGGCGTCGACCTGCTGCTGCTGGGTCGCGACGTCGGCCTGGGCGCTGGCGAACTCCATGGTGCACTCGGGGCACAGCTCGGCGATGCGCCGCTCGATCAGGGGGCGGTCGAACCGGTCGAAGCGGTTGGTGTTGTCGGGGAGCAGCAGGCCGATCGCCCGGGTGTCGCGGGGCACGTCCGCGTCCCGGTCGACCTCGCCGGCCCGGCCGCAGGCCGCCAGGCCGAAGGCCAGGACGAGCCCGGCGGCGAGGGCGCCGGACGGGCGCCGGCGGCGCGTGGGCACGGCCCTCACCTCCCCGGCCCGGCGGCGGCCGGGTCGCCGGGCGGTTCGCGGGGTGACAGGGCCAGCTCGCTCCACACCTGTTTGCCGCCGCTGAGCGGCACCGACCCCCAGGACGTGGACAGGGCCTCGACCAGCAGCAGGCCGCGTCCGCCGGTGGCCTCCCAGTCGACGCTCGCGGACTTGACCGGGGCCCGGGGCGACGCGTCGTTCACCGCGACCCGCAGCCGGTCCCCCGCGAGGGTGAGATCCAGCCGCACCTCGCCCCGGGTGTGGGCGATGGCGTTGGTGACCAGTTCGGACACGACGAGCAGCGCCATGTCGACCTCCTCCTCCACACCCCAGCCGCGCAGCGTGCGCGCCGTGAAGCGCCGTGCGTGCATGACGGCGTCGGGCAGCCGCCACACCGCCCAGCGGGCCCGCACCGGTCGCACCCGCATGCCGTCGTAGCGCAGCAGCAGCACGGCCACGTCGTCGTCGCGCCGCCGCGTGCCCGCCACCAGTTCGTCGGCGACGCGTCCGAGGTCGGCCGGGTCGGCCGCGTCGAGCACCGCGCGCACGCCGCGCAGTCCGTCCTCCAGGCGCAGGGTGGACGACTCGACCAGTCCGTCCGTCAGCAGGGCGACGACGGTTCCGGGCGCCAGCCCCACCTCGGTCATCGGGAACTCGGCGTCCGCCATCACGCCCAGCGGCGGTCCGCCCTCGACCTCGGTCTCCTCGGTGGCGCCGCCGGGCGGGCGCAGCAGCGGGGGCAGGTGCCCGGCCCGGACGAGCAGGGCGATGCCCTCCTCCATGTCGAGGTCGACGTAGCAGCAGGTGGCGAACAGGTCGGTCTCCATGCCGACCAGCAGCCGGTTGGCGTGGGCGACCACCACGTCGGGCGGGTGTCCCTCCACCGCGTAGGCGCGGATGGCCGTGCGCATCTGGCCCATGATCGTGGCGGCCCCGGCGCTGTGGCCCTGCACGTCGCCGATGACGAGCGCCACGTGGCCGTCGGAGAGCGGGATGACGTCGTACCAGTCGCCGCCCACCTCCAGGCCGACCGTCGCGGGCAGGTAGCGGGCGACGGCCGTGCCCCCGGGGAGGGCGGGCAGCTTGCGGGGCAGCAGGCTGCGCTGGAGCATCGTGGCGAGCTCGTGGCCGGCGTCCAGCGCGTGGGCGCGCATCAGGGCCTGGCCGACCAGTCCGGCGGTCGCCGTCAACAGGGAGCGCTCCTCCGGCCCGAACCGGTGCTCACCGTCCCACCCGACCAGGCAGACGCCGACCATGCGGCCGTCCGCCGGCAGCGGCAGCACGGCAAGCCCTCCCGGGCCGATGCCGGCGAGCCCGGGTTCCAGTTCGGTGCCCCGCGGCCACAGGGCGACGTGGCCCTCGCGCAGGGCGCCCTCCAGGGTGGGCAGGGAGTGGCAGGACGCGTCGGGCCACTCCGAGCGCCATTCGGAGCGCCACACCTCCGGCCAGGCGTCCGGCTCGGGCGGGTCGAGCAGGGTGACCACCAGGCGGTCGCCCTCCAGTTCGGCGACCGCCACCCGGTCGGCGTGCAGCGGCTCGCGCAGCGACTCCACGACCACGCGGCTGACGTCCCGGATGGTCGTCGCCGCGGCCAGGGCCGTGGACAGCCGCTGCACCAGGGACACCTCGTCGGGGGTGGGGCGCAGGTACGAGGCGTCGCCGACGACGCCGAGCATCCGTTCCGGCCGGCCGTCGGCGCCGGCGAGCACCCTGCTGCGCAGGCCCAGCCAGCGCAGCTCACCGCCCGGGCGGCGGATCCGGAACGCCAGCTGCTGGTGGGCATCGGGCCGGTCCGGTTCCACCACCGACATCAGCGCGGGCACGTCGTCCGGGACGGCGCAGGCCAGCAGGGTGGAGACCTGGCCGTCGAAGGTGCCCGGCGGGATGCCGAGCAGGGCGAGCACCTGCGCGTCCACCTCCATACGGCCCGTGCTCAGGGTGAGGGCGAAGGTGCCGCCGCGCATCGGCAGCAGGGCGTGGCCCGCGGGCGCGCCGATCTCCGCGGGGGCGGCGACCCGGGCCGCGGCGGCCTCCAGCCCGGCGGCGGTCTGGTCGGCGTACAGCTCCAGCAGCGCCCGCTGGACGGCGTCGAAGCCGTCCTCCGCCTTCCGTACGACGACGAGGCAGCCCAGCAGCGCCCGCTCGCCGTCCCCGCCGCCGAGCGGCAGCGCGCCCACGGAGACGGGGCTGTCCAGGCCGTAGGGGACGAGGTCCTGGGCGCTCAGCCACAGCGGGCGGCCCGTGCGGCACGCGTCGGCGACCGGGGAGCGCCCGCCGAGGTCGTACGCCGGCGGGATGCCGTACGGCCCGTGCGTGTCGCCGGCCGTCTCGGCCAGCCGCAGCTCGCCGCCGCTGCCGGCGGGGACGTAGACAGCGGCCAGCTCCACCCCGCAGGACGCAAAGATCTGCCCGGTCAAAGCGCGCACCGCCTGTCGTACGCGGAAGCCACCAGCGTGTGCCGCTGTGCCTCGCCTCTACCCCATGCTCCTCCTTACCGGGCAGGAGCAGCCAGTCAGGACGACCGTGCGGCCGGCCGCACGGTCCCGCCCGGTCAACCGGTCCACGTCCCGTCGGCGACCTCGGGCATGTCGGTGCCGTGCTCCCGGATCCAGGCGTGGTGCCGGGTCCGGGTGTCGGCCATGGCCTGCCGTACGGCGGTGGCCCGCACCGCGAGGCCGGGTACGCGGTCGATCACGTCCGGGCCGGGGGACGTGCCCCGGTGCCCGAGCAGCCGCGGCCTGATGTGCGCGGCTTCGAGGGCTGCCCGAGCAGCGGGTTGTCCCGCAGGTGGAGCTGTCCGGCCGACAGGTGGTCGGCGGCCCGCCAGTGCGCGTCGAGGGCGGCGGCCTCCTCGTCGGTGAGCGGTGCGGCATGCGGGTGCGTGGTCGTGGGCATGTGTGTACCTCCGCGGATTCGGGTGCCCGGTCCGGGCGGTGTCCCCCCGGGCACCGCCCCGACCGTCACCCGACCGGCCCCCGCGCCCCGGCCCACGGCCCCGACTTGCCGGAATCGGTACCCGAGGGGCGTGCCGGGGCGCACGCCGGGCATGCCCGACGGGAACATCCGTACGGAGGGGCATCCCCACGGAACACGACGGACCGGCGATCATGGTCCGTGTACTGGTCGCACAGGACCGATACGGAGGAGCGAACACATGCCGAACGAGCGCGCGGGACAGCAGGCGCGGCCGGAGGACCTGGTCGACGTGGCCCGGCTGGTGACCGCGTACTACGCCGTGCACCCCGACCCGGCCGAACCGGCCCAGCGGGTGGCTTTCGGAACGTCGGGGCACCGCGGGTCGTCCCTCGCCGCGGCGTTCAACGAGGACCACATCGCGGCGACGAGCCAGGCGATCTGCGAGTACCGGGAACGGCAGGGCATCGACGGCCCGCTGTTCCTCGGGGCGGACACCCACGCCCTGTCCGAGCCGGCCCGGGTGACGGCCGTGGAGGTCTTCGCGGCCAACGGAGTGACCGTGCTCATCGACTCGGCCGACGGCTATACCCCGACCCCCGCGGTGTCCCACGCCATCCTCACCCACAACCGCGGCCGCACCTCGGGCCTGGCCGACGGCGTGGTGGTCACGC
Organism: Streptomyces sp. NPDC051310; assembly: GCF_044455245.1. NCBI lineage: Bacteria > Bacillati > Actinomycetota > Actinomycetes > Kitasatosporales > Streptomycetaceae > Streptomyces > Streptomyces sp. NPDC051310. The sequence continues at coordinate 73,578 of NZ_JBITEO010000025.1, forward strand.
CCTCGCACAACCCGCCGGCGGACGGCGGCTTCAAGTACAACCCGCCGAGCGGCGGCCCCGCCGGGTCGGAGGCGACCGGCTGGATCCAGGAGCGGGCCAACGAGATCATCACGGGTGGCCTGAAGGACGTCCGGCGCCTCCCCTGGACCCGCGCGCTCGCGGCGCCCACGACGGGCCGGTACGACTTCCTCGGCGCCTACGTGGGCGACCTGCCCTCCGTCCTGGACCTGGACGCCGTGCGCGGCGCGGGCATCCGGATCGGGGCCGATCCGCTCGGCGGCGCCTCCGTGGCGTACTGGGGCCGTATCGCCGAGGAGCACCGGCTCGACCTGACGGTGGTGAACCCGCACACGGATCCGACGTGGCGGTTCATGACGCTGGACTGGGACGGCAGGATCCGGATGGACTGCTCGTCGCCGTACGCCATGGCCTCGCTCATCGAGGCCCGCGACCGCTTCGCCATCGCCACCGGCAACGACGCGGACGCCGACCGGCACGGCATCGTCACCCCGGACGGCGGGCTGATGAACCCCAACCACTACCTGGCCACGGCCATCGACTACCTGTTCCGCCACCGCGAGCGGTGGCCGGCCGGTGCGCGGATCGGCAAGACGCTGGTGTCGTCCGGCATGATCGACCGCGTCGCCGCCGGTCTGGGCCGGGAGCTGGTGGAAGTCCCCGTCGGTTTCAAGTGGTTCGTGGACGGGCTGGCCGACGGCACGCTCGGCTTCGGCGGTGAGGAGTCGGCCGGTGCGTCGTTCCTGCGCCGCGACGGCTCGGTGTGGACCACCGACAAGGACGGCATCGTCCTGGCGCTGCTCGCCTCCGAGATGCTGGCGGTGACCGAGCGCACGCCCAGCGAGCACTACACCGCGTTCACCGAACGCTTCGGCGAGCCGGCCTACGCCCGTGTCGACGCGCCGGCCACCCGCGAGGAGAAGGCCGCGCTGAGCCGCCTCTCCCCCGCCCAGGTGACCGCCGGCACGCTCGCCGGCGAGCCGATCACGTCCGTGCTGACCGAGGCGCCGGGCAACGGCGCGCCCATCGGCGGCATCAAGGTGTCCACGGCGAACGCCTGGTTCGCCGCGCGCCCCTCGGGCACGGAGGACGTCTACAAGGTGTACGCCGAGTCGTTCCACGGCCCGGAACACCTGGCGCGCGTGCAGCAGGAGGCCCAGTCCGTCGTGTCGGCGGCGCTGTCCGGCTGACACGCACACGCCCGCCCCCGCCGGAACGGGCCGCCCGCGCACGGATCCCGCCCGGGCCGGGTCAGCCCACGCTCATCGCGAAGGTGACGGTGGTTCCGGCGGGGCCCGGGACGACGGTGAGGCGGTCGGTGATCAGCCGGGTCAGCCACAGGCCCCGGCCCGGGCAGCAGCCGTTGAGGCCGGGCGCGAGGTCGGGGATGACCTCCTCGGTGAAGCCCGGCCCGCGGTCGCTGATCCGGCACTCCAGCTCCCCGGGGGTCCGGGCGAGCACCAGCACGCCCTGTCCCCCGCCGTGCTGCACGGCGTTGACGGCGACGGCGTCCATGGCCACCACGAAGTCCCCGCGGCGCGGCTCGGGGAGCCCGGCGAAGGCGGCGTAACTCTCCACCAGGACGCGCAGCGGCGGGATGTCCGCGGCGCCGAAGCGGCGGCGGAGCAGGACTTCCTCGGCACTCGGGTGCAGGGACACGGCGCTACCCCGTCACTTCCAGGCGCGCCGGGTCCGCGCCGAGGCGGCGCAGCAGCAGCGCGTGCCCCGCGGAGCAGCGGACCCGTACGGGCCGGCCGGCCGCGGCCCGGGCGATGCGGCGGACGAGTTCGTCCGCGCACGCGGCGCTCAGGAACCCGGTGCGCCGCAGGTCCACCGTGACCACCCCGGACGCCCCGCTGTCGCGGAACAGTGCGGCCAGCGCCTCGGCGAACCGGGGGGCGGTCGCCAGGTCCGCCTCCCCGATGACGCGCAGCGTGCCGTTGCCGTGCAGGCACCTCAACTGCCCGAGCCGCGGCAGCAGGTTCCGGGGGTGGGCCCGGCACATGGCTTCGAGGACCGGCTCGGGGAAGCGGCGCCGGTCGTAGGCGCAGATCTCGCTGTAGAAGCCGTCCGTGAACAGGTGGCCGGCCCGGCGCTCGCGGTCCATCATCATGTCCAGTCCGGCGCCGAGGTCGGCTACCCAGCCCATGTCGATGTAGGCGCGCAGGCCGCTGAAGCCCTCGACGCGCGCGGCCTCGGTCTCCTCCACGATGCGCCGCCACTGCCGGTCGGCGGTGAACCGCCGCTGCGGCAGGATCAGTTCCCGCATGCTGCTCAGCTCCAGTTGCGCCCGCTCCCAGCCGGAGGCGGCCGGCAGCCCGGGAGCCTCCTGCAGCCGCGCCCGGACCTCCGACTCGCCCAGGTGCGGCGGCCCGAGGACGATGACCTTCTCACCGCGGACGAGCCCGGCCCACACGAAGGCGGCCAGGACGTCCCAGCCGGGGGCTTCGCCGTCGTAGCACAGGAACGCGTGGTCCCCGGCGCCCATGTGCTGCACGGGCAGCGTCCCGGGGTGCTGCTCCTCGCCGGCGAGACCGCCCACTCCACCACCCCCGTGTAACCGCCGTGTAGCGCAACGTTACAGAACTCCGGCGATCTCCCGGTAGCCGGGTGGCGGGAACCCGTCCGCGCTCCTTCCCCTCCTCCTGTGTGCACGACGTCAACGGAGCGGTGGGGAACGGACGATGGAAGAGACGCGCGGGGCGGGCACGTACGGGGCGGAGGCCGGCGCGGGTGCCGGAGCGGAGGCCGGTCCCGCCGGGAGGGCCGGCGGGCCGAGCCGCCGCCGGCTGCTGGGGGCGGGTGCCGCCGCCGCCTCGGGGGCGCTGCTCACGGGGATCGCCGGGGTACGGGCGGCCGGCTCCGCGCCGTCGCCGTCCCCGGCGCGGGTGGCACCGGTGGCCGGCACGGCATCCGGCGTGCCCCGCCCCGGGGACTGGGCGGCGCTGGCCCGGGGCCTGGACGGTTCGCTGCTGCGGCCGGGCGACCGCGACTACGACGCGGCCCGGACGCTGTTCAACCCCCGGTTCGACGGCGTGCGGCCGGCGGGTGTGGCGTACTGCGCCCGTGCCGAGGACGTCCGCACCTGCCTGGAGTTCGCGCGCCGGCACCGGGTGCCGGTCGCGGTGCGCAGCGGCGGCCACTCGTACACGGGCTGGTCGTCGGGGCCGGGACTGGTCGTGGACGTGCAGAGGATGGCGGCCGTCTCGGTGGGTTCCGGCACGGCGACGATCGGCGCCGGGGCCAAACTCATCGACGTGTACGACCGGTTGACCGCGCGCGGCCGGACCGTGCCGGCCGGGTCCTGCCCCACGGTGGGCGTGGCCGGACTGACACTGGGGGGCGGCGTCGGCGTGGTCAGCCGGGCCTACGGGCTGACCAGCGACAGTCTGACCGAGGCCAGGATCGTCACGGCCGACGGCCGGATCCGGGATGTCGACGCCCGCCGCGACCCCGATCTGTTCTGGGCGCTGCGCGGCGGCGGGAACGCCCAGTTCGGTGTCGTCACCGAATTGCGGATGCGCACGCACGCGGCGCCGGAGTGCACGACCTTCTTCCTGAGCTGGCCGTGGGCGCGGGCGGCGGCCGTCGTGCGCGAGTGGCAGCGCTGGGCGCCGGCCGCGCCCGACGGGATCTGGGCCAACCTCCACCTGGCCGCCCCCGTGGGCGGACGGCCCGGGTCCGTCCGCGTCGGAGGGCTCGCCCTGACCGGCCGCAGGGACCTGGAGAACCGGCTCGACCGGCTCGCCGACGCCATCGGCGCGGCGCCCCGCTCGGAGTCGGTGCGCACCCGCCCGTTCATGGACGCGATGAAGGTGATGGGCGGCGTGTCGGGCTTCACCGTCGCGCAGGCCCACCAGAAGGGCAGCCTGCCCGGCCGCACCCCGCAGGGCCGGGTGGCGCGCGAGTCGTACGCGGCCCGCTCGGACTTCTACACACGCCGCATCCCGGCCGACGGCATCCGGGCGCTGATCTCGCGGGTGGAGCAGCTGGCGCGGCTGTCCGGCGGTGGTGCCGGCAGCATCGCGCTGGACGCCATGGGCGGGGCGGTGAACCGGGTCCGGGCCACCGACACCGCGTTCGTCCACCGTGACGCGCTCTTCCTGGCCCAGTACATCGTCTCCTGGCCGGACAAGGCCGCCGCCGGGACGGTGAAGCGGCACCGGGCGTGGCTCGACGGCACGTACGACGTGATGCGGCCGTGGGCGAGCGGTCAGGCGTACCAGAACTACACCGATCCCGCGCTGCGCGACTGGCGCCGGGCCTACTACGGGGTGAACATCGACCGCCTGGTGAAGGTGAAGGCGGCCTACGATCCCGGGCGCCTCTTCCGCCACCCGCACGCCTTCTGAGGCGGAACGGGCCGCGTCACCGGTTCGCCCCGCCCGGGGGGCGGGCCGGGGCCTCGGGTGTCACGCTGCTGCGGTACGGCCCGTGCCCCTGTGCCCCCGCGAGACCGAGGAACCGCCCGTGATCACGACTGACTTCGCCACCGGCTCCCCCTGCTGGCTCGACCTCGGCGCGCCCGACGTGGCAGCGACCGCCAGGTTCTACAAAGCCGTGTTCGGCTGGGAGTTCGAGCCGTTCAGCGCCGAGGACGCGCAGTACGGCTTCTTCAAGCTGGACGGCAAGGTGGTCGGCGGGATCGGGCCGCTCACCGAGGAGGGCGCCCGCTCCGCCTGGATGATCTACTTCCGTACGCCCGACGCCGCGGTCACCACGGAGGCCGTGCGACGGGCGGGCGGCACGGTACGTGTCGAGCCGATGGACGCCGACGGCGAGGGCCGCATGGCGCAGTTCACCGACCCCCAGGGCGGCCAGTTCGCCGTCTGGCAGCCGGGCAGCTTCGGGGGGGTCGACGTGGTCGACGCGCCGGGAGCCCTGTCGTGGACGGAGCTCTACACGACGGACGCCGCCGCGGCGAAGGAGTTCTACGGCAGCCTGTTCGACTGGCAGACGCAGGACATGGACCTGCCCGGCGGGGGCGGCACCTACTCGCTCATCACCCCGTCCGGCCTGCCCCCGGAGCGCATGCACGGCGGCCTGATGCAGCTCCCGTCGGAGGCCCTCGCGCTGAACGGCGGCCGCCCGTACTGGCACCCGGTCTTCGGGACGACGGACTGCGACGCGACCGTCGCGAAGGTCACCGCCCACAACGGCACCGTCCAGATGGGCCCGGAGGACGCGGCGGGCGTCGGCCGGCTCGCCGTGTGCGTGGACCCGTCCGGCGCGGACTTCGTGGTGCTCGCCCCGACGGAGGGCTGACGCCCACCGGCTGTCGCCAACCCGCGGCGGCCCGGGCAGCCGTGGAGGGGCGTTTCCCTTACGGGTGTGCGAGGGCCTCCGGGCTGTCCCCTGGGCGGCAGGTCGGACGGAGTGGTACTGATCCGGGCGGGTGACCGCCCGTGTACACGCCGCCGGCCGGCCCCTCTCCGGCGCACCCGGTCGCGATCATGCGACGGTGATCATTCAACGCCACTCCCCCTCCCGCCGGCGCGCCGTACCGGTGGTCGGCCTCGCCGTGATCGGCCTGCTGTCGGCGCCGTCCGCCCCGCCCGCCGCCGCCCGCGACGCTGCGGCGCCCCCCGCCCCCGCCTCCGCCTCCGCGCCCCGGCCGGTGACCCCGGCGGAGGCGCGGACCGCGGCCCATCTGGAGGCCGTCCGTCATCGGCCCGCCCTGCTGCGGGCCTTCCTCCGGAACCTGCCCAAGGGCGGCGACCTGCACCACCACCTCTCCGGTGCCGTCTCCACCGAGTACCTGATCCGGCTCGCCGGGGAGGACGGTCTGTGCATCGACGAGGAGTCGATGACCGCGGTGGCCCCGCCGTGCGGGCCCGGCCGGCGCCCGGCGGCCGACGCCGCGGGCGACCCCGCCTTCCACCGGGCGCTGCTGCGGGCCTGGTCCATGGAGGACTTCCCCGCGGGGGAGTCGGGGCACGACCACTTCTTCGCCACCTTCGGCAGGTTCGGCGAGGTGACCTGGCGTCACCGCGGCAAGCTGCTGGCCGAGGTCACCGCCACGGCGGCCGCGCAGAACCAGTCGTATCTGGAGACCATGGTCTCGCCCGCGTCGGAGGCGGTGAAGAAGCTCGCCGACGAGGTCGGCTGGGACCCGGACCTCGCCGAGCTGCACGACAAGCTGGTGGCGGGCGGGAAGCTCGACCGGCTGGTGGCCGAGGCGCGGACGGAGGCCGACGAGGCGGACGCCGAGTTCCGCGCGGAGGCGCGCTGCGGCAGCGCCCGGCCCGCTCCCGCCTGCCGCGTGACCGTCCGGTGGATCTCACAGGTGTCGCGCGGTGCCGCGCCCGAGCGGGTGTTCGCCCAGATGGCGCTCGGTCTGCGGCTCGCCGAGCGCGACCGGCGGTTCGTGGCGGTCAACCTGGTGCAACCGGAGGACTGGGACAGCTCGCTGCGCAACTACCGCCTCCACATGCGCATGCTGGCCCATCTGCACCGGGTCTACCCGCGGGCGCGTCTCACCCTGCACGCGGGCGAGCTGGTGCCGGGTCTGGTCAAGCCGGAGGACCTGACGTTCCACATCGACGAGGCGGTGAACGTGGCCGGCGCGGAGCGCATCGGCCACGGGGTCGACCTGGTCCACGAGAACGACTGGCAGCGGCTCGCCCGCACGATGGCCGCCCGCGAGGTGGCCGTCGAGGTGCCCTTCACGAGCAACGCCCAGATCCTCGGGGTCCGTGGCGCGGACCACCCGTTCTCCCGGTACCGGGCGCACGGCGTGCCGGTGGTGCTGTCCACGGACGACCCCGGGGTCTCCCGTACCGACATCAGCCGCGAGTACGAGCACGCCGCCACGACGTACGGCCTCGGCTACCCGGAGCTGAAGGACCTGGCGCGCGCCTCGCTGGAGTACGCGTTCCTGCCCGGGCGCAGCCTGTGGCGCGGCAACCCCACGCGTGAGGGCTACCGTCCCGTCGCGGAGTGCGGGAGCGAGCCGACCGCGGGCGCCTCGGCCGGTGCGGCGTGCCTGGAGCTGCTGGCCGCGAGCCCCAAGGCGGCCCTCCAGTGGCGGCAGGAAGCCGCCTTCGCCGTGTTCGAGCGGACGTTCCGGGGCGTCGCCGCCGGGAAGTGACGGCGGGCGCCTGCCGGGCGCGGCACCGGCGATCCGGGGCGGGCCGTCAGGAGGCGCGCAGGTAGAACCGGATCGTGGTGCCGTCCGTGCCGGTGTGGACCCGGACCAGGTCGGAGAGGTGGTGCACGAGCATGAGGCCGCGGCCGCCGGGCCGGTGCGGGGGCGGCGGCCGCCGGCCGGCCAGCGGGTCGGTCAGCCGTCCGCTGTCGTGCACCTCGCACACCACCTGACCGCCCTCGTCCCAGATGCGCAGGGTCCCGTGGCCGGCGCCGTGGATGACGCTGTTGGTGGTCAGCTCGGCGACGGCCAGGGCCAGGTCCTGCAGCCGTATGGCGGTGAGACCCAGCCGCTCCCCCTGCTCGACGGCGAAGTGCCGCACCTCGGGGAGCTCGGGGGCGGCGAAGGCGTACGCCGCGGCGCCGGGCGGGGTCGGCAGGGCCGTGTTGTAGCGGGCGACGGCCTTGTCGGGGTCGTAGGCGGTGGAGACCGTCTCGCGGGACTCCTCCACGATGACCGGGTGGGTCGCCAGCGCGTCGGCGAGCACCCGCTCGTCGAGTCCGTCGGCGTCGTAGGGGCACAGGATGGTCACGTCGCGTCCGGCGAAGGCCATGTTGATCAGTGCCTCGTGCTGGACGCAGGCCGGGTACTCCAGCTCCGTACGCCCGGCCCAGATCGGCTCGCCGATGATGCGGACCCGGCCGGGCCGCTGGGCGTCGGCGAAGGCCCGCAGAACGCCGGGGATGATGCGGCCGGGGTTGCGGCCCGCCTGCGTCATGTCGACGAAGCGGACGGCGCGCGCGTCGTCGCCCAGCGCACCCTTGATCGTCTCCAGCCGGGCGGGCGGGGCGGCGACGGCGACCGGCTCGCCGGCGGCCAGGCCGTCCAGGATGAAGGGAACCGTTCCCGCCACGTACTGCTGTTCACCGCGGTAGAACAGCGCCGGGTGCACGAACGGATCGTCGACGGTGGCCTCGCTCGTCACGACGCCACCTCGATTTCGGACAGTCCGGGCCAGAAGAGTTCCAGTATGCGGGGCAGCTGCGGCGGTGGGTCGTGCAGGACGATCCGCCGACCCGACGTGAGAGCCTGCGCGGTCAGCGCCAGATCCGTGATGCCGGCGACGTCGACGAACGTCACCTGCGACAGATCGGCGTGACAGGCATCCCCTGGCTGCCGCACAAGTTCCTCCAGCACCGTGTGCCAAGCGGCGCGCGTGAGGTGGCTCATCTCGCCGATCACGCGCACCCCGGGCCGGTCCGACATCGGGTACGCCTCCAACGAGGCCCCTTCCGCCGACATCGTGCCGCCGTCCGCCCCGCCGGCGGGTCGGCCCTTCGTGTTCATTCTCCGAACCGTACCCTCCCGGCCGGCAGTGCGGGACGCCGGTGGGGGTGTCGAGGCCGTGGAGGCACATCCTGGTGGGCGAATGCCCGGTGCACCGTAGCCCATGCACGCGTGCGCGTCACACCCGGCCGGGCCCCCGGCGGGGCCGGGCCGCGCCGGACGGCGCGGCCACCGACAGCGAGGAGCCCGATGAACGACACGTCCGCCGCCTTCCGCCTCCTTCCCGGGGCGTCCGACTCGCCCGTGCTCCTCCATGTCCCGCACTCCGCGCGCGCCATACCCGCGGACGTCCGGGAGGGCATCGTGCTGGACGACGCGGCACTGGAGACGGAGCTGGACCGCATCACCGACGCGTGCACGGCGGAGATCGCCGCCGCGGCGGCTCTCCGGGCGGCGCCCGGCACGCCCTGGCGGTTCGTCAATCAGCTGTCGCGCCTGGTGGTGGACCCGGAGCGCTTCCCCGACGAGCGGGAGGAGATGCGGGCCGTCGGCATGGGGGCGGTGTACACCCGTACCACCCACGGTGAAGAGCTCCGGCGGCCCGGCACCGACACGGAGCCGCTGGTCCGGCGGTACTTCGACCCGTACGCGCGGGCCATGACGGCGGCCGTGGCGGGCCGGCTGGCGGCGGCCGGACGGGCGGTGATCATCGACGTGCACTCGTACCCGGCACGGCGGCTGCCGTACGAGCTCCACGGCGACGGCCCGCGGCCGCCGGTCTGCATCGGCACGGACGCCTTCCACACCCCCGCCGCACTGCGTGACGCGGCGTGCGCGGCGTTCGCGGGCTTCGGCGGAACGGGGCTCGACAGTCCGTTCGCCGGGACGTACGTACCGCTGCGGTACCACGGGCACGACCCGAGGGTCCGCGCGCTGATGGTGGAGATCCGGCGGGACCTGTACCTCGGGGACGGCGGGCAACCCTCCGCCGACGGGTTGGACGCGCTGTCGGAGGCGCTGGCCGAACTGGTCGCGGCGGTGTCGGCGGACCGGCCGTAGTCCGCGGCGGAGGTGCGGGGGAAGCGGCGCCGAGGGGCCGCACGCGGTGGCGGGCCGTCGTACGAGCGGCCGGAAAGAGTGTTGCCGCGACCGGTGAGCATCCGCTGCCCTGGAGGGGGTGACGCGTGGGTGGCGCCCGGGTTACGGGCTCGACAGCGAGGAGGGGGCCGTGATCACTGTCCCGCGGTGCACGACCGGCGCGCGCACCGGCGCCCGCGCCGTTCCCCGGCCGTACTCCGCCCCCATGGTGTGCGCGTGCGTGTTCCTGGGTTCGGCCGGGCTCCTGCCGCTGCTCGGCGCGACCGGGGAGCTCCACCACCCCGCCGCCGCCTTCCCCGCCTACTGCGTCCTCGCGGCCGCCACGGGCCTCCGGGCGCGCGCCCGGGCGGCGCCGCTCAGCGCCCTGCTGTGCTGGCTGTTCTACGACGGTTTCGTCGTCCATCAGCAGGGCGAGCTGACCTGGGACGGCTCCACCGACGCCCGCCGCCTGGGCGTGCTCCTGGCGGCCGCGGCGCTCGGCACCGCCGCGGGGTGCGCCGTCCGGGCGCTCGCAACCCGCCCGGCGGCTGGCGGGCGGCTGGCGCGGTGTGCGGGGGTACGTCAGGCTGGAGGCATGAGCGACCACGTGGGACCTCCGATGGTCGTCTCCGGTGTCGTGCCGGGCGACCCGCCGTTCCGCATGGTCGAGGTGGACGGCGAACCCGTGGGGATCGCGCGGGACCTGTCGGACGTGGTCCGGCTCGCGCGTCGGCTGGGCCTGAAGCACGTGGACCTCGACGATCCGGCGGTCGTGCGCTGGGTCGGCGGCGGCAAGTACCACTGGAACCCCTGAGCCCCGCTCCTGCGGACCGGCGGGCGGTGGGGCGGGGGGTTCACGAGCCGCAGGGACCGGGGGCCGAGGGGGAGCGCGAGCAGGCGCCGGGCGGCGGTTCAGTCGCCCTTGCGGAACAGCCGCGACATCCGCTCGCCGGTCTCCTGCCGCAGCGGGCCGGGGGCCTCGTCCAGGCCGATCAGGCGCGCCAGGTCGCGGGCGTGGACGTCCGCGGCGGCCTCGATCAGGCCGGCCAGGGCGTCGACGGCCTCCCGGCCGCGTGACCGGGCGACCAGGCCGGTCGCGACCGCGACCGCCGCCGCCGGCCACCACCACACGGCCAGGACGGCGTAGCCCACCGCCCATGCCGCGAGGCGCCCCGCGGCGGTGAAGGCGGCACGGGACGCTTCGAGCTGCCGCTGCGCGGGTTCCGGCAGCACCAGCCACAGGCGGGGCCAGAGCGCCGCGAGGTCCAGGCCGTAGGCCGCGTCGACGCGTTCGGCCGCTGCCTGCATGCGGTCGCCGCACCAGGTGGGCCGGGTGGGTTCCACCGGCGCGATGCGGTCGCGGACCCGGTAGCGGCGCTCGATCTCCGCGTCCGGCAGCCGTACGTCCCTGATCCCCTCGACGCGCTCGTCCTCCGCCCTGCGCCAGCGCGCCCGCCGGCGGCGTACCAGCGCGCGGGAGACGGGATCGGCGGCCTCCCGCAGCCAGAACCGTTCGATCGCGGCTCCCACGAACTGCGCGGCCAGCGTGGCCGCCGAGGAGAGCAGCAGAGCGACCGCCACCAGCAGCGCGGCCGTGCCGGGCCGGCCGACGGCCGGACGGCGGGTGAGGGCGTCCATGCCCTCACGCAACCGGTCCAGATCATGCCCGTGGGCGTGGCCGAGGACGGCGCCGGCCGCGGCGGCGCCGAGGAACAGCGCACCGGGCAGGATCAGCTGGTTCAGCCAGCGCTCGGTGAGCTTGCTCCCGAGGGTCGTCAGCAGGGCGTTCATGCGTCGCGGCGGAGCTGTTCCCGGCGCATGCGGACGCCGTTGACCGCGCACCGCGGGGCGGGCCGCAGGTCCGGCGCGGGTTCGCGCCGGGCGCAGGGCACCGCACCCGGGCAGCGCGCCACCTTGATCACCCGGCGGATGCCGGGCGGGGTCGTGGCGGCGCTGCGGAAGCGGCCGCCCAGACCGCGGGCGTCACCCGCCCTGCGCAGTTCCTCGTCCACCGCGCGGAAGGCGGCCAGGAGTTCCGTCCCGTCGCCGCCCGCGGCCAGCAGGGACCGGGCGCGCTCCACGGCGGCGCGCACCCCGGGGACCGCGGTCACGGATGTGTCCCGCTCGGCGAGCAGGAGGCACAAGGCCGCGGTGTACGCAGCCAGTTGCTCACCCGGTCCCTCCCGGCCGGTCTGTCCCTCGTGCCCGGTCTGCCGGGCCTGTTCGGCTGCTCGCGCTCGCTGCTCGTCCGGTTCTGCCATGGGCGCAAGTCTGTCGTACAAGCACACGGCCGGACACGGGATCGAGGAGGATGGCGAGGAGGACGGGGAGGGTGACGGGGATGGGGACGGGAGCGGGGACGGGGAGCCCGGGACGGCGGCCGGAAGGGCCGGGCAGCGACCGTGACGGGTGGCTCGGCGCGGTCCGGGAGCGGCTCGTACGGGCCATGGAACACCAGGATGGCGACGCCCTGTTCGCGCCGGAGGCGGACGGCGCGCTGCGCGGCCTGCTGAGCAGTACCGACCTGCGGGCGGACCTGGAGGCGCGGCACGCCGCCGGGTGGTTCTACTGGTGCCGGGCCGGGGCGCTCGGTGAGGGCCGGGGCGGTGAGGAGGGGGCCGCCGCCGGGATGCTGCTGCTCCCGGTGTGGGCCGCGGATCCCGCGTCCGTACCGGAACTGCTGGCCGACCGGTACGCGGCGGACGTCCGCCCGGGAACCGTCGAGGCGGACGGGCCGCCCGAGTGGTCCGCGCTCTGCGCGGCCGTCACGATCGCGACCGGGCGGGTCGATCCGGCCGGGGCCGGCGCCTCACCCTTCCTGCGCGGGGCGCACGAACTGGCCGCCCGGCTCGCGGCGTCGGGGAAGGAGCCGCGGGAACTGCTGACCACGGGCGCCGCCGCCGGGGTCCTGGCGTTCATGGCGACCAGGCCGGACGACCCCGCCTACCCCACGCGCGCCTCCGACCTGGCCGGCCTCCTCTCCGCCACCGCCCGCACCCTCGGTGACCGGCACGCCCTGAACCTGGCCGTGACCCTCACCCACCACGCGCTGAAGCGCACTCCGGCCGGCGAACCGGACCGCCTCGCGGCCCTCGGCAACCTGGGCCTGCTGCTGTGCGAGCGTTTCGAGGAGGCGGGCGACCCCGAGGACCTCCGCGAGGCGATCGGCATCGCCCGGGACGCGGTGGAGCAGGCGGGTGAGGGGCATCCCCGGTACGGCGGGTACCTCAGCTCGCTCGGGTACGCGCTGCGGCTGCGCCTGGTGCGGGAGGGCGGGACCCGTGAGGACCACGACGAGGTGGTCGACCTGTTCCGCAGGGCGGCGCCCCGGGACCCCAGGGGGCCGGGTCCGGGGTACGGCAACCTGGGCAGCGCCCTGCTCCAGCGCTACCAGCACACGGGCGCGCTGCCCGACCTGGAGGAGGCGGCGGCCGTCCTGACGCGGGCGGCCGGGGAAGCCTGGCCGGACCCGGCGGAGCGGATCGGAGTGCTCAACACGTTGGGGAGCGCCCTGCGCATGCGTGCGGCGCGGACCGGCAAACCGGAGGAGCTGGACGCGGCCCTCGTTCACCTCCGGGAGGTGCTGGCGGCCACACCCCGGGTCACCCGGCGGACGGCCGGCCGCCTGGTCAACCCCGCGCTCGCGCTCCAGGCGCGGTACGAGCGGGACGGTGCCGCCGCCGACGTGGAGGAGGCGGTCCGGCTGCTGCGCGATGCCGTCGCGGTGCTGCCCGCGGGACACCCGGAGCGCGCCGTCGCGCTGGACAACCTGGGGCGTGCGCTGCACGTCCGGTACGGGCGTACGGGGCGGGCCGAGCAGCTGGAGGAAGCGGTGCGCGCCCTGCGGGAGGCGGTGGACACCACGCCCGCCGGCCACGACATGCTCGGTGCGCGGCTGCTCAACCTGGGCGGCGCGCTGACCGCCCGCTACCACCTCACCGGTGACAGCTCCGATCTGCGCGAGGCCCTCGACAGCAGGCGCACGGCCGCCGGGCTGCCCGGCCTGGCGCCCGCCGCGCGTGCGGCGGTGCTCGGCGCCACCGGGAGCGCGCTGCTCCAGTACGCGGACCGGGACCCGGAGCGGGCCGGGACCGCCGGGATCGACGACGCGGTGGCGTACCTGCGCACCGCCCTGGAGCTGACCCCGCCCGGTGACGGCCTGCTCCCCCGGCGCCGGCTCAATCTCGCGATCGCGCTGGTCCGGCGTGCCGAGCTGCCGGGTCGCCGCAAGGACCTGCGGGAGGCGCGGCGTCTGGCGGAAGCGGCCCTCGCCGCGCTGCCCGAGGGATCACCCGACTGGGCGTCCTGCGCGTCGGTCCTCGCCGGCGTGCGGGCGCAGGGCCTGACCCGTCTGAGCCCGGCGTCCGGCCTCGCGGAGGTGACCGGGCTCCTCCGGGCGGCGGCGGACGCCACCCCGGCCGGGCACCCGGCGCGGACGCGGCGGCTGATCCGTCTCGGTGCGGCGCTGCGCGCCCGCCACGAGCACACGCGCGACCCCGCCGATCTCGCGGCCGCGGCGGAGGCGTTCGGCGTGGCGGCGGGCGAGGAGCCGTGCCCGGCGTCCGAGCGGCTGGACGCGGCGCGGGAGTGGGGCCGGGCCTGGGCGGACCAGGGCCGCTTCGACCTGGCTCTGGAGGGCTTCACCCTCGCGGTGGACCTGCTGCCGTCCCTCGCGCCGCGCCGGCTCCTGCGGGACGACCAGGAGTTCCGGCTCGGCCGGGCGGCCGGGCTGGGCGCCGAGGCCGCGGCCTGCGCCCACCGGTGCGGCGACCCCGGGCTCGCGGTGCGGCTGCTGGAGCAGGCGCGCGGGGTGCTGCTGGCGCAGGCCTTCGACACCGACAGCGATCTGACCCGGCTGCGGGCGGCGGCGCCCGGACTGGCCGACCGCTTCGAACGACTGCGGGAGGCCCTCGACGCGACGTCGGGCGGCGAGCACGTCACGTTCGAGGACGGTTCGGCGGACCCCGCCCTTGCCGAACCGCGACCGGGCGGCTCGGCGGACGCCGGGACGGGGACGGGGGCCTCGGACACTGCCGGTACGCGACCGGGCGGCTCGACGGACGCCGGGACGGGGACGGGGGCCTCGGACACTGCCGGTACGCGACCAGGCGGCTCGACGGACGCCGGGACGGGGACGGGGGCCTCGGACACTGCCGGTACGCGACCGGGCGCCTCGACGGACGCCGGGACGGGGACGGGGGCCTCGGACACTGCCGGTACGCGACCGGGCGGCCCGGCGGGCGCCGGTACAGGAGCGAGCGGCCGGGAGCCGGGGCCTTCCGCGGACGCCGGTGCGGGGCCGGGCCCGGCCGGCGCGGAGTCGCGGCGCCGCGCCGCCACCGCCTGGCAGGAGTTGCTGGCGGAGATCCGCTCACGCCACCCCGAGCTGCGTCTTTTCCGCCCCGTGCGGGAGTGGGACGTGACGGAGCTGCGGGCGGGCGCCGAGGCCGGCCCCGTGGTCCTGCTCGCCGTGTCGGCGTACGGCAGTTGCGCCCTGGTGATCACGGACCGCGCCATCGAGGCCGTACCGCTGCACCGGGCGACCCCGGAGGCCGCCGCGGAGCGGAACGCGCAGTTCCAGGACGGCCTCGCCCTGCTGGGCGCGCCGGATTGCACGCACCAGCAGGCGCTGCGCGCGCAGGCGGTGGTACGGGACGTGCTCGCGTGGCTGTGGTCGGCGGTCACCGGGCCCGTGCTGCGGCACATCGGGCTCCACCGGCCGCCCGCGCCGGGCGACGCCTGGCCGCGGCTGTGGTGGTCCCCCGGGAGCGCGCTCGGCGCACTGCCGCTGCACGCCGCCGCACCCGATGACGGGTCGCCCGGCGCGCTGGACCTGGTGGTGTCCTCGTACGTGCCGACCCTGCGGACACTGCGCCACGCCCGCACCCGCGTGGCCGCGCCCGCCCCCGCGGAGTCCGGCCTGCTGATCGTCGCCGTCCCGGATCCGGAGGGGCTGCCACGGCTCCCGGAAGCCCGCCGCGAGGCCGAGTGGCTCGCCGGGGCGGTGCCCGGGGCACGGCTGCTCAGTGACGGCCGGGCCACCCGCGAGGCGGTCGGGGCGCGGCTGCGGGAGCACCCGTACGTCCACTTCGCCTGCCACGCCGTGGGCGATCCGCTGAACCCGTCGGGCAACCGGCTGGTCCTGCACGACCACGCCGACCGCCCCCTGACTGTCCGCGACGTGACCCGGCTGCGGCTGCCGGACGCCCGGCTGGCCTACTTGTCCGCCTGCGACACCCTGCGGACCAGTCCGGAGCTCGCGGACGAGTCGGTGAGCATCGTCGGCGCCTTCCAGATGGCGGGCTTCCCGCACGTCGTCGGCGCGCTGTGGCCCGTGGACGACGCGGTCGGGGCGCGGATCGCCCGTACCGTCTACCGTTCCCTGCGCACCCGGGACGGCGGCCTGCGGGTCACGGGCACGGCCGGGGCCCTGCACGCCGCCGTCCGCGAGGTCCGCGCCGACTACCCGGCGACGCCCAGCCTGTGGGCCTGCCTGGTCCACGCGGGCCCCTGACGCGCCGCACACCGGCCCGGGGGCAGGGGTGCGGCGCCGGTGGGGTGGAAGCCGGCGGTCAGGTGGTGCGGATCCCCGGGTCGGACAGGCCGGGTGCGCCGGTTTCGACGTGGCCGGCGAATCGGCGCAGGAAGTCGGGCGTGGACGAGGTGACCGTCACGTCGTACCAGTTGCGGCAGGCCCGCAGGTCGACGGTGTGGGTGACGGTGGCGCCCCTGCGGACCGTGAAGGTCTGCGGGCCGTCCGCGTAGGCGTTGGCGACGGTCAGCTGCGCGTCGCCCCCGCCGGTGTTGGTGCACGTCAGGTCGAGGTTGCCGGTGGTGGCGTTGTGGCGCGCGGTGACCTCGGGGCCGGGGGTCTTGCCGGGGTTGCGGAAGCGGCGCAGGAAGCCGTCGGGGCCGTGGACGGTCAGGTCGGTGACGCCCTTGGAGTACTGCGTGTTCCAGGTGTCGGAGATCGACCTGCCGGCCTCGGTGGTGTACGTCCAGGGAGCGTCGGTGCGGTTCGCCGCGGTGACGTAGAAGTGGGCGCCCGCCGCCGGGCCGCCGCTGAACGTCAGCCGGTACTTGCCGGCGCTCGTGTCCGCGAGGCCGTCGACGTACGGGGCGTACGCGAGCGGGCGGGTGGGCTTGCTGCCGGGCTCCTGCCGCGGCATCGTGCCGACGGCCGGGGCGGTGGGCCGGAAATCGGGGTGGCGCTCGCGGTCCGGCGGGTAGTACCCGTCGGTGGGCGGCAGGCCGGCGGGCGCCGTCTGCGTGCGCGCGAAGTCGAACGCGGAGGTCAGGTCGCCGCAGACCGCGCGCCGCCAGGGCGAGATGTTGGGCTCCCTGACGCCGAAGCGGCGCTCCATGAACCGGATGATCGAGGTGTGGTCGAAGGTCTCGGAGCAGGTGTAGCCGCCGGTGCTCCAGGGCGAGACGACGATCATGGGGACGCGGGGCCCGAGCCCGTAGGGCCCCGCGACGTAGCCGGTCCTGCCGGGGAAGTAGTCGAGCGTCGTGGGGGCGGTGGACAGGCCCTGCGCGGTGCCGGAGGGCACGTACGGCGGCACGACGTGGTCGAAGAAGCCGTCGTTCTCGTCGTACGTGATGAACAGGGCGGTGCGGGCCCACACGTCCGGGTTCGAGGTCAGCGCGTCGAGGACCTGGGCGATGTACCAGGCGCCGTAGTTGGACGGCCAGTTGGAGTGCTCCGAGAAGGCCTCCGGGGCGGCGATCCAGGAGACCGCGGGCAGCCGGCCGGCCCGGACGTCGGCGCGGAGTATGTCGAAGAAGCCGTCGCCCTTCGCGGCGTCGGTGCCGGTGCGGGCCTTGTCGTACAGGGGGTCGCCGGGGCGGGCGTTGCGGTAGGTGTTGAAGTAGAGCAGGGAGTTGTCGCCGTAGTTGCCGCGGTAGGCGTCGTCGATCCAGCCCCAGTGGCCGGCGGCGTCGAGGCCGTCACCGATGTCCTGGTAGACCTTCCAGGAGATCCCGGCCGCCTCCAGGCGCTCGGGGTAGGTGGTCCAGCCGTACCCGGCCTCGGCGTTGTTGAGGACGGGACCGCCGCCCGTGCCGTCGTTGCCGGTGTGTCCGGTCCACATGTAGCAGCGGTTCGGGTCCGTGGAGCCGATGAAGGAGCAGTGGTACGCGTCGCAGACGGTGAAGGAGTCGGCGAGCGCGTAGTGGAAGGGGATGTCGTCCCGCGTGAGGTACGCCATGGTGGTGGCGGTCTTCGCGGGCACCCACTGGTCGTACCTGCCCTTGTTGAACGCCTTCTGGCCGCCTGCCCAGTCGTGGTTGAGCCCCTGCAGGAACTCCATGCCGAGGTCCTCGCCCTCGGGGCGGAACGGGAGGGTCACCTTGTTGGAGCCGTCCGCCTGGTGCCAGACCGGCTTGCCGCTCGGCAGCGTGACGGGGCGCGGGTCGCCGAATCCCCGTACGCCCTTCATCGCGCCGAAGTAGTGGTCGAAGGAACGATTCTCCTGCATCAGGACGACGATGTGCTCGACGTCCTGGAGGGTTCCGGTACTGCCCTGCGCGGGGATGGCGGCGGCCCGGGCGATGCTGTCCGACAGCATGGTGAGGGCGGCCGTACCACCGGCGAGCTGGAGGAAGCGGCGACGGTTGAGTTCTGCCATGGGGTGTGTGGACCTCTGCGTCTGGAGGTGGCGAGGGGCGCCCCAAGAACAGCGTGCGCGGGGTATCGCCCGGCGGACGCTCCATGACTGCCCGGAGTACGCCGGGCGAACGCCCCGCGCTCCGGCGCGCTTTCGGCCGACGGCACGGGCGCACCGCGGTGGCGTCGAGTCCCCACGGCACCTTGCGTTTCCGCACCCCCGTCCGCCTCACGGACCGCACGGCACCGCGCGTCTCCCTGGCCCGTCGGCCTCAGGAGCCCTCGGCACCTCGCGCTCCCGCAGCCCCGTCCGCCTCACAGGCCCCACGCCACCGCGTGACCCCGGCCCGCCCGCGGCGGTGGCGCGTCGTCCTCGACGCGCGCGGCACCGGAGGCAGGGCTCGCTCAGCTCCGCAGCGCCTCGTCGAGTCGGAGGTCGGCTCTACTGGTACCGGGGCGGCCGCGCGGTGAGACTGGGAGAGGGGTTCACCAGCGGAGGCCGCCATGAGCACTGCTTCTCCCACCCGGATCACCGCCGCCCTCCCCGCGGAGCACCGCGAACGGCTGATGGGCCTCGCCCGCGAGATGAACTTCACCGAGGGTGATCGCCTGTTCGACGAGGGAGCCCGGGCCGACCGCTTCTGGATCGTCCGGTCCGGTGCCGTCACCCTCGATATCCAGGTACCGGGCGGGCGGTCCGTGGCGATCGACACCCTGGGCCACGGCGAGCTGGTCGGGTGGTCGTGGCTCTTCCCTCCGTACACCTGGCAGCTCGGGGCGGAGGCCATGACGCCTGTGCGGACGCACGAGTTCGACGCGGTGGCGGTGCGCACGATGATGGAGGCCGACCCGGCGTTCGGCTTCTCGGTCGGGCAATGGGTCGGCCGGGTGCTCGCGACCCGGCTCCAGGCGGCCCGTATCCGGCTCCTCGACCTGTACGCACCGCACGGCAGCGGCGCCACGCCGTGAGCGGGGTGCTCAGCCGCCTGCCAGCTCCGCGACGAGCCGCCTGGCGAAGGGCACCTCCACACCGTGCCGCTCGGCGCTGCGCAGGAGTGCCCCGCCGATGGCGTCGAGCTCCAGCGGGCGCCCGGCCTCGGCGTCGCGCTGCATGGACGACTTGGTGGCGGCCGGGAAGGAGTCGTAGCGGGCGAGGATCCCGGCCGCGTCGGCCGGTACCCCGCAGGCCCGGCTGACGGCGGCGGCCTCCTCGACGAGGCTCACCAGTTCCTCCCGGCGCTCGGTCCGCGTCTCGCCGATGGTCAGACCGTAGCGGGTGGTGAGCAGGGCGAAGGGGGCGAGGAAGGCCAGTTTCGCCCAGAGGACGGCCGTCTCGTCCCCCGCCACGGTGGTCCGTACGCCCGCGTCCGTCAGCATCGCGGCCAGCGGGCCGAGGTCCTGCCCCGCTGCCCCGGCCAGGTCGATCTCGGCGAACGGGCTGCCGTGCACGATGACCCCGGGAGCGGTTCGGGTGGACTCCACCCTGATCACGCCCGGCACGACCTGCCGCGCGCCGTAGCGTGCCCGCAGGACGTCCGCGTGCTCGATGCCGTTCAGCAGCGGAAGGATCGGCGCGTCACCGAGCCGCTCGGGTGCCACGCGCTCCGCCGCCGCGTCGAGCGCGGTCGCCTTGACCGTGACGATGCACAGGTCGGCGGGCTCGCGCAGCTCGGTGCCGGCCTCCACAGCAGTGGTGAAGTCGCCGAAATGGCGGCTGCGCACCTGAAGGCCGTCCCGCCGCAGCACGTGCGCGGTCTCCTCCCCCGCCACGCAGATCACCCGGTGTCCGGCACGGGAGAGCAGCGCGGCCAGCAGGCCGCCCACGCCGCCGGGCCCGAGCACGGCGACGGTCCACAGGCCGGCGGCGGGGACGCGCACCGGATCCGCGGCCTGGCCAGGCGCGGAGGCAGGGGCGAGGTGGGAACGGGGGGTGTGCGGCACGCTGATGCCATCCTTCCGGGGGACCGGTTCCGGTGGGAGCACCGGCCGGGTGCGACGGGTCGGCCCCCGTGGTGCCCGTGCCGTCGTCCGCCTCCCATGCCGGGACGCACCACGGCGCCGGGGCACCGCGGGTGGCCGCCCTGGTCCGATGATCATCAGCGATGCGGAAACGCCCGTCAATGCCGCAGGGCAGGCGCTGACCGCGGGGTCGCCCGGGTCAGCCGAGGGTGCGGCGCACGCACTCGGTCACCACGTCGTGCAGGTTGCCGGTGTTGCACAGCAGCTCCCGCTGGACGCGGGCACCGGTCCCCGACTTCAGCAGACCGGCCAGCGTCTCCTGGGCGGGCATCACGTCGCCGGTGTCCTCGAGGGCGTCGCGCACATGGTCGAAGAGGGCCCGCACCACGGCCTCGGCCGGGGCCGGCCGCATCGTGACGGGGTGGATGAGCTGGTCCTCCAGGCCCGACCGGGCGGCGCGCCACGCGGCGAGCCGCAGCAGCGCCACGCCGTGCCGCGCGGGCGGCTCGCCGTCCCGCCACTGCCGCGCGGCCGTCTCCACCAGTCCCCTGATCAGCGTGGCCAGCAGCACCGTGGTGGACGGGTCCAGGCACACGTCGGCGACGCGGACCTCGACCGTGGGGTAGGAGTGGGAGAGCCGGGCGTCGAAGTAGACCATTCCCTCGTCCCTGAGCACCCCGCTCGCCACCATGTCCGCCACCTGTTCGTGGTACCGGTCGGCGGAGCCGAACACCTCCACCGGTCCCGCCGACGGCCAGCGGCCCCACACACGGTTGCGGTAGCTGCTGTACCCGCTGTCCTCGCCCTGCCAGAACGGCGAGTTCGTACTCATCGCCAGCAGGACCGGCAGCCAGGGCCGGATGCGGTCCAGGACCGCGACGCCCTCCTCGTCGGACTCCACGGAGACGTGGACGTGGCAGCCGCACGTCAGCTGCTCCTGGGCGGTGAGGCCGAAGTGCTCCTTGAGCCACTGGTGGCGCTCGCCGGTCCCGATGGTGGGGCTCACCTCCAGGGGCGAGGTACCGAGGGCCGCGACGGACGCGTCCAGGTCCTCGGCGTGGCGCGCCGCCTCCGCCCGCCACCGCCGGATCTCGTCCTGCAGGTCGCCCATGTCCGTCTGCGGGCTGGTGGCGAACTCCAGCTGCTGGCGCTGCAGTTCGCTCTCGAAGACCTCCCCGGCGCCCTGCGGGTCCCGGGACGCCGCCGCGAGGACCGCCGCCGACAGGGCGCGGGGTTCTCCGGTCCGGCCGTCCACCAGGAGCAGCTCCTCCTCGACACCCACACTGCGCACGTCAACCACCCTCTCTTTCACAACAACCCCCGTGCTGCCGCTTCGCATGCCCCCGATCCGGTCCGGCACGCCTGGAGTGCCGCAGCCGGTGAACGGGGCATACGGGCTGACACAAGATCGTCCGTAGCCCGTGAGGGAGAGGATCCACCCATGGCGATATCCGCCCGCAGGCCGCGCCCCGACCGTCCGGTGGGCCCCGACCGGCCCGTGGGCCCCGACGGCCCGGCGGGCCCGTCCGCCCGGCGCCCGCGTTTCAGCCTGCGCGACACCGTCCTGGGGTTCGGACTCGCGGCGATCCTGCTCTGCGGTACCGGCATGACCGCACGGGCGGCCGTCAGGGACACCACCGACGTCCCCGCTGCCGCGCTGGCCCTGGCGGGAACGCTGGCCGTGGTGGCCGCTGTGGTACGCGCCGGTCTGCGCCGCCGCGCCGGAACGGCCTCGCCCCTCCTGCCCGCGGCCGGAGAAGCGGTCGCGGATCCGGAGGCGGCCCCGTACGCGGCGATCGACTACACGGCCATGGACCCGGCCGCTTTCGAGAAGGCCGTGGCGGAACTGTGCACACGGGACGGCTGCCTGGAGGTCGAGGTCGTCGGCGGCGCCGGGGACCTGGGTGCGGACGTCCTGGCGACAACGCCGGACGGGCGGCGCGTCGTCGTCCAGTGCAAGGCCTACGCACCCGACCACAAGGTGGGCTCCCAGGACCTCCAGCGCTTCGGCGGGACGTGCTTCGCCGTGCACGGCGCCCATGTGGCGGCCGTGGTCACCACGAGCGAGTACACCGAGCCGGCCCTCCAGTACGCCGAACAGTGCGGCATCCTCTGCATGGACGGCCACGGCCTCGACGCCTGGACGCGCGGCACCGGCCCGGCACCGTGGCACCTGGCGCCCCTCCCCGCGGAGGAGTGCTGACGCCGGCGGTTCCCCGGCGCCCGTCGGCGGGACCGGGGAGCCGCTGTCCAGCGGCGGCACGAGCGGTGCACACCACCGCCCACCGCCGCGTGTCCCCGCCTTCCGGCCGGGCACGCGGCGGTGGGCGGGGACACGCGGCGGTGGGCGGGGACACGCGGCGGTGGGCGGGAAAGACGCACCGAAAACGCCGCCCCGCTGTGGGCGGGGCGGCGTCGGCAGGAGCGAGCGGCGTTCAGTCGGTGGTGCGTTCCGCGGCCAGGAGGGCCGCGCTGACGAGGGTGGCGAGCAGGTCGATGTCGGAGCCCGTCTCCAGTCTGACGCCCACCCAGCCCGTCGGGGCCGGGGTCAGGTTGAGCGCGGTGGACGTCCGCAGCGCGGGCCGGAGCCGCTCGATCATGGCGGTCGTGAGGTGCACCTGAGCGGTGCTGCCGCCCGGGAAGCGGACTATTTCCCTGTCGCCCGCGCACAGACCGGGCGCGGGGCGGTCGCAGCACGCGCCGCCCCGGGTGAGCGCCGACCACTGAGCCAGACGGGCGTCGGCGTGTTGAGCCAGATCCATGGGGCTCAGCCTGCCCGACCCCGGGCGGCCTGCACAGCCCTCGGAACCGTCTTTCCGGGGCAGGGCACCGCCCGGGCCGGGCAGCACGTGCTCCGGGCCGCCGCGGCGCGGGGGTCAGCGCGTGCTGAGCATCCCCTCACGCAGCTTCTTCAGCGCCCGGGAGAGCAGCCGGGAGACGTGCATCTGCGAGCAGCCGAGGCGTTCGCCGATCTGTGACTGGGTGAGCTCCTCCACGAAGCGGAGGTGGATGATGCGCCGGTCGCGCTCGTCGAGCTGGGCGATCATCGGGGCGAGGGTCTGGAAGTCCTCGACGAGCTCGAGCGCCGGGTCCTCCGCGCCGATGAAGTTGGCCAGTGCCGCTTCACCGTCCTCGCTGTCGCTGTTGATGGCGGCGTCGAGGGAGCTGGACCGGTACGCGTTCGACGCGAGACGGGCCTCGATGACCTCCTCCTCGGAGAGGCTCATCAGCTCCGCCAGCTCCTTGACCGTGGGGGTGCGGCCCAGGCGCGTCCGCAGCTCCTCGGTGGCGCGGGCCAGTTCGACGCGCGCCTCCTGCAGGCGCCGCGGGACGTGGACGGCCCAGGAGGTGTCGCGGAAGAATCGCTTGATCTCGCCGACGATGTACGGCACGGCGAAGGTGGTGAACTCCACCTCGCGGGAGATCTCGAAGCGGTCGATGGCCTTGATGAGGCCGATCATGCCCACCTGGACGATGTCTTCCATCTCGTCCGCACCACGGCTGCGGAACCGGCCGGCGGCGTACCGGACGAGCGACATGTTCATCTCGATGAGCGTGTTCCGCACGTCCTGGTACTCGTGCGTACCTTCCTCCAGCACGGCGAGCCGGTCGAAGAAGACCTTCGACATCGCCCGCGCGTCCTGGGGCGCCACACTCCGGGGGGCGGGCACCTCCGGCAACTGAGCGACTTCCTGCTCCACACCAGTCCGGTCAAGCGCGCTCGCCGTCATGTCTCGTCCCTCCCTTTCATTCGGCAAGCCCCGTCCTGTCCGCTCGGGGCTCGTTGGGCCGCGCATACCCGGCCCTGCGCCATACATGCATCGTTTTTTTTACGGATGTGCCGTGCCCGTGTCCGCGCGGGGCCGGGCGGCGGCGCTGCGGGTCAGGGTCCTGCCACGGGGTCGGCCCCGACGGCCTGCGCCACACCGTCATAGAGGGGCAGCACGCCTTCCAGCCCGGTCAGCGCGAAGAGACGGCGTACGAACTCGGACGGGGACGCGATCCGCAGACGGACCCCCAGCTCCACGTGGGCCAGCAGGAGGACGTTGATCATGGTGGAGTCCGCGAAGGAGACCTCGGAGAGGTCCAGTACCAGTGGATCCGCGTGCGCGGCGGCGTCCTGGAGCACGGCACGCAAGGGGTCGACACTGTCCAGATCCGCTTCCCCGGAGAGCACGACGACACGTGCGCCGGCCTCCGTCCGTTCGGTGACTTGCAAAGTGGGCTCGGCAGGATGGGGAGTGTGCACAAGCCAACGATAGAAGCGACTGTTGCCGTTTGACAACATTCCCCCCATGGCAACAGTCCGTGCCTCGTCGCATCGCAACCTGTGCGGGGGAGGCGCATCGCCGGGACGGCGGACCCTGGGGTGCGGCTAGGCGCTCTCGGCCGCGGACGGGCCGTCCGGCGCGTCCGCCGCGCCCGGCGACTCCACCTGCCGTGCCGCCTCCCGGAAGGCGATCAGCCCTTCGGAGAGCGCGCCGACCGCGGCGGGGTCCATGTGCGCGAGGACGGCCAGCACCTCCCGCGCCCGGGCGCCGCGCAGCTCGGCCAGCACGGCGTGGCCCTGCCTGCTCAGCCGCAGCTCCACCTCACGGCGGCTGGTGGCGCTGGGTTCGCGGGTGACCAGGCCCATCGCCTCCAGGCGGTCGCACAGCCGGGACACCGAGGAGCTGCGGGAGCGCAGTGCCTCGCTCAGGGTGCGCAGGTTCGTACCGTCACGGCGTTCGAGCACCAGCAGGGCCCGTAGCTGCGACGGCGAGACCGGCCCGGAGGGCACCGTCTCCTGGCCCCGCCCCAGCACCACCTCGAGAAGTTCGGCGGCCGCGCAGACGTCTGCCGCCACTTGCTCGTGGCGGCGCGACGGACTGGTGAAGCGGGGCACCGATCCACTCTGTCACCCGGCGGCGCCGTTTGTCAGCCCGGGCGGCGCCGGGTTCCGCGACCGTCCCCCACACCTTCATGATCGTCACACAACTCCCATAGGAAGGCTTCACACCCGGCGCGGTGGCGACCGGCCGGACGCCGGCGGCGGCCGGGCCCGGCGCGGTGCATCGCGAGGCGGCCGCCCACCGCGGCGCGGACACGACGGGCGACGCGCTCGTGCTGTGCCTGGACCGGCACGGCCGGCCGGACGACGGCGGGCCCGCACACCAGGAGGAGGACGGGCCCGCGCACCGGTACCGGGAGGGGGACGGGACGGGGACGCCTAGGAAGCGTCCGCCCCTTCGTCCAGCAGGAACTCGGCCCGGATCCGCTTGCCCACCGGCACGCTCTCGACCGTGACCCGGTGGCAGAGGGCGTGCACGATCTCCATGCCGTGTCCGCCGACGCGGGCGGGGTCACGTGCGTACAGCATCGGCCCGACGGCGTTGCTGTCGTACACCGTCACGGTCAGCCACCGGGCGCAGCCTTCCAGTTCGAGCATGTACGGCCCGTCGCTGTGGCGGTCGGCGTTGGTCACCAGTTCGCTGACGACCAGCCGCACGTCCTGTTCCGTACGGGCGGGCAGCACGGCGAGCCATTCGGCGGCGAGTTGCTGGAGAAAGCCGTCGGCGAAGGCCCGGGCAGCCGCGATGCAGCCCGGCTCCCCCGTGTACTCCGCGACCCTGCGGAGCGGTGGGAGCGGGCCCAGCGGGCTGGCGGGGGGGCGTTTCTCTGTTGTCATCTCGGTGGTCATGTACTCCTGCCCCGTCGACGGTAGGCACACCGGCCACGTCGCTTCCCTTACCCCGTCCGATCCGGTGCACTCCCCCGAATTCAGTGGGCCAGGACGACCAGCGCGACGGCGCCGAGGAGGTCGACGACGCAGCACCACTCCGACCAGCCCCGGGGAACGACCTTCCCGCTCCGGTGGTGCGCGAAGTCCCACACGGCGTGCCCCAGCCAGCCCGCCGCGAGCACGTACCGGGCGGCGGTGCCGTCGGACACCAGGACGGCCAGCGCCACGGCGCCGAAGCCGGCCAGCCCGGCGACCTGGATGCCGAGCCCTCCCCGGCCCGTGAACTCGCCGCGGGCGAGACCGAAGGCCAGATAGCAGACGGGCATGATCGCCAGCAGCCACGCCAAGGGCTCCAGAGGGGGAAGGCCGTCGCCGAACGTGGCGGCCACCACCACGAGGGCGAGCAGCGTGGGCCAGCGGTGCAGGACCGCGGTGAACAGTCCCGGGGAGGCGCCCCCGGAGTCCCCGCGGGCCCGCTTCGGCGTGTCCGTCCCCGGTGTGCAGTCGATCATGAGGTGCCTCCCCCTGTGATGGCCGTCATGGCGTCCCCCACTGTTCACCGGACGGGCGGGCGCGTCGCCGGGGGACGCGGCTCATGTCGCGAACCTTGGGGTGCCGGTCCTTTCCCCCTAGGGTCGTGCGCGTGGAGGAACGGTTGGTCGTCGTCGTCGGTTACGAGGCGGCGGAGCTGCTGGACATCGCCTGCGTGACGACGTCCCTGGCCATGGCGAACGGGATCGGCCGTCCCGGCGTCCCCTACCGGGTGTCCCTGGCCAGCCCCGGTGGCGGGCCGGTGGTCTGCGGCTCGGGGCTGACGCTGCAGGGCCAGCAGTCCCTCGAGCGCGTCACCGGCCCGGTCGACACCCTGCTCGTCTCGGGCGGCCTGGGGCACGAGCGGGCCGCCGCCGACCCGCGCCTCGTCGCGCACGTCCGGCGCCTGGCCCGGGACAGCCGCCGGGTGGCCTCGGTGTGCACCGGGGCGAGCGTCCTGGCGGCCGCCGGGCTGCTGGACGGCCGCCGGGCCACCACCCACTGGCGGTACGCACACCGGCTCGCCGCCCGCCACGGGGACGTCACCGTCGACCCCGACCCCATCTGGATCCGCGAAGGGAACGTCTACACGGCCGCGGGCGTCACCAGCGCCCTGGACCTGACGCTGGCCCTGATAGCGGAGGACCACGGGGAGGAGCTGTCCCGCGAAGTGGCGAGGAACCTGGTCGTCTACCTCCAGCGCCCCGGCAACCAGGCGCAGATGAGCATGTTCGTCGCCGGCCCTCCGCCCGCGAACGACCTGGTGCGCCGGCTCGTGGAGCACATCGCGGTGCACCCCGGCGGCGATCTGACGGCCGTCGCGCTCGCGGCACGCGCGGGGGTGACGCCGCGCCATCTCACCCGGCTGTTCCGGGAGCACCTCGGCCTGACACCGGGGAAGTACGTCCGCAGGGCGCGCTGCGAGGCGGCCGCCCACCTGCTGGTGACGACGGCGCTCCCGGTCGCCGGCGTGGCCGTCCGCTGCGGATTCGGTTCGGCCGAGGCGCTGCGCCAGGCCTTCACCGACCGGTACGGCATCTCGCCGTCGCGCTACCGGACGGTGCACACCGCCGGGCGGCCCGGCCGCTGACGGCCGTGGCCGCTCGCTGCCCTTGCCTCACCCGCCTCGCTTCACTCGCCTCGCCTCACCCGCCTCGGCTCATCTCACCCGTATCCCGATGATGCAGGTGTCGTCGTCGGTGTCCGACCTGCTGTGCGTGAGGAGGCTGTCGAGGCGGTGCTCCAGGGACGGGGCGTGGGTGCGTGCCGTCTTCACCAGCTGCGCCAGGGCGTCCTGGACGGACAGGTCCTTCCGCTCGACCAGGCCGTCGGTGTACATCAGCAGGACGTCGCCCTCGTCGAGCTGGACCTCGCCCTCCGTGTAGTCGGCGTCGGCGAGGGCGCCGAGGAGCAGGCCGCCCACGAGGGGCAGCGTCCGCGCCTCGTCGCCGCGTACCAGCACGGGCGGCAGGTGCCCGGCCCGGGCCCACCGCAGCACACGGGTGTCCGGGTGGTAGATGCCGCACACCACGGTCGCGGTGACCTGTTCGGTCAGGTGGTGGGCCACGATGTTGAGCCAGGACAGCAGCTGGGCGGGGCCCGCCCCGGTGACTGCCAGGCCGCGCAGGGCGTTGCGCAGGACCACCATGCTGGTCGCCGCCTCGATGCCGTGCCCGGCGACGTCACCGACGCACAGCAGGACGTCCTTGGAGGGCAGGACGACCGCGTCGTACCAGTCGCCGCCGACGAGGGAGTCGGACTCCGCCGGCCGGTAGCGGACGGCGACGTCCAGGCCGGGCACGGCGAGCGGCGCCCGGGTGGGCGGCATGATGGCGTGCTGGAGCTGGAGGGCGAGCCGGTTGTGCTCCTCGGCCTGCTGCTCGCTGTGGGCGAGCCGGTCGCGCGTGGCGGCCAGCGCGACCTCCGTCCAGTGCTGGGAGGAGATGTCCTGGTAGGCGCCGCGGACGGAGAGCAGCCGGCCGTCGTCCCCGAGCACCGGCTCGGCGACCACCCGGATGTGGCGGGTGACCTTGTCGGAGCGCTGGAGCCGGAAGGCGACGGACGCGCGGCGCCGCTGGTGCAGGACGGTGCGCAGGAACCGTCCGATGGCGACGGCGTCGTCGGGGTGGGCGTGCGCCGGCAGGTCCTCCAGCGGGACGGGGGCCGCGGTGGGCGGCAGCCCGCGCAGCTCGAACAGCTGGCGGTTCCACACGATCTCGCCGCTGCGGACGTTCTCCTCGAACCCTCCGATGCGGCCGAGGCGCTGGGCGTGCTGCAGGAGGCTCGCCAGACGGGCGGTCTCGTCCTCCACGCGCCAGATCAGCAGGACGCCGGAGCCGTGGCGGGTGATGCTGACGTCGGCGACGGCCGTGAGCGGCACCTGCTCGACCAGCGTGGTCAGGGTCATCCGCTCGGCGCGGAACGCTTCGCCGGTCGCGTATACACGCTGGATCTGGTCGAACAGGTCTCCGGCGCCGGCGGCCATCGGGTACGCCTCGAGGAACAGGGCACCGCTGACGGCGCTGCGGGGCCGTCCCGTCGGGTCGATGAACCGGCTGTTGGTGTGGTGGACCCGGAAGTCGGTGAGCCGGCCGTCGGCGTCGAGGTACGGCAGCAGGACCAGCGCGGAGTCGTACAGGCCCTCGGCCAGTTCCACCAGTTCCGTGACGTACGGCAGCGGTGCCGCGACGGCCGGGGACCGCTCCCCCGCGGCGTGCGGTTGCTCCTCGAGGGTGCGGGCGCACAGCTCGGCGAGGGCCTCGAACTGCCGGGCCACCTGCGGCGGCTGGGCCTCCAGCGGGTGGGGCCAGCAGATCTCCAGGACACCGTGGATGCGGCCGCCGGTGCCCGCGGGGACGGCCGTCCGGCCGCTGTCGGGGTGCTCGAGGCGGCCGATGGAGGGGATGCCGTCCTGTGACAGGGACCTGATCGAGATGGTCCGGCGTTCGGTCAGGGCGCGCCGGGCCACCGTGGTGACGCCGGGCGGCACGTACCTCCAGCGCTGCGCCTCCCCCGGGGCGAACCCGGCATGACCCGCCAGGGTCAGTGAGGCGTCCGACCCGGCGAACCACACGGCGACCGCGTGGGCGCCGAGCGGCACCAGGGCGTGCTCCAGGAGGGATTCCGCCACCGCCTGGGTGTCGTCCGCCGCCAGCGCGGCGGACTCGGCGGTCCGCAGGCGTACGGCGACGGATCGCGCGCCGGGATCCTCGTCCGGGTTCCGCGACCCGGCCGGGGCGTCCGGCGCGGCTCCGGCCCGGGTGCGCCGGACGAACTCGTCGGCGATCTCGGCGAAGCGGTCGCGTGCCGACTGGTTGATGACGTCCGCGGCCAGCTCCAGCTGCGTCACCCCGGCCTGGTCCGCCAGCGTCTGCAGCTGGCGCGCCGCCTCCGCAGGGGCGCACCGCAGCCGTTCGACGAGCATGCCCTTGGCCAGTTCGACGAGTGCGCGCCCGTCGGCAGCGGCCTGGGCGGCCCGGACCTCGCGGCGCAGCCGCTCCACCGTGGCGGCGAGCCGGCCGATGGCCTCGGTGTGCTGCCGCCCCCCGAGCGCGCCGTCCTCCGCCGGACGGCGGGGCGGCGCCGGCAGGGCGGCGTCCCCGGTGGGGCGTGCGGTGTGCTCGGACGTGGTCATGACGCTGCGGCCCTCTCGTCGGCGGGCGTGCCGGGCAGGGTCCGGAGCGCATCGCGGACCGTCATCGGCTCGCCCGGCTGAGCCAGTGCCGCACGCGGGCGACGAGGTCGTCGGCGTCCACCGGCTTGGTGACGTAGTCGCTGGCCCCGGCGGCGAGGCTCTTCTCCTGGTCGCCGGGCATCGCCTTGGCCGTGACGGCGATGATGGGCAGACCGGCGTGCGCGGGCATGCGCCGGATCTCCGCGGTGGCCGCGTAACCGTCCATCTCGGGCATCATGACGTCCATCAGGATCAGCTCGATGCCCGGGTGCCGGTCGAGGGCTTCTATGCCCTCGCGTCCGTTCGCCGCATGCAGGACGTGCACGCCGTGCAGCTCCAGGATGCCGCTGAGGGCGTACAGGTTGCGGGCATCGTCGTCCACGACCAGGACCGTGCGGCCCGCGAGCCGGCCGTCGACGGGCTG
This sequence comes from Streptomyces sp. NPDC051310, assembly GCF_044455245.1. Taxonomy (NCBI): domain Bacteria; kingdom Bacillati; phylum Actinomycetota; class Actinomycetes; order Kitasatosporales; family Streptomycetaceae; genus Streptomyces; species Streptomyces sp. NPDC051310. Next base: position 103,964 of record NZ_JBITEO010000025.1, read on the forward strand.
GGGCGCGAGCTCGGCCGTGCCCTCGCGGCGTACCAGGGGCAGGACGTCGCCGGGCTGCTCGGCGGACAGGTGCAGCGTGATGCGTTCCCGCAGCTCGTCGAGGCCGGAGAGCAGCTCCAGCGGGCGGGCGTCGGCCCGGGACTGCAGGGCTCGTTCGTCGGCGGGTGCGAGCCGCCGGTTGTTGTGGGCGAGGACGGGTACGGCGCTGAGGGCAGGGTCGCCCTCGACGGCGTCCAGGAACCGGAGCGCTTCGCCGCCCGCCATGTCGAGTTCGAGTACGACGCAGTGGAAGGCCTCGGCGGCGAGGGCGGCCGCCGCCTCCTGGGCGCCGACCGCGGTGATCACTTCGACGTCGGCGCTGTCGCGGTCGCCGAGGCCGCGGTTGCCCGCGAGGTCCTGGGCCGCGCTCTCGGCGACGAGGGAGAGCAGACCGCGGGGCCGCTCCTCGATGACCAGCAGACGGCGCTGCTGTCTCGGCACGGCCGTGGACGGTCCGGCGGGGCCGCGGTCGCCGTCCGCGGCGCCGGTGCCCCGGGCGCCGCCGGCCGTGGTGCGGGATTCCGCCCGGTCGGCCGGGCGTTCGGCGAAGTCGGTGCGGGCGGCCGGCAGGTAGAGGGTGAAGGTGCTGCCCTCCCCCGGCACGCTGGCGACGCTCACGGCTCCGCCGAGGAGGTGGGCGATCTCCCGGCTGATGGACAGGCCCAGGCCGGTGCCGCCGTACTTGCGGCTGGTGGTGCCGTCGGCCTGCTGGAA